>NZ_JAOPXP010000094.1 GCF_025965085.1 Marmoricola sp.
TGCGCCACGTCGTCGATGCCGGCCCACGGGTCCCCGTCGGCGAGACGTTCGGGCACCGTCAACAGGTTGAACCCGCTGGGTGAGGTGAGCCCTGCCAGCTCGTCCCAGGTCACCGGGGTGGAGACCGGAGCCCCGGGCAGCGGACGGAGGGAGTACGCCGAGGCGATGGTGCGGTCGCGGGAGTTCTGGTTGAAGTCGACGAAGATGCGCTCACCGCGCTCCTCCTTCCACCACTTGGTGGTGACCCCGGCGTCGCGCTTCTCCAGCTCGCGGCCGAAGCCGATCGCGGCATGCCGGACGTCGACGAAGTCCCAGCGCGGCTCGATCCGCACGTAGATGTGCACGCCGCGGTTGCCGCTCGTCTTGGCGTAGCCGGTGATGCCGAGGTCCTCCAGCAGCTCTCGCGCGACACCGGCGACGCGCACCGCGTCGGTAAAGGTGGTGCCGGGCTGAGGGTCGAGGTCGATGCGCAGCTCGTCCGGGTGGTCGTTGTCACCGCTGCGCGTCGGCCACGGGTGGAACGTGATCGTTCCCATCTGGGCGCACCACGCCACCGTGGCGAGGTTCCTGCAGACGACCTCGTCGGCCGGGCGTCCGCTGGGGAACGTCACGCGGGCTGTCTCGACGTAGGCCGGGGCGCCCTTGGGCACCCGTTTGCTGTAGAACGCGTCGCTCTTGTCGCCGCGGCCGGTGGCCAGCTTGATGCCCTCGTGGACGCCGCTCGTCCAGCGCTCCAGCGCGGTCGGCCGGTCCCGGAGGGCACGCATGATCCCGTCCCCGACGCTGACGTAGTACTCGACCACCTGGAGCTTGGTGATCTCGGGCGTCGACGCGGTCGCGGGATAGATCACGCGGTCAGGGCTGGTGACCCGGACCGCTTGACCGTCGGCTTCGACCTCGACAGCAGGAGTGGCCATGAAGAGACCCTAGACGTGCGGCCGACTCAGGCCGAGGACCCGAGGGGCAGCAGCCAGGAGGTCAGCCCCCGAGGACCCGCGTCGAGATCACCGAGTTCGGCGAGAACACCGAGCGGCGGTCGTCGGACTCCCCCGACGGCCGGATGTACTCGAACCCCGAGGTCGTCACCAGCGCCCATCCCTCCGGCGGGGAGAGATGACCCAGTGCCGCGCTGCGGCTGCCCGCCCAGACGCTCAGGGCCGTCTCCGCGCAACCGACGTGTGAGGGCGGGAAGTGGAACTCGTTGCGGTCGGCCTCCAGGGTGCTCCCCAGGAACGCGACCGGACGCGCCAGGCTCTGCCCGCACACGCCGCAGATCCTGCTCAGCGCGCACTGGGTGACCTTGCGCCTGTCCAGTCCCAGGTCGCCCCTGCTCGCGAAGGGCAGGTCGTCGAGAGGGGCAGCCGTCACGCGCTCGCCCTCGAGGTCCACCCGCCGGTCTCCGTACGACGGTCCGGCCGCTCGGCGTCCCGGCGACGGCCGCGCGGGACCTCCGGGGTCTCCGGGTAGTCGTGCCGGTTGGGAGCGGTGAAGTTGTTCGGCAGCGCGAGCTTGTGGATCGTGCGCAGCGCCTGGCCGTACTGCTTGTGGAGCGGGCCAGTGGTGTAGGGGATCCCGTACTTCTCGCACAGCGGGCGCACCCGGTCACCGATCTCCGCGTAGCGGTTGCTGGGCAGGTCGGGGAACAGGTGATGCTCGATCTGGTAGCCGAGGTTGCCGGACATGATGTGCAGGAGGGGTCCGCCGGTGAAGTTCGCGGAGCCGAGCATCTGGCGGAGGTACCACTCAGCGCGCGTCTCGTCCTCGACCTCCTCCTCGGTGAAGTGCAGCGCCCCGTCGGGGAAGTGGCCGCAGAAGATGATCATGTAGGACCACAGGTTGCGCATCAGGTTGGCCGTCGCGTTGGCCGCCATGGTGTGCGCGAACGCCGGACCCGTCAGTGCGGGGAAGAAGATGTAGTCCTTGCCGATCTGGCGCCTGATCTTGCGCCCGATCTGCTTGAGCTGCTTCTTCATCAGCTTCGGGTCCTTCTCGCGCTTGCGGATCGCCTCGAGATCGAGGTCGTGCAGCGCGACACCCCACTGGAAGAGCGTGGCGAGAAGGGCGTTGTAGACGGGCTGACCCAGGTTGACCGGGTGCCACCTCTGCTCGCGCGCCATCCGCAGGATGCCGTAGCCGATGTCGTTGTCGAAGCCGAGGACGTTGGTGAACTGGTGGTGCACGTAGTTGTGCGAGTGCTTCCACTGCTCCGCGGGCTGCGCGGTGTCCCACTCCCAGGTGCTGGAGTGGATCTCCGGGTCGTTCATCCAGTCCCACTGGCCGTGCATGACGTTGTGGCCGATCTCCATGTTCTCGAGGATCTTGGCCACACCGAGCATCGCTGCCCCGGCGACGAAGGCGGGCTTGTAGCGGCTCGCGAACAGCGTGATCCGGCCGGCGGTGGCCAGGCGGCGCTGGATCGTGATCATCCGGTTGATGTATGCCGCGTCGTCGTCGCCACGGGACTCCTCGATGTCGGCGCGGATCGCGTCGAGCTCGCGCCCGAGCTCCTCCACCTCCTCGGGAGTGAGGTGGGTGTACTCCTTCACGTCGGCGATGGCCATGGTGCTCCTTCGGTGGTCGTCGTGCGGTGTGCGTGCGGTCAGATGTCGAGCGTGCAGTCACCCGCTGCTGCGGTGACACAGGTCTGGATCGGTTCGTTCGGGCCGGAGAACTCCTCGCCGCTGCGCAGGTCGCGCACCGTGCCCTCGACGAGGGTGAGCGTGCAGGTGTGGCAGATGCCCATGCGGCAGCCGTAGGGCATGCCGACGCCGGCTTGCTCGCCGGCCTCCAGCACGGTGGTGGCGCCGTCGGCCTCCGTGGACTTGTTCGAGTTGGAGAACGTGATCGTGCCGCCCTCCGCACCGTCACCGCCGAGCTCGAGGGTGAAGCGCTCGAGGTGGACGGCGTCCTCGATGCCGGCCTGCTCCCAGTGCTCCTCGCACGCGTCGAGCATCGGCCCCGGACCGCAGGCCCACGTCTGGCGGTCCTTCCAGTCCGGGCAGACCCGGTCGAGGTCACTCATCTCGAGCATGCCGTCGGAGTCGGTGTGCTGCTCGTGCAGCGTCAGCTTGTCGTGCCTCTCGCTGAGCTCGAGCAGCTCGTCGCGGAAGATCATCCGGTCCTTGGTGGGCGAGCTGTAGGCGAGGACCACGTCGGGCATGGTGCGGCGACGGTCCAGGGTACGCAGCATCGCCATCACCGGAGTGATGCCGCTGCCGCCGACCAGGAAGAGGATCTTCGCGGGCGGGGGCTCGGGGAGGACGAAGTCACCGTTGGGTGCGGCGAGCCGGATGATCGTGCCGGGCTCGAGGCCCGAGACGAGGTGCTCGGACATGAAGCCCTCGGGCATCGCGCGCACGGTGATCGCGATGGTGCGACCGGAGCGCCTGGGCGGCGACGACACCGAGTAGGAGCGCCAGTGGAACTTGCCCTTGACCTGGATCCCGATGCCGACGTACTGACCGGGGCTGTGGTCGTAGCTCCAGCCCCATCCGGGGCGGATGACGATGGTCGCCGCGTCCTCGGTCTCGGGGATGACCTCCTCGATCCGACCGCGCAGCTCGCGCGAGGTCCAGAGCGGGTTGATCAGTGAGAGGTAGTCGTCGGGATGGAGCGGCGTGGTCAGGCGCGCCCCGATCTTGCGGACACTCTCCCAGGAGACCCGTTCAGCGACCATACGTGCGAGTCCTCCTGATGAGATTGAACAATGGCAGGAGTCAGTGAACAAGCGTGCACTCGGGCGCGTCAACCCCACGTCCCGGGAATCGAGTGCTTGGCCCGGTCACTAGCATGGGTCCCATGAGCTACCAGGTGAACAAGAGCGACGCCGAGTGGCGCGAGCAGCTCACTCCCGAGGAGTTTCAGGTCCTGCGCCGGGCCGGGACCGAAGCCCCGTTCAAGGGCGAGTACACCGACACCAAGACCGTCGGTGTCTACAGCTGCCGAGCGTGCGGCAGCGAGCTATTCCGCTCGGAGACCAAGTTCGAGTCGCACTGCGGGTGGCCGTCGTTCTTCGCGCCCCTGGCCGAGGAGCGCGTGGAGTACATCGAGGACCGCTCGTTCGGCAGCGTCCGCACCGAGGTTCGCTGCGCCAACTGCGGTTCCCACCTCGGGCACGTCTTCGAGGGAGAGGGCTACGGCACGCCCACCGACCAGCGCTACTGCATCAACTCCGTGTCCGTGACGCTGACGGCCGCCGAGGTCCCCGCGGGGGGCTGACCCCTGCGGGGCCGCCCGCACACCCCTCAGGGCAGCGCGCGGACCAGCTCGGTCGGCGTACGACGGCGCCCGGTGTAGAAGGGCACCTCCTCGCGGACGTGGCGGCGCGCCGCCGAGCCGCGGAGGTGGCGCATCAGGTCGACGATGCGGTGCAGCTCGTCGGCCTCGAAGGCCAGCATCCACTCGTAGTCGCCGAGCGCGAAGCTCGCCACAGTGTTCGCTCGCACGTCCTTGTACTCGCGGGCCATCTGGCCGTGCTCGGCGAGCATCGCTCGCCGCTCGGAGTCTTCGAGGAGGTACCACTCGTAGGACCGCACGAACGGGTAGACACAGACGAAGTCGCGCGGCTCCTCCCCCGCCAGGAACGCCGGGATGTGGCTCTTGTTGAACTCGGCGGGCCGGTGCAGCGCCACCTGCGACCACACCGGGTCCAGGCGGGCGCCGAAGGTCGTACGACGGAACCGGTGGTAGGCCTCCTGGAGCTGCTCGATCTGCTCCGCGTGCCACCAGACCATCAGGTCGGCGTCGGCGCGCAGCCCGCCCAGGTCGTAGACGCCGCGCACGAGCACGTCGTCGGCCTCGAGCTTGGCGACCAGCTCCTCGACCTCGCGCGCCTCGCCGGCCCGGTCGGCGTGCTCGCCCAGGACCTCGCGGAGGCTGAAGACCGACCACATCGTGTAGCGGATGCTGTCGTTGAGATCGCGGGCCTTCTTGCCGGTGGTGGTCATGCCCCCATTCTGGCAGCGCCCCCCACGGCGTGGACCAGGTGGCCGGACCAGTGACGGATCAGGTGCCGGGGACGAGGTCGCGCAGGATCTTCACCGCGGCGAGCCGGGCCGAGGCGATGCAGGCCGGGATCCCGATCCCGTCGTACACCGAACCGCACACCGCCAGGCCGACGAGCCCGTCCACCTCCCGCCGCACGGTCGCGACCCGGTCGAGGTGGCCCACGGCGTACTGAGGCAGCGCACCGCCCCACCGCTGGACGTGGCTGTCGACCGGGCGCACCGAGAGCCCGACGGCGTCGGCCAGGTCCGCCAGCGCGATCTCGACGAGCTCCTCGTCTGCGACCTGCAGCACCCGCTCCTCGCGGTGACGTCCCAGGGAGCAGCGCAGCACGAGCATCTCCTCCCCCGCGGCCACACCGGCCTCGCGGACCCAGCCCCACTTGGCGAAGGAGAACGTGGAGGCCTTCACCGACCGGCCGTCGACCGGTGGGACCAGGAAGCCGGACCCCGCGACCTCCGGGAAGGCGCGCGCAGGGAAGGCCAGGGTGACGATGGCCATCGAGGCGTACTCGATCCCCGCCAGGGCCAGTGCCGCGGTCGGCGCGACGTCGGTGAGGAGGCGGGCCGTCGCGCGGGCGGGCGTGGCCAGGACGACGGCGTCCGCCTGCACCACCTCGGGATCCCGTGTGGACCCCACCACGAGGTTCCAGCCGCCCTCCGCGCGCCGGGCCAGGTCACGCACGGTCGCGCCGGTGCGCACCGTGGCTCCCGACGCAGCGGCGATCGCCGACGGCAGCCGGCCCACGCCCCCGCGGACGCCGGCGAACACGGGCCGGGCGGTGGACGGGTCGGGCGGTGGGACCGCAGCAGCGGCTGCGCGGCTCAGCGACCGGTCGAGCTCGAGCAGCGCCACCAGCTGCGGTACGGCGGCCCGGGCGGAGATCTCGCGGGCGTGGCCGGCGTACACCCCGCCCAGCAGTGGCTCCACCAGGCGGTCGACGACCTCCTTGCCGAGCCGCTCCTCCACGAGGTCGCCGACGCTGATGTCACGGTCGCCGAGCACCGTGGGCGGCAGCACGTTGTCCAGGGCCGCCCGAGCCTGTCCCTTGGCCGAGATCACGCCGTCCAACGCCCGGAGGTCGAGCGGGACCCCCATCATCGTGCGGGGCATCGGGACCAGCCGGCCGCGGCTCCAGAGGTTCGCCGAGATGGTGGCCGGGTGCACCAGGTCGGGCCCGAGTCCCACCTCGACGGCCAGGTCCACGGCCTCCGGCCGGCGGTTGAGCATCGCCTCGGCACCCACGTCGACCACGACGCCGCCGACCTCGGCCCGGTGCAGGCTGCCGCCGAGCCGGGTCGAGGCCTCCAGCACCAGGACCTCGGCGTCCGGGAGGTCCTGGGCGACCCGGTGCGCCGCTGCCAGTCCGGAGACACCGCCGCCGATGACCGCTACACGTCGCCGATGCGTGGGCCGCGACGCGTGGGGAGACACCTTCTGGGACACGCGGAAAGCGTGGCACAGCCACCCCCGGGGCACGACCCACCCTCGACCGCTGCCGCGTCCAGCCGTGGGAACCGATCGGAGCTCGGCCACGTCACAGGCCCATGAAGAAGAACCTGCGGGTCTCGCTGCTCGTCGCACTCCTGGTGCTCGTCGCGGTTCTCGCGGTCTCGACCTTCCGGCGAAGCAGCGGCCCGTCCGCCCCCACCTCCGCGGGCAGCACGGCGGCGACCAGCAAGGCGGCCACGGACGGGACGGGATTCAAGCGCGGCCTCGCCGGCGCCGGCGCCCTCGGCGCTCCGGCCGCGGCCACCGAGCCGATGAACCGTGCGGTCGTCTCCACCGGCCAGGTCACGCTGCACCCCGACTCGATCACCCGGGCCAGGTCGGAGGCGATGCGGCTGGTGACCGCCTGGGGCGGCACCGTCGCCGACGAGCAGAGCAGCGGCGACGACCGCGGCCGGATCACGGAGTCCACACTGACCCTCCGCGTGCCGTCGTCGAGGTTCGCGGAGGCGATGACGGCCCTCGCCGGGCTGGGCAGGCTGGAGCAGCAGAGTCGCACGTCCGAGGACGTCACGACGAGGGTGATCGACAACGAGGCGCGGGTGCGGGCCGCCGAGCGCAGCATCCGCCAGATCGAGAACCTGCTGGCCCGGGCCCGGAGGCTCAGCGACGTCATCGCGATCGAGTCCGACCTCGCCCGGCGGCAGGCCGACCTGGACTCGCTGAAGACGCAGCAGGCCTACCTCGCCGACCAGACGTCCCTGAGCACCATCGACGTCTACCTCAGCAAGATCGGCCACATCGGTCCCGGCGACCGTTCGGCCCGAGGGTTCCTGGCCGGGCTGGACGGCGGCTGGAGCGCGATGAAGGGCGCGGTCGTCGTGCTGCTGACCGTGCTGGGCGCGGCGCTCCCCTTCGCAGTGGTGCTGCTCCTGCTCGGGGTACCCCTCTGGCTGGTCGTACGCCGCAGGCTCGGCGCCGGACCGGTCAGCGCCGGGACTCCTCCTGCACGAAGTGCGTGAGGCGGGCGAGCTGGTCGGGGTCGGTCGACGGGATCACGCCGTGGCCGAGGTTGAAGATGTGTCCCGGGGCCGCGGCGCCCGCCTCGAGCACCGCACGGGCGCGGTCGAGCATGACCTCGGTGGGGGCGAAGACCAGCGTGGGGTCCAGGTTGCCCTGCACCGCCCGCCCACCGACGCGCTCGACGCCGGCTGAGAGCGGCACCCGCCAGTCGACGCCGACGACGTCGGCCCCCGCCTCGCCCATCAGGTCGAGGATCTCGCCGGTCCCGACACCGAAGTGGATGCGCGGGACGCCGGTCTCCCCGATGCGCTCGAGCACCCGGGCCGAGTGCGGCTGCACGTGCGTCCGGTAGTCCTCGCGCGTGACGGCGCCGGCCCACGAGTCGAAGAGCTGCACGGCCGAGGCTCCGGCCTCCACCTGCACCTCGAGGTAGGCCGCGGCGATGCCGGAGATCTTGCGCATCAAGGCGTCCCAGACGTCCGGGGCACCGAACATCAGGGCCTTGGTCCGCGCGTGCTCCTTGGAGGGCCCACCCTCGACGAGGTACGAGGCCACCGTGAACGGGGCGCCGGCGAACCCGATGAGCGGGGTGTTGCCGAGCTCGCCGACCAGCCCCTGCACCGCCTCGGTGATGAACGGGACGTGGTCCGGGGTCAGGTCCGGGATCGCCGCGACGTCGGCGAGGGTGCTCACCGGCCTGGCCACGACCGGGCCCACACCGGGGACGATGTCGAGGTCGACGCCGACGGCCTTCAGCGGCAGCACGATGTCGGAGAAGAAGATGGCCGCATCCACGCCGTAGCGGCGTACGGGCTGCATGGTGATCTCCACCACCAGCTCGGGCCGCGTGCACGAGTCCAGCATCGTGACGCCCTCGCGGATCTTCAGGTACTCGGGCAGCGAACGGCCCGCCTGCCGCATGAACCACACGGGGGTGTGCGGCACCGGCTCGCTGCGGGCCGCCTTCAGGAAGGGCGATTCGTACAGTTCCGGGTTGTTCGTCGACGCGGCGGGCATGGGCCTGATCTTCGCAGGTCAGGCGGCGAGTCGAGTCCCCGGCACCGGCGGGTCGGCCTAACCTGTCGACATGGCGGCACCCGAGCAACCCCGCATCGAGCCACCCGTGGCTCCCCCTGAGTTCAGTCGTGCGGTGGCGCAGCTGCGGGCTGCGAAGTTCCGCACCGAGCTCTTCGTCGAGGAGATGCCCGCACCCCAGCGCATCGCTCCCTTCGCCTCCGCGCTGTCCGCGGACGTGACGGTCGGCGGTGAGGACGTCGGCTCGGGTCGCATCGTCGTGCTGCACGACCCCGCGGGCAACGACGCGTGGGCCGGCACCTTCCGATGCGTGGCCTACGCCCGCGCCGAGATCGACCCTGAGCTGGTCAGCGACCCGATGCTGGCCGGTGTCGGCTGGAGCTGGCTGACCGAGGCGCTCGAGGCACACGGCGCGGAGTACTCCGTGCCCAGCGGCAGCGTCACCTGCGTGAGCTCCGAGAGCTTCGGCGGCATGGCCGACGAGGCACCCACGGCCCAGCTCGAGATCCGTGCCTCCTGGTCGCCCGTCGGCGACCTCACCTCGCACGTCGAGGCATGGGGTGAGCTGCTGTGCACGTCGGTGGGCCTCCCGCCCGTGCCCGAGGGCGTGGCGACCATGCCGTCCCGACGTGGACAACGTGGCACTGGCTGATGGCGGCGGAGGAGACCGAACCACCTGCACCCACCGACCCGGCTGCCACCGAGCACGAACCTGCTGAGACTGCTCCCGAGTCGTCGGGCGACCGGGCCGCGCCCGTCCCGCTGCTCACCCTGCGCGACGGCCTCCCGGAGATCACCGAGACCGAGCCACAGCTCGCGGACGTCGTACGCCGGGTGGCTGATGGGTCAGGCCCGGTGGCCCTCGATGCCGAGCGTGCCTCTGGCTACCGCTACTCCCCCCGCGCCTACCTGATCCAGCTCCGACGCGAAGGATCCGGCACGGCGCTGATCGACCCGATCGCCTACCCGGACCTGGCGCCCCTCGACGCGGCGTTCGGCGGCGCGGAGTGGATCCTGCACGCCGCGAGCCAGGACATCCCCTGCCTGCGCGAGGTCGGGCTGGTGCCGACGCGACTCTTCGACACCGAGCTCGCCGCCCGCCTCCTCGGCTACCCGCGCGTCGGCCTAGCCACCCTCGTCGAGGTCATCATGGGGCGCTCCATGCGCAAGGAGCACTCCGCGGTGGACTGGTCCAAGCGTCCGCTTCCCCCACCGTGGCTGGAGTACGCCGCCCTCGACGTCGAGGTGCTGCTCGAGCTGCGCGAGGTCCTCGTCGCCGAGCTCGAGGAGGCCGGGAAGTCCGAGTGGGCGGCGCAGGAGTTCCAGCACCTCATCGACCACGTGCCCCCGCCGCGGGTGGACCCGTGGCGGCGCACATCCGGGATCCACAAGGCCAAGGGCAGGCGCGCCCTCGCCGCCGTCCGCGAGCTGTGGACCACCCGTGACGAGATCGCGCAGCAGCGCGACACCACACCGGGACGACTCGTTCCCGACTCCGCGCTGATCATCGCCGCCAACGCAATGCCGGGCACGGCCTCTGCACTGTTGGAGACCCAGGGCTTCCACGGCCGCGGAGCACGGCGGTACGCCGACCGCTGGATCGCGGCGCTCGAGCGGGCCCGCCAGCTGCGGGACTCCGACCTGCCTCCACTGGCCGTCCGCTCCGACGGTCCGCCCGCGCCGCGGGTGTGGGCCGAGCGCGAGCCGGTCGCCGCTGCGCGTCTGGCGACGGCACGCGAGCTGGTCAACGACTTCGCCGAGCGGCGCAAGGTGCCCGTCGAGAACCTGCTGACCCCGGACTACCTGCGTCGCGTGCTGTGGAAGCCGCCGTCGGCGGACCGCGCTGAGATGGAGACCGCCGTGGCAGCAGAGCTCCTGGGACTCGGTGCACGCACCTGGCAGGTCGAGATCATGGCGCCCCTGCTCACGCGGGCGATCCTCGACCCCAAGCCGCCCGCTCGCCCCACACCGGTCGCCGAGGCCGAGCCGGCTGCCGAAGCCGGTGCCGCCGAGGAGCCCACTCCGTCCTAGCGCAGCGGGCCGACGAGCCTCAGTTCGTCGGGCTCGGACTCGCGCTGGGCGGGGGTTGCAGCAGCGGCACCGACGCCGCGTCGATGGCGGCCAACCGGTCCTGGAGAGGCAGGATGACGGGGTCG
>NZ_JAOPXP010000028.1 GCF_025965085.1 Marmoricola sp.
TGGGGTGAGCGGGGTGTCCTCCCCGCGGTAGGGATAGGCGGCGTACAACAGGACGGCTGCGCTGAGCACGAGGGCGAGCAGCAGCACGACCACGATGGTTCCCATCAGGGAGCTCCTTCGTCGGGGAAGACTCGGTGCGGTGGGGCGGGCGTTCTCCCCGTCCACGAGCCTCTAGTCAAACACGGGCTCGGTCACCCTCTGAGCAGGGGTACGACGGCCCGACGGATCTGCTCGGGGACTGGACTGACGGGTCGCCCGGAGCCGGCGGCGACCGTGTTGTCGACGTAGACGTGCACGAACCGTCCCTCGGCCGACGCCTCGGCGCCCTCCCCCTCGGGATCGCCCTGGAACAGCCCGATCCGGTAGATCACCGAGGACGTGCCGACCCTGTCGACCACCATTCCCATGTCCACCGGCGCCGGGTAGCCCATCTCGCGGAAGTAGCGACAGCTGACCTCGGCGACGACCCCGATCGCCGGCAGCGAGCGGATGTCGGTGCCCGTGGCCTGGGTCAGGTGGGCGTTCACGGCGGTGTCGATCAGCTCGAAGTAGCGGGCGTTGTTCATGTGCCCGTAGACGTCGTCGTCGGCCCAGCGGGTGGTCGCCTGGCGCCACACCACGTAGTCCTCACGCCTCGGTCGGGTCCGCTTCGGTGTCTCGGTGCCCGGTGTCTGGGGGCCCGGTGTCTGGGGGCCCCGTGTCTGGGGGCCCGGTGTCTCGCTGCCCGTGGTCACGCCGACTCCTGCTCGCGCAGCCGCTGGCTGATGACCGCCGAGACGCCGTCGCCGCGCATGGTCACGCCGTAGAGCGCGTCGCCGACCTCCATGGTCCGCTTCTGGTGGGTGATCACCAGCAGCTGGGAGTTCTCACGCAGCTCCTCGTAGATCTCCAGCAGCCGCCCGAGGTTGGTGTCGTCGAGAGCCGCCTCGACCTCGTCGAGGATGTAGAACGGGGAGGGTCGCGCCTTGAAGAGGGCGACCAGGAAGGCGACCGCGACCAGCGAGCGCTCACCTCCCGAGAGTAGCGAGAGCCGCTTGACCCTCTTGCCCGCGGGGCGGGCCTCCACCTCGATGCCGGTGTTCAGCATGTTGCCGGGGTCGGTCAGGACGAGTCGCCCCTCGCCGCCGGGGAACAGTCGGGCGAACGTCGAGTCGAAGGCCAGGCTGACGTCGGCGTACGCCTCGGTGAACACCTGCTCGACCCGCTCGTCGACCTCTGAGACGATGTCCAGGAGGTCTTTGCGGGTGCTCTTGAGGTCCTCGAGCTGCTCGGTGAGGAACCTGTGGCGCTCCTCCAGCGCGGAGAACTCCTCGAGTGCGAGGGGGTTGATGCGACCCAGCTGGGCGAGCGCACGCTCAGCCGTGCGCAACCGCTTGGTCTGCTCCTCGCGGTCGAAGGGCACCGGCTCGGGGAGCTCCTGCCCCTCGGCGACCTCGCCGGTGAAGGGGACCAGCTGGTCGGGGCCGTAGTCGGCGACCAGTCCCTCGCTGTCCAGGCCCAGCTCGTCGAGGGCGCGCTCCTCGAGCTGCTCGATGCGCATCCGCTGCTGGGTGCGCGCCATCTCGTCGCGGTGCACCGAGCTGACCAGCTCGTCGAGCTCGCGGCCCAGGTCGCGCAGCTGCTCGCGCGCCTCCCGCAGCTCCTGCTCACGCGCGGCCCGCCCCTGCTCCACCCGCGTCCGCTCGGCCGCCGCCAGGGCAATGGACTCCTCGAGCCGGGCCAGCACCACCGCCACGCCGCGGCCCACGGCCTCACCCATCCGTCCCTCGCGGAGCAGCTGCTCTCGACGGGCCGTGGCCGCCGCCCGGGCCTCACGCTCGGCCCGTGCTGCGCGCAGCAAGGTGTCGGCGCGGCCGTGCAGGGCGCGGGCCCGCTCCTCGGTCGTGCGCAGGGCCAGGCGAGCGTCCATCTCGACGGCGCGGGCGGTGCGGGACTCCTGGCTGAGACGTTCGCGGTCGGCGGTGTCCGGCTCCTCCTCGGGGGCCTCCTCGGCAGCTGCCAGCCGGGCCTCGAGCTCGGCGAGTCCTTCGAGGTCCTTGTCGCGCGCGACCCGGGCGGCCTCGATGGCCTGGTCGAGGCGCGCAGCCTCGGCGCGGGCGTTGCGCGCCTGGGAGCTGTACTGGCCGAGCTCCTCGGCGACCGCTGCCAGCGTGGCGTCCGACTCGTGCAGCTTGGCGAGGGCCACGTCGACACGGCGACGCGCCTCCTCACGCTCGCGCTCCAGCGTCGAGACGTCGAAGCCGAGGCGCTCGAGTGTGTGCGCGGCCGTGACCAGCTGCTGGGTGGCCTCGTCGACGGCGGCCTGCACCTCGATCAGGCTGGGCTGGCTGGAGGAGCCCCCGGCCGCGAAGTGGGCACCCAGCAGGTCGCCGTCAAGGGTGACCGCCACCAGGTCCGCCGATTCGCGCACCAGGGCCCTCGCCGCGTCCAGGTCGTCCACGAGCGCGACCTTGTGCAGCAGCCGCGACAGGGCAGGACGCAGGTCGTCGGGGCACTCCACGACGTCCATGGCGTACGTCGCGCCCGCCGGCAGGCTGGGCCACACCGAGCCGTCGACGTCGGCGCCGCCGAGCAGGATGCCGGCGCGGCCCAGGTCGTCGTCCTTGAGGTGGGCAATGGCACCCAGGGCCGCGTCGACATCGCGTACGGCGACCGCGTCGGCCGCGCTTCCCAACGCGGCAGCGACAGCCGTCTCGTAGCCGGAACGGACACTGAGCAACGCTGCGACCGAGCCGAGCAGACCGCTGACCGAGTCGGTGGCCGCGAGCAGTGCACCGACCCCGTCCTTGCGGTTCAGGCCGATCTCCAGGGCCTCCTTGCGGGCGCTCAACGAGCTGCGCTCCCGCTCCGCGGCGGTGACCTCCGACCGGAGCTTCTCGAGCCGGTCCTCGATGTCCCCGAGCAGGGCGCTGGCCGCCTCGTGCTCCGCGTCCAGGCCCTCCTCGCCGGCGTCGAGACTGGCCACGCGGGACTCCAGCGAGGTGAAGTCCTGCTGCGAGCGCTCGGCTCGGGCGACGGCATCGGTGTGGGCCTGGGCCAGCCGGCCGACCTCCTCCTCCGCGGCGGCGGCGCGGCTGCGCAGTCCGTTGACCTGACCGTGGAGACGGGCCATGCCCTCGCGACGGTCGGCGGCTGCCCGCTGCAGCCCGGTGACCCGCCGCTCCTCCTCGGTGAACGCGAGCTCAGCGGCCTGCCGGGCGCTCACCGCGCCCTCGAGTGCCGTGCGGTTGGCGGCCACCTCGGTGTCGATGGCGTCCTCCTGCGCGCGGACGCGGACGGACTCCGCCTCGAGCTCGTCGGGGTCGCGACCGGCGGGCACCTCGGGCTGTGACGCCGCGTTGCGGACCCTCTCGGCGGCCAGGCCTGCAGTGCCACGGAGACGTTCGCGCAGGCCGGACAGGCCGAACCACGTCTCCTGGGCGAGGGACAGCGCCGGAAGGTCTTCGCGCAGGGCAGCCTCGAGGGCGGCCTCGGTCTCGCGGGTAGCCGTGAGCGCGGCCTCGACCTCGGCACGTCGCTCCAGCAGCACCGACTCGTCGGCCAGCTCCTGCTCCAGCGAGACTCGGGCCGTGACCAGGTCGTCGGCCAGCAGGCGTGCCCGGGCGTCGCGCACGTCTGCCTGCACGGTCTGGGCCCGACGCGCCACCTCGGCCTGCCGGCCGAGCGGCTTGAGCTGGCGCCTGATCTCGCTGAGCAGGTCGCTGAGCCGGGTGAGGTTGCCCTCGGTCGAGTCGAGCTTGCGGAGCGCCTTCTCCTTGCGCTTGCGGTGCTTGAGGACCCCGGCGGCCTCCTCGATGAACCCGCGCCGGTCTTCGGGCGTCGCGTGCAGGATCGCATCGAGCTGCCCCTGTCCGACGATCACGTGCATCTCACGGCCGATGCCGGAGTCGCTGAGCAGCTCCTGCACGTCGAGGAGGCGGCAGTTGTTGCCGTTGATGGCGTAGTCCGAGCCGCCGTTGCGGAACATGGTGCGGCTGATCGTGACCTCGGTGTACTCGATCGGGAGCGCACCGTCGGCGTTGTCGATGGTCAGCTGCACCTCGGCCCGGCCCAGCGGCGGGCGGCCAGACGTGCCCGCGAAGATGACGTCCTCCATCTTGCCGCCTCGCAGGGACTTCGCCCCCTGCTCGCCCATCACCCAGGCGAGGGCGTCGACGACGTTGGACTTGCCGGAGCCGTTGGGTCCCACGATGCAGGTGATGCCGGGCTCGAGCTGGAGGGTCGTCGAGGAGGCGAAGGACTTGAAGCCCTTGAGCGTGAGGCTCTTGAGGTACAACGTGCCCTCCCAGATGAGGCGTCGCCCCTCCACGTGAAGGGCGTCCGACAGGTGCTGGACGCGGCATCCTCTCAGACCCGCGAGGGTCAGGACGCTGCGCCGGGGAAGGTCAGCCCCTCGACCCTAACCATGAGGGAGGTCGGTTTCGGGGAGGCGTGCCGGGTGGTGTGCCCACCCCGCTCCACCCGCCGGGTCCTGGGCGACGATCTCCTCGTCGGCGTGCGCGACGTGGACCAGCTGGCCCCAGATCAGCGCGAGAAAGATCGCGGAGCCGACGAACGCGAACCAGAACGGCCCGGTCACTCCCCACCTGTCGGCGATCAGGCCTCCGACGACCGAGCCGACGACGATGCCGCCGGTGACACCGATCATGTAGACGCCCTGGACACGACCCTGGAACCCGGTCGGGACCGCGCGCTGGCGCACGGTCACGGACGTCGTGCCCCAGACGAAGGCGTGTGCGCCGAAGACGAACATGATCGCCATCGCCACCCACGGGAGCCGGTTCAACGCCAGCCCGAGATGCGTGACGGTCTCGATCACCAGCCCGCCGCGCATGATGTTGCCCAGGCTGACGTGCCGCTCCAGCCAACCGTAGGAGACCGTGCCGAGGATGCCGCCGGCGGCCATGGCCGAGGTGAGCAGGCCGAAGCCGATCTCACCCAGGTGGAGGCGCTCGAGCGAGTAGAGCACCAGCACCGACCAGGCCGCCCCGAAGGTCACGTTGAAGGTCACGATCGTCAGCACCAGGGTGCGCACGGCCGCGTGGTGCCACACCCAGACCAGTCCCTCGCGCACGTCCGTGCGGATCGAGCGCCGCTCGGTCGTCCTGCTCCCTCCGTGCTCGGGGAGCTGGATGCGCAGCACCAGCAGGATGCTCGTCGCGACGCAGACGATCTGGGTGATGAACGGGTAGGACCGCCCGAGGCCGAACAGCAGCGCGCCCACCGGCGGCCCGACGAGCTGGTTGAGCGTCACGATGCCGGCGATGACCCGGGCGTTGGCGATGCCGAGGTCACGTCTGGGGACCATCATCGGCAGCAGCGTCGCGGTAGTGGTGTCCGCGAAGGTCTCCGCGATCCCGAGCGCGAAGACCGAGCCGAGGACGACGGCGATGCTGACCTGGCCGGAGACGATCGTGGCCACCAGCACGCCGAGCACCGCCACCCGGGCCATGTTCGCCAGGACGATCAGCCGGCGGCGGTCCACCCGGTCCGCCACGACACCTGCGGGCAGGCTGAACAGCACCGTCGGGAGGAACTGGAGCGTCCACGCCGACGCCACGAGAAACGGCTCACGCGTCTCGGAGGCCACCAGCAGCGGAGCGGCCGCCAAGATGATGCCGTCGCCGATGTTGCTGATCCAGCTCGACCCCAGCAGCCAGCGGAACGAGCGGCCGAGACGAGCGGGGACCACCGTCTCGACCACAGATCTGCGCACAACGTTCGATGCTCGCAGAGCGCGGCGAGGGCGGACAAGTCATATGTCCCCCCGCGCCGCCCGGGAGGTCAGGCCACGGCACCCCTGCTCGCCGTACGACGACGCAGGAACGCTGCCACGACCAGCGCACCAGCCACGCCCACCAGCGGGGCGCTCGTCCAGCTGCCACCCGTGGGGGCGACCGAGGCCACGGCGGTGTCCCAGGTCGTCCCGGGCAGGTCGACCCGGTAGACGTCGATCCCACGAGCCAGGTCGACCGAGTAGGCGAGGTTGGTCTTCTTGGCCGTCATCACCCCCGACGTGGAGTAGACCGGCATCCAGTAGGAGTCCCAGACCTCCGAGGCGCCCCACGTGGCGTGGCCGTAGGACTTCAGGTCCTTGGGGTTGCGCACGTCGACGAACTGGGTTCCTCCGCCGTAGAAGCCCGCCGCAACGATCCCGGAGGGGTGGAAGTCGAACCAGTGCGAGGAGCAGAACGCACCGACCGGGATCGGGTAGGTGCCGAGGTCGGCGAGCTCCACCTTGTCGAGCGGCACGATCGCGTCCTTGGTGCCGTCGAGCCGCTTGACCCACCAGGTCTGGAACGAGCCGGCCAGGCTGCAGTCGGTCTGCTCGTAGTCCTCCTCGGTGACGAGCAGCACGTTGCCGTTGGCCAGCGACGGCGCGGCACCGTTGCGGAACGCCTTGGCGTTGGGCCGCTGCGAGTTGTGCAGGATGAAGTCGTTCCAGCCGGGGTACTTCGGGTCCTCGCCCCCGCCGGCCAGTCCGGTCGTGGTGACCAGCTTCGGCTTCCGCGGGTCTGCGGTGCTCCACATGGAGGCGCCCTTGAACCCCGTGTGGGTGCCGAAGCCGGCGTCGTCGAAGTTCCACTTGTGGCCGGCGGTCGGGCTCGCGAAGCCCTGCACGCCGGCGGTCGCCGCATCGGAGTCGAGCTCCACGGGACGGTCGAGGTCGCGCAGGTCGAAGATCGAGAACCGGCCCGTGCTGTCGTCGCCCGCGCTGTAGGCGTAGGTGCAGTCGGTGCGTACGACGCAGGTCAGGGTGTGCGTGCTCGTGGAGCCCGGTGCGCGACCGGCGATCCTGGGCTTCGTCGGGTCGGTCACGTCCACGACCATCAGCTCGCCGCCGCCGACGTTCGTGTGCTCGATGTCGCCCGTGCTCGCCTGGTAGAGGTCGATCCCGACGAGGGCGAACCGCCGGATGCTGCCGTCGGAGAGCTTGCGCTCACCGCAGTTCATCGCCTCGTTCTCGAACTGCAGTGACGGGAGCACACCGGTCAGGGTCGGGCGGGTGGGCGAGGAGACGTCGTAGACGCGGACCGAGTCGAGGTTCGACTGGACGAAGAGCGGCTTCGTCGACAGGAAGCATCCGGAGATGCCCGCCGAGGAGGGGTTGCTGGAGGCCAGGGCGACGTTGTTGCTGGCGATGAGCGGGATGTTCTGGTCGGCGCTGAGGAGTGCCCGTTGGCGGGCGATTCGCTCCTGGTCACCGTGTGCGTGGGCCGGGGCCCCGGTCAGGAGGGTGCCGGCCAGCAGGGCGACGGCGGCGGCGACAGGAAGGGGGCGCATGCCCGCCCAACGACTCTGCGGACGTCGGGTTACTGCACAGCCATGGCCGGCGTCGGCCTCGGCGGCGTAGGTCTAGGTGCGGGCGAGCGAGCGGTCGTGCGCGACTGCGTGGTCCACCGACTCGGTGGCGACAGCAGCGAGCGCGTCGTTCTCGTTCTGGAGCCGCAGAACGGTCTGCTCGAGGTCGGCCACGCGCTGGCGGAGAAGACGGTTCTCCGCTGCCAGGCGGTTCGCGACCCGAGGGTCGGGGCCAATCGAGTAGCCGAGAAGCGCCTTGGCCATGAATGTGCCTTCCAGGGAGCGTGGGGTCGGCCCGTCCGGACCGTCTACAAGAGTCTCACGCGTCGCCGCGCTTCATCAAGTGGAGCGTCAGGCGGCCGGCTTGCGGCGCACGCGAGGCACCGGCTGGCACACCGGGCAGAAGTATGAGGAGCGGTTCATGAACGCGATCCGGCGGATCGGCGTACCGCAGCGCGGACACGGCTCGGACTCGCGGCCGTAGGCCTTCAGGGATCGGTCGAAGTAGCCACTCTGCCCGTTGACGTTCACGTAGAGGGCGTCGAAGGAGGTGCCGCCCTGGGCGAGCGCCTCCAGCATCACCTGGCGGCAGCCGGACAGCACGCGCTCGATGTCGGCGCGGCTCAGCCGCGAGCCAGGACGCTCACCGTGCACCCGGGCGAGCCACAGCCCCTCGTCGGCGTAGATGTTGCCGACACCGGAGACGATGCCCTGGTTGAGCAGCATCCGCTTGATCCCCGAGTCGCTGTGGCGCACCCGGCGTACGAACGCGCTGTCGTCGAAGTCCTCGTCGAGCGGGTCGCGTGCGATGTGGGCGATCTCGGGGGGCAGCACCGCTCCCCCGTCCGAGAGGGCCAGGCCGCCGAACATGCGCTGGTCGACGAAGCGCAGCTCCAGCTCCGGGCCATCCTGCGGGGTGAGCGAGAGCCGCACCCGCAGGTGCCGTTCGTCAGGTACGCCGGGGCGCTGCACCAGCATCTGGCCGCTCATCCCGAGGTGGCCCAGGAGCGCGTCCCCGTCGTCGAGGGCGAGCCAGAGGTACTTGCCGCGCCGGCGGGCGGCGGTGAACGTGCGTCCGGTCAGTCGAGCCGCGAAGTCGGCCGCACCCGCCAGGTGCCGGCGGACGGGACGCGGGTGGAGGACCTCCACGGAGCTGATCGGGTGGCCCAGCACGTGGGCCTCGAGTCCGAGGCGGACGACCTCGACCTCGGGAAGCTCAGGCATCGCCCGGCGTGGGCACGCCGGCGTCGTCACCGGCCGGGGCGCCACCGTCGCGGGCGGCGCCCTCGAGCGCCTCCAGGGTCGGGTCCTGGCCGATGGCCGGCAGCTCGGCACTGAGCGTGCGGTAGGCCGACTCGGCGGCCTGCTGCTCGGCCTCCTTCTTGGAGCGTCCGACGCCGTGACCGTGCAACCGCTCGGCCACGCGGACGCGGGCGGTGAACGTCTTCATGTGGTCGGGGCCCTCGTCCTCGATGACGTACTCGGGGACGCCCAGCTCGTGCAGGGCACAGAGCTCCTGGAGGCTGGTCTTCCAGTCCAGACCGGCACCCATGGCGGCGGCCGCCTCGAGCATCGGGTCGAAGAGCAGGTGCACCAGCTTGGTGCCGCTCTCGAAGCCGCCGGAGAGGTAGACCGCACCGATCAGCGCCTCGACGGTGTCGGACAGGATCGAGGCCTTGTCGCGGCCACCCGTGGCCTCCTCGCCCTTGCCGAGCCGGATGTGCTCGCCGAGCCCGATGGCGCGGGCGACCTCGGCGAGCGCTCGCGCGTTCACCACGGCAGCCCGCAGCTTGGCCAGCCGGCCCTCGGAGAGGTTCGGGTGGTTGAGGTAGAGCGTCTCGGTGATCACCACGCCGAGCACCGAGTCGCCGAGGAACTCCAGGCGCTCGTTGGTCGGCTGGTTGCCGTTCTCGTACGCGTAGGAGCGGTGCGTCAGGGCAAGCTCCAGCAGCTCGGGATCCAGCGTGGGATCTCCGAGTGAGGCCCGCAGCTCGTCAGAGTCGGCGGAGCCCGCCGCCACTGGCAACCCAGCGCTCGCCGTCAGAGGACCTGACGACGGTCGGCCCTTGCGCCGTACTGCCCACACTCGGCGCACGCACGGTGCGGCAGGTGCTTGGCGCCACAGGCCGGGTTGGCACAGGTGACGAGCGTGGGCGCGACAGCCTTCCAGGCAGAACGACGGTGACGCGTGTTGCTGCGCGACATCTTCCGCTTCGGGACAGCCACGGTTGCTCCTTGAGTTCGAGTGATCTTGCTCGGTTGGTGTTGCTGGGTCGTGCGGGTGGCGCCTGTGATACCTGCTGCAGGCTACCGACCGGTCCTTCTACGGGGCTTCTTCCGGGTCCACCGCAACGTTGCCGAGCGCGGCCCACCTGGGGTCGACCGGCGCCTCGTGCCGATGGTCCGGGTCGTCGGCGAGCCGCGCACCGCAGTCGATGCACAGACCCGGACAGTCGTCCCGGCACAGCGGCTGGAACGGCAGTGCGAGCACCACCGCGTCCCGCAGCAGTGGCTCGAGGTCGATCAGGTCTCCCTCGAGCCGGCTGACCTCGTCGTCCAGTTCGTTCTCGCGAGCGGCGTGGTGGGGGTCGTCATAGACGAACAGCTCCTGGAGATCGACCGTGATCGTGTCCTCGATCGGCTCCAGGCACCGTGCGCACTCGCCCGCCAGCGTGGCTCGCGCCGTGCCTGTGACGAGCACCCCCTCCATGACCGCCTCGAGCCGCAGATCGATGTCGATGCTGCTGCCCTCGGGAACGCCCAGGATCTCGATGCCAAGCTCTGCAGGCGCCTCGGCGGAGAACGACTTCTTGCGTTGCGACCCCGGGCGGCGGCCGAGCTCGCGAGTGTCGAGCACGAGCGGCGCTCTCGGGTCGAGATTGCGCAAGGTGTCACTTCCGTCGTGGTACATGCAGAACTCCGGGAGTCTACCGGCCGATCCGCCGTGCGACCAAAACGGGCGCCGCGGGGGACCCGTCCGCGTCAGGCCTCGTCCTCCGCGGCACGTTCCGCCAGGCGCCGGGTCAGCTGGGTCAGCACGTCGGGCGGGAGCAGCCCGGAGACGTCGCCACCGAAGGCCGCGACCTCCTTGACCAGTGACGACGCCAGGAAGGAGTACTCGGGGCTGGTCGGGATGAAGACCGTCTCGACGTCGACCAGCGAGGAGTTCATCTGCGCCATCTGCAGCTCGTAGTCGAAGTCGCTCACGGCACGCAGCCCCTTGACGATCGCGCGGATGCCGCGCTCCTCGCAGAACGTGGTCAGCAGGCCCTCGAAGCCGGCCACGGTGACGTTCGGGAAGTCCGCACACACCTTCTCCAGCATCGCCATCCGCTCCTCGGCGGTGAACAGCCGCGCACGCGACTTGGACTTGTTGACGCCGACCGCGACCACGACCTCGTCGAAGAGCTGCGACGCCCTGGAGATGATGTCGATGTGTCCGTTGGTCACCGGGTCGAACGATCCGGGGCACACGGCTCTGCGCACGGGGCGCTCCTCGTCGTCGGCGTCGGTCTGCGTCATGGGCTCATCCTGCGTCGTCCTGCACGGCGGCCTCATCCTCCTCGAGGTCCGCGGAGTCGGCGCGAACGTACCAGAGCACGGTCTCGCCGTACTGCCTCTCCCGCTCGCGGACCAGGCCCTGCGGCCAGGCGGGTTCCACGCTACGCGCCGAACGTTCGACGACCACGACCGAGCCCACAGCCAGCCACCCGTGGGAGACGAGCAGCGCGAGCGTCGTCTCGACCTCCTCGTTCCCCATGGGGTACGGCGGGTCGGCGAACACCACGTCGTACGGCGCCCGTGGGTGCTGACCCAGGACACGGGACACCGACTGCGCCAGCACCTCCACCTTGTGGAAGCCGAGCGTGGAGGCGTTGTGCTGCACCAGCCTGGCCGTACGCCGGTCCGACTCCACCGAGGTGACCACCCCCGCACCCCGCGACATCGCCTCGAGCCCGACGGCTCCCGAGCCGGCGTACAGGTCGAGGACGCGCAGTCCGGCCAAGGAGCCGAGGTCGGCCTCCAGGGCGGAGAACAGCGCCTCGCGGACGCGGTCGGAGGTGGGGCGGGTGGCCTCGCCGGGAGGCGTCCTGAGCCGCCGGCCGCCCGCGGAGCCACCGATGATCCGGGTCACGCGGTGGCTCCCGAGGGGGGTGTGGTCATGTCATCTCCAGGTACTCCGCCTGCTCCGAGTCCTCGAGCCGGCGCGTGGCCCGCGCCAGTGCCGGGCTGCCGGAGAGGGCGGGGTCGGAGGCCAGGTGGGCGGTCGCGGCGGCACGGGCACGCGCGATCACATCCTCGTCGCGCAGGACGGACAGCAGCTTGAGACCGGAGCGGCCCCCGCTCTGCTCGATGCCAAGCACGTTGCCCTCGCGCCGCTGCTCGAGATCGATGCGGGAGAGCTCGAAGCCGTCGCGGGTGCCGGCGACCGCGAGCAGCCGCTCCATCGAGGTGCTGGCGGGGTCGATCGCGCTGACGAGGAGGCACAGGCCGGAGTGACCACCCCGGCCGATGCGCCCGCGGAGCTGGTGGAGCTGGGAGACGCCGAAGCGGTCGGCGTCGAGAATCACCATCACCGTCGCGTTGGGCACATCGACCCCGACCTCGATGACCGTCGTCGAGACCAGCACGTCGACCTCGCCGGCGGCGAAGGACTGCATGACCTTGTCCTTGTCCTCCGGCGCCATCCGGCCGTGCAGCGTGTCCACACGAAGGCCGGCGAGCGGGCCGGCCGCGAGCTCCGGGGCGAGCTCCTCCACCGCCCGCAGCGGAGGCCGGCCCTCCCCCTGCTCCTCGCGCTCGTCGTCGGGGTCGATCCGCGCGCACACGACGTAGGCCTGCCGGCCTTCCGCGACCTCCTCGCGCACCCGCTGCCAGGCCCGCTCGAGCCACTCGGGCCTCGCCTGGATCGGGACCACCGTCGTCTGCACGTCGCCACGCCCGGCCGGCAGCTCGCTGAGGGTCGAGGCGTCCAGGTCACCGAAGACGGTCATCGCGACCGTGCGCGGGATCGGGGTGGCGGTCATCACGAGCACGTGCGGGGGCCTCCCGGCCTTGGCGCTGAGCGCCGCCCGCTGCTCCACCCCGAAGCGGTGCTGCTCGTCCACCACGACCAGGCCGAGGTCGGCGAACTGCACCCGCTCCTCCAGCAGGGCATGGGTGCCGATGACGATGCCCGCCTCGCCACCCGCGGCCTCGGCGAGGGCCTGCCGCCGGGCAGCGGCGTTGAGCGACCCCGTGAGGAGGGCGACGCGGGTGCCGCCCTCGGCGCCGCCGAGGAGGCCACCGAGGGCGAGATCGCCGAGCATGGCGGTGATCGAGCGCTGGTGCTGCTGGGCGAGCACCTCGGTCGGGGCGAGCAGCGCCGCCTGGCCGCCGGAGTCGACGACCTGGAGCATCGCGCGCAACGCCACGACCGTCTTGCCCGAGCCCACCTCGCCCTGCAGCAGCCGGTGCATCGGGTGGCCCCGGCCGAGCTCGCCGGCGATCTCCTCGCCCACGCTGCGCTGTCCGTCGGTGAGGGCGAAGGGGAGCCGCTGGTCGAACCGGTCGAGGATCCCTCCGGCGGCACCGGGCCGCGGGTTGGCGACGGTGGCCTCGATGGCCGCGCGGCGCTGGGCGAGGAGGGTCTGCGTCACGAAGGCCTCGTCGTACTTGAGCCGGTCGGCGGCCCTGGTCTTCTGCCCGAAGTTGTCGGGCCGATGGATCCAGCGCAGGGCCTGGGCGACGTCGATGAGGTCCTCGGTCTCGCGCACGGTCGGCGGTAGCACGTCAGGGACGTCGGTGACGAGGTCGAGCGCGGTGGCGATGGTCTCCTCGAGCTGCCAGGTGTTCACGGCGGCCGCCGAGGAGTAGATGGGGATCAGGTCCGGCATCGAGGCGTAGGCGTCCTCGGCGGCGGCGCCGTACATCCGCGAGTCGGGGTTGGTGAGCTGCCAGTTGTTGTTGAACCACTTCAGCCGGCCGCTGAACAGGCCCACCCGACCCTTGGCAAGCTCTGCGGCGCGCCAGTCGGCCGTGTGCTTCTGGCGGTCGAAGTAGGTGAGCGAGAGGCTGCCGTCCTCGGCCCGGACCCGCACCTCGAGGCGGTACGCCGTCCGGCGGGTGCGCTTGTCCTGGTAGGACTTCTGCACGCTGCTGACGATCTCGCCCACCAGCGAGAGCAGGTCGCCCTCGCGGAGCTCCTCGAGCTCGCTGAGCGAGCCCTTGCGCACGTAGCGGCGCGGGAAGATGCCCAGCAGGTCGCCCACGGTCTCGACCCCGGTGGCCTTGACGATCTTCTTGTAGTGCTTGCCGCCGACGGCTGCCACCGGCGAGTCCCACGTGACCCGAACTCCAGCTGGCACGGCTACTCCACCGCCATCAGCAGCGGGTAGCGCTCCTGCCCACCCGTGTAGAGCGCGACGTCCACGCCTGGGTGAGCCTGCTGCACCCAGTGCTCACAGGCCTCGGCGAGGTCGCCCGCCTCGGCGCCGGCCACCAGCGTCACCAGCTCGCCGCCGCCACCGAGAAGCCGTTCGAGCACCCCGGTCGCCACCTCGTAGAGGTCCTTGCCGACGATGGCGAAGTCGCCGTGCACCACGCCGAGGGCGTCGCCGACCGAGCACGGCCCGGCGGTGGTCATCGCGTCCTTCGCGGCCACGGTCACCGCCCCGTGGCGGGCTCCTCGCGCCGCAGCGGCCATCTGCACCACGTCGCTGTTCAACGGACGCCCGGGCTCGTGCACGGCCAGGGCGGCGATGCCCTGGACCTGGGCGCGGGTGGGGATCACCACCACGTGGATCCCCCTCTCCTCCGCCTCGTGGGCCGCGGCCTCCGCGACGCCGATCGAGTCGGGGTCGTTGGGCAGCACGATGACCTCCTGCGCGCCCGTCGCCTCGATCGCGGCGAGGACCTGCCCCGTGCTGGGCCGGCTGCCCGGTCCGCCTTCCAGGACCTCGGCGCCCGCGTCGGCGAAGAGCTCGACCAGCCCCGGTCCGGCGGCGACGATCACCAGCTTGCGGCCGCGTCGCTCGGCCCGCCTGTCCCGTGCGCGCTCGATCTGCTCCGCGAAGTGGGTCACCTGGATCCGGCGCGGCGTACCGGCCCGGATGCCGGCCTCGACCGCGGCGCCGACGTCGTCGACGTGGATGTGCACGTTCCACAGACCCTCACCCCCCACCACGACGAGCGAGTCACCGAGGGGGGCCAGGGCCTTGCGCAGTGCCGGGATCGCCTCGTCGTCGGTCTCGAGGAGGTACATCACCTCGTACGCCGGACCGTCCTCGGTCAGGTCGCCGGTGGGGACGCGGGCGACCGGGATGGCGGGCGTGCCGACCTGCGGTGTCGTCGTGGTGGCGCGCTTGCCGGTGATCGCGGACTCGGCGGCGTCGAGCACCACGCACAACCCGCGGCCGCCCGCGTCGACCACACCGGCCTCCTTGAGCATGGGCAGCTGCTCCGGGGTGAGGGCCAGCGCCTCCCGGGCCGCGCTCGCGGCAGCGTGGACGACGTCGCCGAGGCGGTCCTCCACCACCTGGGCCGCCTCGGCTGCTGCCTGCGACGCGGCGCGGGCCACGGACAGGATCGTCCCCTCGACGGGCTGGCCGACCGCGGAGTACGCCGCGTCGGTGGCCAGCGCCATCCCCTCGGCGAAGACCGCCGCCGACCGGTCCCCGGGGCCCGCCTGGCCGATACGGCGCAGCAGCGCTCCCACCAGCTGGCTCAAGATCACACCCGAGTTGCCGCGGGCACCGAGCAGGGCACCCCGCGAGTACGCCTGCATCGCGGCCCGCAGGTCGTCCGGGTGCTCCCCCAGCGCGGCCACCAGGGCGTCGCGGGCGGACTCGACGGTGAGGAACATGTTGGTGCCCGTGTCCCCGTCGGGGACCGGGTAGACGTTGAGGGCGTCGATCTCCTCGCGGGCCGAGGCGAGCCCGTCCACGGCCAGGTCGGCGAAGCGGCGTACGACCTCGAGGTCGAAGGTGGCAACCTCAGCCCCTGCATGCATGCGTCGTACTCCCGGCCGTGCGTGGTGGAAGGGATCACCGTAGTTGGTGGAGGCTCGATTCGCGTCGAGCCACGGCTCTGAGTTATTCTCGTGCGGTTGTCCGGACCATCTGTCGTGACTGCCTGTCGTGGCCGGTCCCGGACCCCCCGAATTCGAATCCCTAGTTCTACCCGAGGAGTGCACGGTGGCTGCCGTCTGCGACATCTGCGCCAAGAAGCCCGGTTTCGGCAACAACCGTCCCTGGTCGCGCAAGATCACGAAGCGTCGCTTCGACCCGAACATCCAGCGCGTCCGCGCCACCGTGGACGGCGCTTCCAAGCGCCTCAACGTGTGCACCGGTTGCATCAAGGCCGGCAAGGTCACCCGCTGACCCTCTGAGACCACTGCCGCGACGGCGCATCCGAGACTCTCGGGTGCGCCGTCTCGCATGTCGGCACCCTGCTAGGCGAAGTGTGCCCAGCCGGTGGGGCCGTCGTACGCCGCCCCGTCGACGGTGACCGACGGACCGCTCTCCCCCGGCTCCTCGACCGACCCGATGGCCGTGAAGCCCGCGGGCAGGGCGCTCCGGGCGGGGAACGTGGCCACGATGGCGTGGTCGTCGCCTCCCCCCAGGATGAACTGCATGGGGTCGACCCCGAGCGCCGAGCCGACCGCGTGCATCGGGTCGGCGAGCTCGAAGGCGTCTCGGTGGATGTCGATCGCCACTGCGGAGTCGCGCGCGATGTGACCGAGGTCGGCCAGCAGCCCGTCGGAGACGTCGATCATGGCCGTGGCGCCTGCCTGGGCGGCGGCCCGCCCGGCGGCGTACGGCGGCTGGGGGCGCTGGTAGGCCTGCACGAGGGCCCGCGGCGACCGGAATCCCCGCGCGAGAACGGCCAGGCCGGCGGCGGCCCAGCCCTGGCGTCCGGCGATCGCGACGACGTCGCCGGCGTGTGCGCCGCTGCGCAGGACGGGTGCCACCTCGCAGGTCCCCAGGACCGTGACGGCGATGACCACCTCGCTCGCCGTCGTCAGGTCGCCCCCGACGATGCTCGCGCCGACGAGGGCGGCCTCCTCGGCGAGGCCCTCGGCGAGGTCGAGGGCCCACCTCGCGGGCAGGTCCGCGGGCGCGCCGAGGCCCACCGTCAGCGAGTGGGCGGTACCGCCCATGGCGTTGATGTCGGAGAGGTTGCTGGCCGCTGCCTTGCGCCCGATGTCTCGCGCGGGGGCCCACTCACGCTTGAAGTGCCGTCCCTCGACGAGCAGGTCGGTGGAGACGACCACGTGGCCCTTGGGGGTGCGGATGACCGCGGCGTCGTCGCCGGGGCCGACGTACACCTGCGAACCCTGCTCGAACCTGCTCGTCAGCGCCGCGACCAGAGCGAACTCCCCCACGTCGGCGAGCGTGGCGTCGGGTGCGAAGGAGTCGGAGGCGCTCATGACGCCCATCCCACCAGACCGCGGCGCAGGCATCGCCCTGGGCGGTCGTGTTCCGCCCCGGCTGGCAGTCCGGTAGGTTGCGAGACGGCTGAGATCTTTTCCGATCCACGAGGAGTCCCACATGGTCGTCCAGGCCTACATCCTGATCCAGACCGATGTCGGCAAGGCCGCAGAGGTCGCCCAACGGATCACCGACATCAAGGGCGTGATCCTCGCGGAGGATGTCACCGGTCCCTACGACGTGATCGTCCGCGCCGAGGCGCGCAACGTCGACGAGCTGGGGAAGCTGGTCGTGGCGAAGGTGCAGACCCTCGATGGCATCACCCGCACCCTGACGTGCCCCGTCGTACACATCTGAGGGCCACGTCACCTCACGCACACCCGCGACGCCCGACATCCCCCGGGGTGGCGGGCGTCGCCGCGCTCCTGGCCGTGCTGGCCCTCCTGGTGTCGGGCTGCAAGGTCGACGTGCCGCAGACGAAGGTCTCCGAGGCCGACCAGGCGGCGTGCCGGGCGCTGGTCGCCGCGCTGCCCGGGTCAGTCTCCGACCAGAAGCGCCGGGAGACCACCGGCAACCCTCTCGCCGCCGCCTGGGGCGACCCCGCGATCGTGTTGCGCTGCGGCGTCGGCGAGCCCGCCGACTACGACCCGCTGGTGGGCTGCCAGACGGTGAACGGGATGGACTGGTACGTGCCCCAGAAGGGCATGAACGACCAGGACGAGGACGTGGTGATGACGACCTACGGCCGGGAGCCGGCCGTCGAGGTGAGGCTCCCGGCGCAGTACCGCCCCCCGGTCGCCGCCATGGTCGACCTCGCCGCCGCCATCGGGAAGCACACGCGGGTGGTCAAGCGGTGCAGCTGAGCGGTGCAGCTGAGAGGGCGGGGTCTCCCGAGCCGCCTCGGGAAACCGACGTCGGGGCCGCCCATTAGCGCAGCCCCGTGCTCCGCTCCATCGCGAGCCTCACGAGCCGCTCGACCAGCTCGGGGTAGGTGAGGCCCGAGGCCTGCCAGAGCAGCGGGAACATCGAGGTGGCGGTGAAGCCGGGCATGGTCTCCACCTCGTTGACCATCACGCGTCCGTCGCCGAGGACGAAGAAGTCGACCCGGGCCAGACCCTCCACGTCGAGGGCCTCGAAGGCCCGGACGGCCAGCGAGCGCACCTGGTCGACGATGTCCTCGCGCAACGACGCGGGGATCTGGAAGCTCTGCTCGAGGTACTTCGCCTCGAAGTCGTAGAACGTGTGCTCCGAGCCGACTGTGATCTCGGCGATCTCGCTGGTCTCGGGGTCGTCCCCGTCGAGCCCCTGCAGTACGCCGATCTCCACCTCGCGCGCGTTCGTGGCGGCCGTCTCGACGAGCACCTTCGGGTCGAAGCGCCGTGCCTCCTCGATGGCGGCATCGAGGTCGTCGGCGGAGTCGACGCGGGTGATGCCGAAGCTGGAACCAGCGCGAGCGGGCTTGACGAACACCGGATAGTCGAGCGCCTCGACCGCCTCGCGGATCGCGGCCGGGTCGCTCTCCCACTGCCGCGGTCGCACGAGCACGTAGGGCAGCACCGGCAGCCCGGCCGCCAGGAACAGCTGCTTCATGAAGTGCTTGTCGGTGCCCACCGCACTGGAGAGCACCCCGGCGCCGACGTAGCGGACCCCAGCCATCTCCAGCAGGCCCTGCAGGGTGCCGTCCTGGCCCCAGGGTCCGTGCATCACCGGGAACACCACGTCGACCTCGCCGAGGACGGAGGGGACCTCCTCGGACTCGGTGACGACGAGCCCCTGCCCGGGCGTCAGCGCGATCTCGCGGTCACCGGTGACCGAGGGGAGCTCGCCGGCGGGTCCGAGCGCCAGGTGGGCCGGGTCGGCCGACTCGAGCACCCATCGCCCGTCGGGCGCGATGCCGACCGGCACCACGTCGTACTTCTCGGGGTCCAGCGCCGCGATGACGCTGCCTGCTGAGATGCAGGAGATGGAGTGCTCGCTCGAGCGCCCACCGAAGACGACTGCGACACGTGGCTTCCGGTCGCTGTCACCTCCCCCAGAAGTGACCCGGTCGACGGCCATGCCGCCGGAGGAGTCATCGGACGTCTCACCGGGCGAGGAGCTGCTCACGTCCCGACCCTACCGGCGCGGGAGCCGCCAAATACGCTGACGACATGCGCCCCGCCACCCAAGCTGTCCATCTCGGTCGCCCTCCGCACGAGCCGGACCAGCCACTGAACACGCCGATCACGATGGCCGCGACGTACGTGGCGGGGGGCGAGCTGGAGTACGGCCGCTACGCCAACCCCACGTGGACGGCCTTCGAGGACGCCCTCGGCGCGCTCGAGGGTGGCCGGTGCCTGGCCTTCGCGAGCGGCCTCGCCGCGGTGTCGACGATCTTCGACCTGGTCGGCAACGGCGAGAAGGTCGTCGCGCCGCGCCACTCCTACAACGGCTCCATCATGCAGCTGGGCGACCTCGAGCTCCGCGAACGGATCCAGCCCCAGCTCGTGGACATCACCGACACCGAGGCCGTGGTCGCAGCCTGCGAGAACGCCTCGCTGGTGTGGCTCGAGTCGCCTACCAACCCTGCGATGGAGGTCGCGGACGTCCCGGCGATCACCAAGGCCGCGCACGACGCCGGTGCCTACGTCGTCGTGGACAACACCTTCGCCACCCCGATCCTGCAGCAGCCTCTGGAGTGGGGGGTCGACCTGGTGGTGCACTCGGCGACCAAGTACATCTCCGGCCACTCCGACGTGCTCCTGGGTGCGGTCGTGACCCGCGACGACCAGCTCCACGGCGTTCTCAAGGGACGGCGCGACCTGTTCGGCGCCATCCCCGGCACCTTCGAGGCCTGGCTGGCGCTGCGCGGTCTGCGCACGTTGCCGCTGCGCGTCGAGCGTGCGCAGGCCAACGCCCAGGAGCTCGTACGCCGCCTGCGCGAACGTCCCGACGTCGAGGAGGTCCGCTACCCGGGCTTCGGCGGGATGATCGGGATGGTCCTGCCCGAGGGCGGGATCGCCGACCTCGTGCAGCACTCGACCGAGCTGTGGGTCTATGCGACCTCCCTGGGCGGCGTCGAGTCCACCCTCGAGCGTCGACGGCGGTGGAAGTCGGAGCCGGCCACGATTCCCGAGGGCCTGATCCGTCTCTCGGTGGGGATCGAGGACGTCGAGGACCTGTGGGAGGACCTCAGCCGGGCCCTGGACTCTGCCCGCACCTGACGACCCGCGGCTGGCCCACCCGGGCAGCTGGACGAGGCCGATCGGGTTTGTCGTCGGCGTCGCTGAGCGTGCGCTCTTCCATCGTGGCTCTGCCATCGTGGCTCTGCCATCGTGGGGTGGGCCGCGCAGTTCCGGCGGCCGACACCGAGTGCTCAGCGAGGCGCGGGTGTCCCACGCCTGACCTGCGTGCGCAGGGCGGTCAGTCGCGTTCGTGCTTGGTGTCGCGCGCGATGAAGGCGTACATCATGTCGCGGGCACTCATCTCACCCGCGACGAC
>NZ_JAOPXP010000095.1 GCF_025965085.1 Marmoricola sp.
CCGCCCACGCGATGATGGTCCGTGCGGCCCGGATGAAGGACCGTGGCGAGCGCAACGACGTCGAGGCCGGCATGGCGAAGTACCTCGCCGCGGAGTACTGCAACGAGGTCGTCGAGGCGTCCTTCCGCATCCACGGCGGCTACGGCTACTCCAAGGAGTACGAGATCGAGCGCCTCTATCGCGAGGCGGCGTTCATGCTCATCGGTGAGGGCACGGCGGACATCCAGAAGATGATCATCGGCCGCAGCCTGCTCAAGGACTACAAGCTCAAGGCCTGACCGTCCTCACGCCCGGTGCGGCGGCGGCCCGGCACCTGAGTCGCCGGGCATCGCCTCACCCGCCCGCCTGAGCACTGCGGACCCGACCGCGTACGGCTGGCTGCGCCGGGACCTGGACTGGTTCGGGCCGTCGTCCCAGGCCCCGACGACGGGCTACGTCGCCGAGAGCTGAGCAGTCGGGGATCCGCTGTCGGGCGGACCCGGTCTCGTTCCTCGACGGTCGGTCCTCCTGACTACTGTGTGGCCCCATGGGACAGCGGGTGGTTCTGCACGTCGGGACGATGAAGTCGGGGACGAGCTACCTGCAGTCGCTGCTGTTCGCCAACCAGGATGCGCTGGCCGGGCGTGGGGTGCTGGTGCCCGGACAGACGTGGAGCGACCAGGTGCGGGCCGTGCAGGACGTGCTGGGGCTGGGCTCGGCCCGGACCGGGGACATCTCCGGCTACTGGGACCGGCTGGTCGCGCAGACGCGGGCCCACGACGGCACCTCGGTGGTCTCGATGGAGTTCCTCGGGCCGGCGGCACCACAGGCGATCAAGGGGATCGCCGGCGCGTGGGACGACGTCACCGTCGTCCTCACCGTCCGTGACCTGAACCGGCAGCTGGCCTCGATGTGGCAGGAGACCGTGCAGAACGGCCGGACCTGGACCTTCGCCGACTACCTCAGCAGCGCCCGGGACGGGCGGCCGCACGCAGAGCGCCGGCCGGAGGACGTCACCACGGCCGGCAGGACGTTCTGGCGCCAGCAGAACATCGTGCGGCTGTGCCGCAACTGGTCGGTGACGGGGGCGCGCGTCCTGGTCCTGACCGTGCCGCCGCCGGGAGCTCCGCGTGACCTGCTGCGGGACCGTTTCCTCTCCGTCGTCGGCACCACGGCCGAGGGCCTGGTCGCGGCGCCGGCCGGCAACGAGTCGATCGGGGCGGCCTCGACGATGGTGCTGCGACGGGTCAACGAGCTGCTCGACGGGGCGGGACTGGCCTTCCCCCAGGGACAGCATCTGCGCAAGGAGGTGCTGGCCAAGAAGCTGATGGCCGGTCGCAAGGCCTCCGAGCCGGCGATCGGCCTGCCGGTGACGCCCTGGGTCGGGAGCCACGCAGCCACGATGGTCTCCAGGCTCCAGGCACTCGGCGTCGGGCTCGTCGGCGAGTGGAGCGACCTCGACCCGGTCGACGTCGAGGGCGCCGACCCCGCGTCCATCAGCGAGGCCGACGTGACCGAGGCCGCCACGGCAGCGCTGGCGGGCTTGCTGGCCGAGCAGATCCGGCGATGATGCCGGTCGAGGCACCCCCCGAGAGGCACGCGGGTCCAGACGCCCGGTCGGTGACATGGGAGACCGACACCGGGCCCATCGGCTCGACCCCGTAGGTGACCCGTGCGAGGGTGGGTAGTCCGGGACGGCAGATCACAGGAGGAACCCCATGGCTGAGTCGAACGGCAACGAGGACATCAAGGCCAAGATGCGTGAGGCCCTCGACCGCAAGCAGGGCAACGACCGTGGAGTGCCCAAGGACGGTCCGGTCAGGGAGAAGGCGCACGGCTCCGAGGTGTCCGGTGGAACCGGCCCGAAGGTGCACCGACGCAAGGCCGGCGGCGGCGGTTCCTGAGCAGGTCGTCGGCGGCTCCTGACGCAGCCCGACGACGCCGCGCGCGGCGTACGGCGGCGTCACCACATGCCCTATGCTCCGGTTGTGGCGAAGCGGGTGGTGCTCCACATCGGAGCGATGAAGTCCGGGACCAGCTTCATCCAGAACGTCCTCGATGCCAACCGGCAGCGGCTCATCGAGCACGACATCGTGTTCGCCGGTGACCGCTGGCGCCAACAGGTGCTCGCCGTCCGCGAGCTCAGCGAGCGTGGTGGCGAGGGTCAGGAGCCTCTCACCGCCGATGGCCCGTGGCAGCGTCTCGTCGACATCGTCAACGCATGGGACGGCACGGCGATCATCTCCATGGAGTTCCTCGCGCCGCGGCAGAGAGCCAAGATCGACATCATCCAGAAGGCCTTTGCCGGCGCCGACCTCCAGGTCGTGCTGACCGCTCGCGACCTGGCCAGGTCCCTGCCCTCGATGTGGACCGAGTCGATGCAGAACCGCGGCGTCCGCACCTGGGACGAGTTCCTCGAGTCCGTCCGCACGCCGGACCTCTCCGACAAGCCGGGTCGGTGGTTCTGGAAGCACCAACGCATCTCCGAGATCGCCGAGCGGTGGCGGGGCGCCGTGGGCGGCGACCACTTCACGCTGGTCACGGTGCCCCCGAAGGGCACACCTCCCGGCGTGCTCTGGGAGCGCTTCGCCGGGGTCGCCGGGATCCCGGAGGGCGTCTGCGACACGAACGTGCGCAGCAACCCCGGTATCGACGCCGCTTCAGCCATGGTCCTGCGCGAGCTCAACGAGCGCCTGGCCGCGGACGACCTCAGCCGGCAGGACTACGAGTGGATCGTCAAGGGTGCGCTCGCCAAGCGCGGCCTGGTCCAGCGCGGCCGCGACAAGGTTCCCCTGGGGATGAACGAGCGATGGGTGCGCCGCGCCTCCCGGCGGGAGGTCCGCAAGCTCAAGGCACTCCGACTCCGCGTCGTCGGCGACGTCGAGGAGCTCGAGTCCCAGCCCGTCGATGGCGTCCACACCAGGAAGGTGACTGCCGAGCAGCGGCTCGAGGCGGCGCTCGACGGCATGGCGTTCCTTGTCACCCAGCAGGCCGAGCGCGGCCGGCGCGGACGCGGCAACGCGCGCGACGAGGAGGAGACGACATGAGCGGGGTGCGCGGTTTCCTCAGGCGCAGGTCCGCCGAGAACCCGGTCGGCCCGCAGGAGCACGTCGACCCCGCTCCACCGGAGCGCGACCCCGATGAGCCCTTGCGGATCGCCGCGATCACGTTCTGCCGCGACGAGGGCCGGATGCTGCCGCTGTGGGTCACGTACTACGGCGACCAGTTCGGCGTCGAGAACCTCTACGTCGTCGACGACAACTCCGAGGACGGCTCCACCGACAACCTCCCCTGCGACGTGCTGCACATCCCGCCGATCCGGGGCGGCAGGTTCAACAGCACCCGGATGGCGATGGTCGGCAACCTCGGCCGCTCGCTCCTCCAGCTCTACGACGTGGTGCTGTTCTGCGACACCGACGAGTTCATCGTCCCGGACCCCGACCGCCACGCCGGCCTCAGGCAGTACGTCGAGGCCAGGTCGCAGGAGGGGCTGAACGCTGTCGGGTCGCTGGGCTTCAACGTCGTGCACAACGTCGGCGACGAACCGCCACTGGACCTGACCCGGCCGTTGCTCGGCCAGCGGCAGCTCGCGAAGTTCCTGCCGCTGATGTGCAAGCCTGCGATCAAGTGGGTCCCGGCCCACTGGAGCGCAGGCACCCACGGCGTGCGGACGCCGTACCGGGTGGACCCGGACCTGTGGATGTTCCACATGAAGTTCGCTGACCGCGACCACCTCCAGGAGGCCGCCGACCACCGCCAGCGCATGGTCGAGGCCGACGGACGCTCGCGGGACACGCAGTGGCGCCAGGGGGGCGACACCCTCGTCGACCTCCTGGAGCGCATCACCGAGGGGGCGGACGCCGCCCGGACCCCCGCCTTCGTGCCGCCGACGGGGGAGAAGCTCGCCGCCCTCGTCGTCGAGGACCCGCCCGGGAACTGGCGTGCGCCCAAGGGCAGCCAGATGACGCTGATGGAGAAGCGGCCGCTCGTGCGGATCCCCGAGCGGTTCCACGGGATCGTCTGACCCGGTCAGTCGGCGTCGCCGTACATGACCTTCTCGCTGTAGCGCTTTCCGATGCTCAGGTCATACATGATGGTGCGGTAGTCGGAGAGTGCCTGCTTCGCCTGCGGGGTCAGCTGTGACTCCTTCACCGTCTGGTTCTGCGCGTTGACGTAGAGGCCGGCGTCCATCGCGGGGATCTGCTTGTCGAGGTCGTCGAGCAGTGCGAACCACGGGGGGATCGGCACGTCGAGCGCGTCGAAGAGCTTCGGCAGGAACTGGATGGGGCTCGTGGTCGGCAGGTCCTCGTGCTTCAGCGGGGCGCCGTTGCTCCAGATCACGAACGGCGTCTCGTGGGTCGTGCGCAGCCCCTCGCGCTTGACCAGGCTCTCCGGGTAGACCTGCGGCGGCAGGTGGTCGCCGTAGAAGATGACGACGGTCGGCTCGGGCTGCTTCTTCAGCTTGTCCAGGAACCTGGCGAACTCGTCGTCGGTGCGGGCGATCCCGCGGCCGTACTGACCGGCCAGCCTGGCGAAGTTGGCTGGGACTCCCGAGGGCAGGATCGGGTCGTCGTACTGCCCGCCGTAGGGCATGTGGTTCTGCATGGTGACCAGGTGCGCCAGCACGGGCCGGTCGTTGTCCGAGATCTGGCTGAGCACCTCCTCGAACGCGGACGCGTCGTCGATGAAGCGACCGCCCCCGCGGGCCTTGACCTTCATCTCGTCCTTGGTGACGAACCTGGTGAAGCCCATGGCGTCGTACACCTCGGGCCGGGCGTACATGCGTGGCGAGAAGGGGTGGATGGCCACTGGCGTGTGGCCGTGGTCGAGGAACCACTGGACCGCCGAGGGGAAGGTCTTGTAGTGCTGGACCATCTGCTCGTACGCCGTGGCGATCTGCGGCTTCAGCTGGCTCTTGGACTGCCCCGTGAGCGCCTCGAACTCCACGTTGGCCGTCCCGCTCCCGTAGCCGGGGGCCAGCATCTTGCCCGAGAGGGTTCGCCTCATCAGCGCCGTGGTCCTCGGGATCGGGTCGGAGCCGAACTTCACGGTCTTGAGCCAGGCAGGGTTGGAGAAGCTCTCGGACAGGATCGTGACGACGTTGGTCTTGTCGAGGGTGCCGGTGCGGCCCCGGTTCATCACGGCGGCCCGGGCGGCGTACTTGGCCGTGATCCTCTCCACTGCCGCCCTCGAGTACCCCCTGGGCTCGGCCATGGCGGTGATGTGCGTGTTGAACAGCAGTCCGGCGACGAAGCCGTTGCGCTGGTAGTTCACCCGCTGGTCCCAGTCGCGCCAGCGCAGCCCGGTGGAGTCGAAGGCCGTCCGCCACGGGTTGCCGGGATCGTTGAAGTTGTTCGCGACGTGCAGCAGTCCCAGGGACACCACGACCACGACGACCCGCAGGATGCGCAGCCCCAGCAGCCCGCGACGCGGCAGCGTCCTGCCCAGGCTGGGAAAGGCCTTGGCGATGAGCCAGCCGACGAGCACCGCGCCGGCCACGACGGCCACGAGTGCGACGGCACCGAGCGCGACCTTGGACTTCGGCACCATCTCGAACAAGAAGCTCGGCTGGCTCAGGAACGTGACGTCGCTGGGGTAGACGGGGTCGTTGCGCAGCTCGAGCTTGGTCGTGTTGACCGCGCCGACCAGCGCGGTCACGGCGGTCACGATTCCGAGGGAGAGCCACAGGCGACCGGTCAGGGCCACGACGAGCAGCACCAGTACCCAGACCAGGGCGACGCTCTCAGCCAACGCGGGGGAGTCGAAGGCGCGGGTCCGCAGGACGTGAAGGGGGCTGGGGAAGTTCGAGGCGTCGAGGACGATCGTGACGAGGTAGGCCCACAGCAGGGTCAGCGCGAGAGCCGCCACGGAGGTGACGATCTGGTGGGTGAGCACCTGGCGCCTGGAACGGGAGGCGGGCATGGGGGTGGAGGTCTCAGGCGCCGTGTCCGACGCGCTGGCCGGCTCGTCGACGGCGCGCCTGCGCAAGCCGAGCATGGGTCGGAGCATACGTCCGGGTGCAGCGCCCCAGACCGCGAACCGCATGTCGCCGGGCCGTTCTCGGTCTCTTCCCCGGTCACGGCGGAACGTCCTGCGGGGTTCGGCCGGGGCCGTGAAAGACTCGGCGCCTCAAACCCACGGTCACGAAGGAGCAGGTGGAGATGCAGTTCGGTCGCAGCTACGAGGAGTTCGAGGTCGGTGCGACCTACAAGCACTGGCCCGGCAAGACGGTCACCGAGTTCGACGACCACATGTTCTGCCTCCTGACGATGAACCACCACCCGCTGCACCTCGACTCGCACTACGCCGAGGAGACCACCCAGTTCGGCAGGAACGTCGTGGTCGGCAACTACGTCTACTCGATCCTGCTGGGCATGAGCGTCCCCGACATCTCCGGGAAGGCCATCGCCAATCTCGAGATCGAGTCGCTGCGCCACGTCGCGCCGACCTTCCACGGTGACACGCTGTACGGCGAGACGACCGTGCTCGACAAGTGGGAGAGCACGAGCAAGGACGACCGCGGCGTCGTGCACGTGGAGACCGTCGGCTACAACCAGGACGGCAAGGTGGTCTGCATCTTCCGCCGCAAGGTGATGGTGCCCAAGGACAGCTACCTCACCGAGCGCGGTGGCGAGCAGCCCGGCCGACCTGCGCCCCAGCCGGACAAGAACTGGCCCGGCCCTCAGGCGGAGTGACTGTCTGCGATGGGTGGGCACGAGGGCCGAGAGGGCGAGCTGTGGGTGATCCGCCACGGTGAGACCGAGTGGAGCCGGGACGGGCTGCACACCTCGCACACCGAGCTCGAGCTCACCCCGGAGGGGGAGGACGTGGCCCGGCGCCTCGCCCAGCGGCTCGCGGGCGTCGAGTTCGACCTGGTCCTGAGCAGTCCACGTGCCCGCGCCCGACGTACGGCGGAGCTGGCGGGGTTCACCGACGTCGAGGTCGACGACGACCTGACCGAGTGGGACTACGGCGACTACGAGGGTCTCACCACTGCCAGGATCCGGGAGTCCGTGCCCGGCTGGACCATCTGGTCGCACCCGGTCCCGGGCGGCGAGTCGGCCGAGCAGGTGTCGCGCCGGCTGGACCGTGTCGTCGCCCGGGTCCGGGACCACGGGGGCCGGGTACTGGTGTTCAGCCACGGGCACGCGTCGCGCGTCCTGGCCGCCCGCTGGCTCGACCTGCCGGCGCAGGAGGGACGCCTCTTCAAGCTGGACACCGCCACGATCTCGGTGCTCGGCTACGAGCGTGAGTCTCCGGCCGTGGCGCGCTGGAACTGCTGACCACTACCCTCGACCCGTGTCGCTCGCTGCGTCGTGTCCTCGATGCACCTCGCCCGTCACCGGCGAGGGCGCCTCGTTCGCCTGCACCGTCCATGGTGTGACCGAACCGCTGTGGCGTCCGGAGCAGGCCGACTACGACTCGTTCGCCGACCTCGTCGGGCGCAGCAACGACCTGCCCACCTACCTGCCCTGGCCGATGAGCCCGGGCTGGTCCATCGCCGACTTCGGCTGCGTCGGCAACGCCGGCCGGGTGCGGGCCACGGTCACCACCACGGTCGGCACGAGCGACCTCGACGGCGAGGTGCAGGTCACGATCGTCTCCGAGGAACCGGGCATCGGCCTGGGCGCCCGCTGCGCCGGCACGACGTACGACGACCCCGGGTCGCAGATCGGCCACGGTCCGCCGGCCATCCGGGTCCGGGCCGGTGGTCGCACCGTGCCCCTGTGGCTGGTGGACGACCGGCTGGACGGCCCCCACGCCGACTCGGACGGCCCGTCCGGCGACGACGACCTCCTGGCGCGAGCCGTGTTCGCCGGTGAGGCCGACGGGCGCTGGCTCTGGCTGGTGATGAGACCGGCGTCGGCCGCCCTGCTGCTGCACGACGAGTGGCTGCTGGCCGACGTGACCGGTTTCGGGCCCGAGGCGCTGGAGATGCCGTTCGGGGGCCCGCGTCCCGCGTGGTGAGCTGGCGGCATCGCGGCGTCGCGGCAGGACGCGCAGCGGCTGCGGCGAGACGTGCGTGTCGATGGCCGCCTCTTGCGGCACAATGTGTGCGATGTCCAGGACCCGCGTGCTCGCCGTCGCCAACCAGAAGGGCGGCGTCGCCAAGACCACTACCGTCGCCTCGCTCGGTGCCGCACTCGCCGAGCAGGGCCAGAAGGTGCTGCTCGTCGACCTCGACCCGCAGGCCTGCCTGACCTTCAGCCTCGGGATCGACCCCGAGGACCTTGACATGTCGGTCCACCACGTGCTCACCAAGGGGCTGGACCCGGCCGAGGTGATCATCGCCACCGACGACGGCGTCGACCTGCTGCCGGCCACGATCGAGCTGGCACGTGCCGAGGCCGACCTGCTCACCCGCACCGGACGCGAGTACGTCATCCGCACCGCGATCGAGGACACCGAGGGCTACGACTGGGTGCTGCTCGACTGCCCGCCCTCGCTCGGCGTGCTGACCGTGGCTGCCCTCACCGCGGCCACCGGCGTCCTGATCCCGCTCCAGTGCGAGACGCTGTCCCACCGCGGCGTGGGCCAGCTCCTGGACACCGTGCACGACGTCAAGCGCTTCACCAACCGCGACCTCGAGGTGTGGGGCGTGCTGCCGACGCTGTACGACGGTCGCACCAACCACGCCCGCACGGTGCTCGAGACGATCTCCGAGACCTACGACCTCGACGTCCTCGAGCCGCCCATCCCCAAGTCCATCCGGTTCGCCGAGGCGCCTGCGGCGGGACGGTCGATCCTGAAGACCTCGCGCTCCAACAAGGGCGCGCAGGCCTACCGCGACGTCGCCACAGGACTCCTGCGCAGGACCTGATCGCCGGTCCAGCGCCACCGGCAGGCACTTCGGGCTGGGAAGCGGTGGTGGTCACCGTCCGGGAGACGGTGACCACACGATCAGCTGCTCTCGCCTGCCGCCGCAGCGGGCTTGCCGCCGCGGGTGCGGCTGCGGCTGCGGTTGCGCTTGCGGGCGGGACGGTCTCCGGACTTCTCGTCGGTGGTCGCCGCCTGCTGGCGGTTGTCGCCGCCGCCGGCGGAGTCCTTCGACCCGCCCTGGCCACGACCGCGCCCGCCGCCGCCCTCGCCACGTCCGCCGCCGCCCTGGCCACGGCCACCGCTCTCGGGACGCGGCTTCCGCTCGACGGTGCCCTCCGGCACGATGCGGCCCTTGATGCCGGGGGCGATGCCCTGATCGTGCAGGAAGTGCTCGGAGCTGGAGTAGGTCTCGAGCGGCTCGTCGAACGGCAGGTCGAGGGCCTTGTTGATCATCTTCCAGCGGTGCAGGTCGGCCCAGTCGACGAAGGTGATCGCGATGCCGGTCGCTCCCGCGCGGCCGGTGCGGCCGATGCGGTGGACGTAGGTCTTCTCGTCCTCGGGGCAGGTGTAGTTCACGACGTGGGTGACCCCGGTGACGTCGATGCCTCGGGCGGCGACGTCGGTGGCCACCAGCACCTGGAGCTTGCCCTCGCGGAACCTGGTCAGGGCACGCTCGCGCGCGGCCTGCGCCATGTCGCCGTGCAGCGGCGCCGAGTTGAAGCCGCGCTCCTCGAGGTCGTCGGCGATGCGCTGTGCCTGACGCTTGGTGCGGGTGAAGACGATCATCAGGTCAGCGCCCTCGGCCTGCAGCAGCCGCCCGATCATCTCGGGCTTGTCGAGGTCGTGGGCCTGGTAGATGAACTGCGCCGTCGCCGGGACCATCTGGTTGTCCTCGGCGGACTCCGCACGGATGTTCATCGGGTGGCGCATGTGGGTGCGGGCGAGGGCCACGATGGCGGCCGGCATGGTGGCCGAGAACAGCATCGTCTGGCGGGTCTCGGGGGTCTGCTTCAGCAGGCGCTCCACGTCGGGCAGGAAGCCGAGGTCGAGCATCTCGTCGGCCTCGTCGAGGACGAGGGACTTCACGTGGGAGATGTCGAGCGCCCTGCGGTTCATCAGGTCGATGAGGCGGCCCGGCGTACCGACGACCACCTCGACACCCGATGCGAGCGCGTCGAGCTGCGGCTCGTAGGGGACTCCGCCGTAGACGGTGAGGACGCGGATGCCGCGGTCCTTGCCGGCCATCGTCAGGTCCTTGCTCACCTGGAGGGCGAGCTCACGGGTCGGGGCGACGACCAGGGCCTGGGGCTTGCCGGGAGCGGCGAGGTCGGCGAAGTCGGGGTCGTGCTGGGCCACGGCCCGCTGGAGCACCGGGATGCCGAAGGCGAGCGTCTTGCCAGTGCCGGTGCGGGCCTGACCGATGAGGTCGGTGCCCATCAGGGCGACCGAGAGGGTCATCTCCTGGATGGGGAAGGGGGTCACGATGTTGGCGCGCTCGAGCGCGTCCGCGATTTCGGGGAGTACCCCGAGCTCTCTGAAGGTAGTCAGGATCATGCCTGTTCTGTGCTGACTCACCAAGGCAAGTCGGATGGGTTCAAGTCTCGAATTCTCAACAGCGCTGGCGAGCCGCCCACAGTGTCTTCAAGGGGGCATCAAGCCTGCAGCCAACCTGAAGTCTATCGGTAGGCTGCCGACATGACCGAACCCTCGCCCCAGGACCCCTCCTACCTGCCCTTCGGTCAGCCCGGATCCGAGCACGATTCGGTCGCTTTCGACGACCCCGGCTACCGGGCGGCGGTGGTCGACCTGCTGGGCGCGATCACCTACGGCGAGATCTCTGCGTTCGAGCGTCTGGCCGACGACGCCAAGCTCGCCGTGGAGCTGCCGGACAAGCTCGCGCTGGCCAAGATGGCCACGGTCCAGTTCGGGCACGTCGAGCCGCTCCTGGAGCGCATCTCCACGCTCGGCGTGGACCCGATGGAGGCGATGGCCCCCTTCGTGAAGCCGTTCGACGTCTTCCACACCGCGACGGCGCCCAGCGACTGGCTCGAGGGCCTGATCAAGGCGTACGTCGGGGACGGGCTCGCCGCCGACTTCTACGTCGAGATCGCGCAGTACCTGGACGCCGGCACCAGGCAGCTGATCGTCGACTCGCTGGCCGATGCCGGCCACGCCGACTTCGTCGTCGACCGCGTGCGCCGCGCCATCGAGCAGGACCACCGCGTCGGGGGTCGCCTGGCCCTGTGGGGTCGGCGGCTGATGGGAGAGGCGCTCTCGCAGGCCCAGCGCGTCGCCGCCGAGCGCGACTCCCTGGCCGCGTTGCTCGCGGGGGGAGTCGACCGCCCGGGGATGGACCTCGCCGCCCTGTCGCGCATGTTCGGACGCCTCACCGAGAACCACGCGAAGCGCATGGCCGAGCTCGGCCTCGCCTCCTGACCCACCTGCCCCGACCGGTCCCGCAGTGGGGCAGTTCACACTCCAAGTAGTTGTTTGCGACAACCAACGGTTCTACAGTGGACACATGACCACCGCCAGCGTTGAGCGCCACCGCGCCGAGGCCGTCCAGGGTCTCTTCGACGGCCTCCTGCACGTCAGCCGCTCGTTGCGAGCGCGCTCGGGCGATTGGGGACACGCGGTCGGGGGGCTGAGCCGCGGGGACATCGCCACGCTCGGTGTCGTCGAGCGAGGGGACGGCATCCGCCCCGGGCGGATCGCCCAGACCCAGGGCGTGGACCCCTCCGTCGTCAGTCGCCAGCTCGCCACTCTCGACCGGCTCGGCCTGATCTCCCGGGGAACCGACCCCATGGACGGCCGCGCCGAGCTGATCGGCATCACCCACCTCGGTCGCGAGCAGCTCGTCGCTGCGCGCAGCAGCATGTGCGACGCACTCGCGAGACGTCTCACGGGCTGGGAGCCCGAGGAGATCGCCCGCGCCGCCTCCGTGATCGAGGACCTCGCCGACCTCCTGCAGGACACCCCGCACGACACCGAAGTGACCACCATCCACGAAGACCGCAAGGAATCACATGTCTGAGACGACGACCACGGCCCCGCCGACCGAGATGACCCACAAGCAGATCGTCGAGGTCCTCGTCGGACTGATGTCGGCGCTGTTCGTGGCGATCGTCAGCGCGACGATCGTCTCCACGGCGCTGCCGACGATCATCGCCGACCTCGACGGCACCCAGACGCAGTACACCTGGGTCGTGACGGCCTCGCTGTTGGCGATGACGGTGACCAGCCCCATCTGGAGCAAGTTCTCCGACCTCTACAACAAGAAGCTCCTCGTCCAGCTCGCGATCGTGATCTTCCTGGTCGGCTCGCTGGCGGCCGGCGCCGTGCAGAACGTCCCCGAGCTGCTGGCCGCCCGTGCGGTGCAGGGCCTGGGCATGGGTGGCCTCGTGTCGCTCGCCCAGTCGATCATCGGCTCGATCATCCCGCCGCGGCAGCGTGGCCGTTACAGCGGCTACCTCGCGGCCACGATGGCCGTCGCGACGGTCTCGGGCCCGCTGCTCGGCGGACTCGTCGTCGACACCCTCGGCTGGCGCTGGTGCTTCTGGGTGGCCGTGCCGTTCGCGCTTGCCGGGCTCGTCATGCTGCAGAAGTTCCTGCACCTCGACACCGTCCGCCGCGAGGTGAGGATCGACTACTGGGGTGCCCTGCTCATCACCATCGCCGCCAGCCTCCCGCTCATCTGGGTCTCGTTCGCCGGCAGCAGCTTTGCCTGGGCCTCGGTGCAGACCGCCGAGTTCCTCGGCGCCGCTCTCATCGCCCTCGTGCTGGCGATCGTCGTCGAGCGTCGCCACGTCGACCCGCTCGTGCCGCCGCGCATCGTGGTCGACCGGATCACAACGCTCTCCATCCTCGGCAGCATCGCCGTCGGTGTCGCCCAGTTCGGCGCCTCGGTGTTCCTGAGCCAGTACTTCCAGGTCGCCCGTGACCACACGCCGACCGAGGCCGGCCTGCTGATGCTGCCGCTCATCCTGGGCAACATGGTCGGTGCCACCGGATCCGGGCAGTACATCACCCGCACCGGCAGGTGGAAGGGCATCATGATCGTCGGCGCCGTCACGCTGATGGCCGGCCTGCTGCTGATGGGGACCATCGACCACCTGACCCCGCTGTGGCACCTGAGCGCCTACATGGTGCTGATGGGACTCGGCACCGGTGCGCTGATGCAGAACCTCGTGCTGGTCGTGCAGAACACCGTCGACGTCACCGACGTCGGTGCCGCGAGCGGCGTGGTGAGCTTCTTCCGCTCGCTCGGCGGCACGATCGGTGTGGCGGCGCTCGGTGCGGTGCTGGCCAGCAACGTCTCGGGCAAGATCGCCGCCGGTCTGGCGCAGGCCGGCATCCCGACGGGCGGCGGCGGGAACGTCGGCTCCCTCGACCTCGGCAAGCTGCCGCCGGCGGTGGCCACGATCGTTCGCACGGCGTACGCCGACGCCACGGGACGCATCTTCCTGATCGCGGGGGTCATCGCCCTCGTCACGGTCGTGGCGGTCGCGCTGATGCCGGTCACCGAGCTGCGCACCACGATCCAGAAGGTCGAGGAGGAGCCCGTCGAGCAGCTCGAGGACGTCCTGGCCTGAGCCGCGTCCGCCTCGTGCACGACGAAGGCCCCCATCCGTCACGGATGGGGGCCTTCGTCACGTCGTACGGGTCAGGAGCGGAATCCAACCTGGCCGCTGACGCTCGTCGAGATGTCGACGTAGGCCAGCTTGGCGCCCGGGACGACGACTCGGCGCCCCTTGCTGTCGGTGAGGGAGAGGAGCCCGCCCTCTTCGAGGGCGCCTGCCACAGCCTTCTCGACGCCGTCGGCGTCGAGGGTGGTGTCGATGGTCAGCTCGCGGGTGACGTTCTGCACGCCGATCTTGACCTCCATCGGGAGGACCTCCTAGTTGGACTCGGATCTTGCTCGTGGCAACTCTGTCAGAAGCCGCCTGAAGGACGGCAACTGCCCGCCGGGGCCGGCGCGGCCGGGGTTGGGCGCTCAGCGGGTCTCGTCGGTGCGGGGATAGCCGCGGATCCCGCGCCAGGCGAGACCCGAGATCAGCGTCGCCGCCTCGTCCTGGTTGAGGGCCCCGCCTTCCTGCAGCCAGAACCTGGCACTGACCTGCCCCATGCCGACCAGGGAGACCGCGAGGAGCTGGGAGGCCTCCTCGGGCAGGCCGGTGTCGTCGGCGATCACGTGGGCGATCAGCTTGGCGCACTCCACGGTGACCCGGTCGACGCGGGCGCGCACGGCCGGCTCGTTGGTGAGGTCGGACTCGAAGACGAGCCGGAAGGCGCCCTCTGCGCTGGAGACGTAGGCGTAGAAGGCGTGCATCGTGGCCGCCACGCGCTGCTTGTTGTCCTCGGTGGAGTCCAGGGCCTTGGCGCAGCTGGAGATGATCGTGTCGCACGACTGGTCGAGGAGTGCGAGGTAGAGCTCGAGCTTGCCCGGGAAGTGCTGGTAGAGCACCGGCTTGGAGACCCCCGCCCGTTCGGCGATGTCGTCCATGGCCGCGGCGTGGTAGCCCTGTGCGACGAACACCTCCAGCGCCGACGTGAGCAGCTGGGCACGACGCGCGCGCCGGGGCAGGCGCACGCTCTTGGTGGCGCCCCCGCCGTTGGTGTCGTCGGTCACCGTGGCCTCGCTCCGGCCGGCGTTCCGGCGCTGCTGCCGGGGTTCTTCGAACGTGCTCACCGCAGCAGCCTACAAGTAGCCGACGGACACACTGTCCGCATGCCGGGCAGCCCTCCGGAAGCGCTTGAAGGGGCAGGGAACATGGCAGGGAGCGATGGTGTTGCCCCCACGACCGGCACCACGGTCACCGAATATCGCTACGCACGAGGAGAGCAAGCCGTGTCACTTCCCGCACTGGTCGAGCCGGCCGCAGAGCTGACCATCGACGAGGTCCGCCGCTACAGCCGGCACCTGATCATCCCCGACGTCGGCATGACCGGACAGAAGCGGTTGAAGAACGCGAAGGTGCTCGTCATCGGCGCCGGCGGCCTCGGCAGCCCGGCGCTGCTCTACCTGGCGGCAGCCGGTGTGGGCACCCTCGGCATCGCGGAGTTCGACGAGGTCGACGAGTCCAACCTGCAGCGCCAGATCATCCACGGCCAGTCCGACATCGGGAAGCCGAAGGCGGTCTCTGCCCAGGAGTCGATCGCCGAGACCAACCCGCTCGTGAACGTGATCGTGCACAACGAGCGCCTCGACAACGACAACGTGCTCGAGATCTTCAAGGGCTACGACCTCATCGTCGACGGCACCGACAACTTCGCGACCCGCTACATGGTCAACGACGCGGCGTACTTCCTCGACATCCCCTACGTGTGGGGATCGATCTACCGCTTCGACGGCCAGGCGAGTGTCTTCTGGCCGACGCTGACCAAGGAGGACGGCTCCAGCGCCGACGCTCCCTGCTACCGCTGCCTCTACCCCGAGCCGCCGCCGCCCGGGATGGTGCCGAGCTGCGCCGAAGGTGGCGTGCTCGGCGTGCTGTGCGCGAGCATCGGCTCGATCCAGGTGAACGAGGCCATCAAGCTCCTCGCCGGCATCGGCGACCCCGCCGTCGGCAAGCTCGTCATCTACGACGCCCTCGAGCTGGAGTGGCGCACCCTGAAGGTGCGCAAGGATCCCAACTGCGCGCTGTGCGGCGAGAAGCCGACCGTCACCGGGCTGATCGACTACGAGACCTTCTGTGGTGCGGTGTCCGAGGAGGCCTCCGAGGCGGCTGCCGGCTCGACGATCTCCGTGACGACCCTCGAGCACATGCTCAAGGAGCGCGAGGAGGGCACCCGCGAGTTCACGCTGGTCGACGTCCGCGAGCAGAACGAGTTCGAGATCAACCGCATCCCGGGCTCCGTGCTGATCCCCAAGGGCGAGTTCCTCAACGGCCACGCCTTCGAGCAGCTGCCGCAGGACAAGCCGGTGGTGCTGCACTGCAAGACCGGTGTGCGCTCGGCCGAGGCCCTCGCTGTCCTCAAGGGCGCGGGCTACGGCGACGCGGTGCACGTGGGTGGTGGGGTGGTCGCCTGGGTGAACCAGATCGACCCCTCGCAGCCTTCGTACTGACCGGGTCTCGGGCTGGAGGGCCGCTCTTCGGCCCGGATGCGTAACCCCGGCCGATCTGTGGCGTTGAGCACGTGAACTCGCTCACACGCCACAGATCGAAAGGCACCCCTCCATGCGCCTGTCCCGCACCCTGATGGCGACCGCCGCCTCGGCGCTCGTCGCCGTCGCGAGCCTGACCGCCTCCACCGGACCTGCCGACGCTGCCCCGTCGTGGGCGCCGGCCGCCACGGCCGCGATCCACCCCGGCACGATGATGTACACCGACGGCGCCCAGTGCACCGCCAACTTCGTCTACACCGACGCCGCGGGCAACGTCTACGTCGGGTACGCCGCCCATTGCGCCGGCAAGGGTGCCGCCACCGACACCGACGGCTGCAACGTCGACTCGGTCCCCCTGGGGACCAAGGTGACCTTCACCAACGACGGCAACCTCGCCTCCGAGGGGACTCCGGTCGGCCACGGCACCCTGGCCTACAGCTCGTGGATCACCGAGAAGCAGCTCGGCACGAGCGACCCGAACACGTGCGCCTACAACGACCTGGCGCTGGTCCGGGTCGACGCGGCCGACATCTCCAAGGTCAACCCCTCGGTCCCGTTCTGGGGTGGCCCGACGGGCATCGACACCGACGGCACCAAGGCCGGCGACCGGGTGTGGACCTACGGCAACTCGAGCCTGAGGGCCGGGCTCGCGCCGCTCTCGCCGCACACCGGCATCAGCCTGGGTGACGACGCCGCTGACGGTGGCTGGACCCACCCGCTCTACACCGTGACGCCGGGCGTCCCCGGCGACTCGGGCTCCGGCTTCCTGTCCGCCGGCGGCAAGGCCGTGGGCACGCTGTCGACGCTGGGCCTGGCCCCGCTGCCGGCCTCGAACAACATCGGTGACCTGGCCAAGGAGCTCGCGTTCGCGCAGGCACACTCGGGCATCTCCGGGCTGACCCTCGCCCTGGGCACCGAGAAGTTCAATCCGATTCTCTGACGGGTACCACAGGGAGACGCCGACGCCCCGCCTTCGCCACGGGAGGGTGGGGCGTCGTGCTGCCCATGGTGGTGCGACGCATCTCCCGGGCCTGCCATCATCGCCCCCGTGGACGTCGAGGAGTTCGTCGAGCGGGTGCTCGTCGTGGTCGAGACGGTCCCCCCGGGACGGGTCACGACGTACGGCGCGATCGCGGAGCACATCGAGGGCGGTGGACCGCGCCGCGTGGGCCGGGTGATGTCCCACTTCGGGGGGCCCGTGCCCTGGTGGCGCGTCGTACGTGCGGACGGGTCGCTGCCGCCCAGCCACGACGAGGAGGCGCACGCGCGCTACCTGGACGAAGGGACGCCTCTGCGTCCCTCGGGCCGGATCGACATGCCCCGGGCCTTCTGGCAACCGTGAGGGGTGACGCCGGTGGGACCTGCCGTGGCCGGCTGTCGGTAGCAGGTGTTTGGGTGTCCTCGTGAGACAGGGAACCCACGAGACGGCCTACACCCTGGCTCGGCCGCACCCCGGACCCGTCGCCGCACCCGTGCTCGACCGGTCGCAGCAGGGGGTGGTGGATCACGCGGGTGGTCCGCTGCTCGTGCTCGCCGGCCCGGGCACCGGCAAGACCACGACCCTCGTCGAGGCGATCGTCGACCGCATCGAGAACCGCGGCGCCGACCCCGGCTCGGTGCTGGCGCTGACCTTCAGCCGCAAGGCGGCCGAGCAGCTCCGCGACCGGGTGGCCGCCCGGCTCGGTCGGACCACCTCGACCACGATGTGCTCGACGTTCCACTCCTTCGCCTACGGGCTGATCCGGAAGTACTCGCCACCGGAGCTCTACACCGGTCCCCTCCGCCTGCTCAGTGCGCCGGAGCAGGACGTCGTGCTGCGAGAGCTGCTGGCCGAGACGCCCGAGTCGGTGAAGTGGCCGGACTCGCTGCGCAGCGCGCTGGGCACCCGCGGCTTCGCGCGCGAGGTGCACGCGGTGCTCAGCCGTGCCCGCGAGAAGGGGCTCGAGGGCGAGGAGCTCTGCGCGTTGGGCCACGCCAACGACCAGCCGCAGTTCGTGGCGGCGGGCCTGTTCCTCGACCAGTACCTCACGATCCTCGACGATCTGGGCGCCACCGACTACTCCGACCTCATCCGGCGAGCCACCTTGGAGGCTCGGGCCCACCGGGACGAGCTGCGCAGCCAGTTCAGCCACGTCTTCGTCGACGAGTACCAGGACACCGATCCCGGCCAGGTGGCGTTGCTGCGGGCGCTGGCCGGCGACGGACGCAACCTGATGGTGGTCGGCGACCCGCACCAGTCCATCTACGGCTTCCGTGGCTCCGAGGTGCGCGGGATCCTCGACTTCCCGCGCGAATTCCCCCACGCCGGTGGCTCGCACGCCGACGTGGTGGCGCTGGGCACCACGCGCCGGTTCGGCCGGCGGCTGCTGGCCGGCACCCAGCGGATCGCTCACCGCCTGCCCCTGCCCGGCGTCCTCCCGGAGGCGGCCAGGGAGCCCTTCCTGCACCCACAGGCCGACAGCGCCCATGGTCCCGGCCGGGTGGAGGTGATGACCTTCGACACCGAGCGGGCCGAGGCCGAGCACCTCGCCGACCTGCTGCGTCGTGCCCACCTGGAGGACGGCGTCGCCTGGGACGAGATGGCTGTCCTCGTGCGCTCCGGGCGCAGCTCGATTCCCGGGCTGCGACGTTCGTTGGGCGCTGCCGGCGTGCCGGTCGAGGTGGCGAGCGACGACCTGCCGCTCGTGCGCGACCCGTCGGTGCGGCCGCTGCTGGACGCCCTTCGGGCTGCCCTCAACCTGGAGAACGACGATCCCGACGACGTCGAGTTCCTCGATCCGGGTCGGGTCGAGGCGCTGCTCATGAGCCCGCTCGCCGGCCTCGACGCCGGAGACGTACGCCGACTCGGTCGCGCCCTGCGTGCACGCGAGAAGGTCGCCTTCACCACCCGGGCGGACCTGGGCCATGAGGCAACCCCCGGTCCCCGGCCACCGCGCTCCTCGCGCGAGCTGCTCCGCCTGGCGGTGGTCGCGCCCGGGTTCCTCCAGGGGCTCGCCGGTCCGGAGGTGGCGAGGGCCCGCGCGCTCAACGAGCTCCTCGCGCTGGCCAGGAGCCAGCTCGACGAGGGGGTCGGGGTCGAGGACGTCCTGTGGACCCTGTGGTCCGGGACGACCTGGCCGCAGCGGCTGCGCCGTGCGGTGGAGGGCGGCGGCGGAGCAGCGCGCCGGGCCAACCGCGACCTGGACTCGGTCGTCGCCCTGTTCGCGGCCGCGGCACGCGCCGAGGAGCAGCGTGACCACCTCGGTGCCCGCGCCTTCGTGGCGATGCTGGTGGCGCAGGAGCTTCCCTCCGACACGCTGGCCGAGCAGGGCGTCCGCGGGGCCGCGGTGCGGCTGCTCACCGCGCACCGGGCCAAGGGGCTGGAGTGGCGGCTGGTCGTGGTGGCGCACGTCCAGGCCGAGGGATGGCCGGACCTCCGCAGGCGGAGCACGCTCCTGCAGGCCGACCGCATCGGAGTCGACGGGCTCGTGGAGCCGACGTCGAGCCGGGAGCTCCTGGTGGAGGAGCGGCGCCTGTTCTACGTCGCGTGCACGCGGGCCCGGGAACGCCTGGTGGTCACCGCCGTGGCGTCCCCCGAGGACGACGGCGACCAACCCTCGCGCTTCCTCGACGAGCTCGAGATCGAGCCGCGCCGGGTCGTGGGGCGACCGGCACGCCCGCTCTCGATGGCCGGCCTGGTCAGCGAGCTGCGTCGGTGCGTCACCGACCCCGACACCACGCCCGCCCTGCGCCGGGCGGCAGCCGCACGACTCGCGCGGTTGGCTGACGAGCAGGCCGCGGGCCGCGCTCTGGTGCCCATGGCCGATCCCTCCACCTGGTGGGGAACGCGCGGGCCCAGCCTCTCCGAGCAGACCGTCCGGGACCCCTCGCGCCCGGTGCCGATCTCGGCGAGCGTGCTCGAGTCCATGGCCCTGTGCCCGACGCAGTGGTTCCTCGAGCGGGAGGCGGGCGGGACCCAGCGCGTGCACCAGTCGGCCAACGTCGGACAGCTGCTCCACGCGCTGGCCGACCGGGTCGCGAAGGGCGAGATCACGAGGGGTCCCGACGACGTGGACGTGCTGATGGAGCAGGTCGCCACCGTGTGGGACAGGCTGGAGTTCCGCACCCCCTGGTCACGGCTGCGCGAGCACGACCGGGTGCGCGCCGCCCTCGGCCGTTTCCTGCGGTGGCACTACTCCAACCGCCGGGAGCTCCTGGGCACCGAGCAGCACTTCGCCACGGAGGTGGAGCTCGAGGACGGTGAGCGGGTCCGGATCAGCGGCTACGCCGACCGCGTGGAGCTCGATGCCGAGGGACGAGTGATCGTCGTGGACCTGAAGACCGGCCGCACGGTGCCCAGCAACTCCTCGGTGGCCGGCCACCGGCAGCTCTCGCTCTACCAGTACGCCGTCGACCACGGCGCCATGACCGGACCGGTGCCCGACGAGCCGGTCCGGAGCGGCGGGGCCGAGCTGGTCCAGCTGGGCCGCCTCGACGAGTCGACCGACGCGCTGGTGCAGCCACAGCCCGTCCATCCCGAGGAGGGCCCGCACCGCGACGTGCTGCGGCTGGAGCTGGCGCGCGCGGCGGCGTACCTCCGGGCGGAGAGCTTCCCGGCAACCCCCGGCGCGCACTGCAAGGGCTGTGCGTTCGTGCCGGTCTGTCCCGCGCGCAGTGCCGGGGCGGTGCTGTCCCAGTGAGGTCCATCGCGTCCCCGGCGGACCTGCGCGCCGTCATGAAGGCCGACTACGAGGTGAGCCCGCAGCAGTGGGCAGCGATCTCGGCACCGCTCGCGCCGGCGGTCGTCATCGCCGGAGCGGGTTCCGGCAAGACCACCCTCATGGCGGCCCGGGTCGTCTACCTGGTGGTCACCGGGCAGGTCCGCCCCGACGAGGTGCTCGGGCTGACCTTCACGACCAAGGCCGCCAGCGAGCTCCGGGGGCGGATCAGGGGGGCGCTGACGACGGCCGGTGTCCTGGGCGTCGAGGCCGCGGCGCCGCTCCCAGGGGCCGACGAGGACCCCGAGGACGAGCTCGAGCCCACGGTGGTCACCTACAACGCCTACGCCGCCAACCTGCTCGCCGAGCACGGTCTGCGGATCGGCCACGAACCCGACACCCGGGTCATCACCGACGCCTCCCGCTACCAGCTGGGCGCGCGAGCCGTGGAGCGTTACACCGGTGACATCCAGGTGCTCTCCGACCACCCGCCGACGGTCATCCAGAACCTCCTCGCCCTCGACGGGGCGATGACCGAGCACCTCGTCGGCCCTGAGGAGGTGCTCGCCTTCGACGACTCCCAGCGCCCGTTGTTCCAGCGGGCCCTGGAGGAGGAGATCGCCGGGAAGAACCGCAGCACCTACAAGGACCCCGTCGCCAAGGCCCTGTCCGCGCTTGACCGACGGGCCGACCTGATGGGCCTCGTGCGGGCCTACCGGCGCCTGAAGTCCGATCTGGGGCTGATGGACTTCGCCGACCAGATCGCCCTCGCCGCGCGGCTCGCGCAGGACCAGCCTGAGGTGGGGGTGCTCGAACGCTCGAAGTTCAAGGTCGTGATGCTCGACGAGTACCAGGACACCTCGGTGGCGCAGGCGCAGATGCTGTCCCGTCTCTTCTCCGGCCCGTCGGCCGACGCGGGCCGTGGCCACGCGGTCACGGCGGTCGGCGACCCCAACCAGGCGATCTACGGCTGGCGGGGCGCGTCGGTGTCCAACATCACGAACTTCGCCGACACCTTCCCTGCGGCGTCGGGGAGCGTCCCGGTGCTGCCCTTGACGGTCAACCGTCGCTCCGACCAGCGCATCCTCGAGGTCGCCAACCGGCTGGCAGCCCCGCTCTACGCCCAGCTCCCCGAGGTGGCGCCGTTGAGTGCGGCGACACAGGCGCCCGGCACCGTGACCACCGAGGTGTTCTGCACCGCCGACGACGAGCTGGTCTGGCTGGCCGAGCAGGTGCAGGCGGTGCACGCCGAGAAGTGGTCCGACATCGGCGTCCTCACCCGGGACAACAGCACGGCCGAGGCCGTCTTCGACGTCCTCACCAACGCCGGCGTGCCGGTCGAGATCGTGGGTCTGTCCGGGCTGCTGCGGCTCCCGGAGGTCGCCGAGGTGGTCGCGGTCCTGACCCTGCTGCACGACGTGACGGCCAACCCCGCCGTGCTCACCCTGCTCACCGGTCCCCGATGGGCGATCGGTCCGCGCGACCTCAAGCTGCTCGGTGAGCGCGCCGGCGAGATCGCAGGACGGCGGTCCCAGGGTGAGGACAAGGGCACCATCGCCGAGGAGCTGACGGCCATCGCCGACGGCATCGACCCGGCCGAGACGGCTGCCCTCAGCGACGCACTGGACGACCCGGGTGAGGCGGCGTACTCCGACCAGGCGCGCGAGCGCTTCGCCCTGCTCTCCGCCGAGCTGCGCACCCTGCGCATCGCTGCGGGGGAGCCCATCCTCGACGTCGTACGCCGCATCGTCGACACCACCGGCATCGACATCGAGCTCGCGTCCTCCACCAGTCCGGCCGCCGCGGCCCGCCGGGACAACCTGGACCTGTTCCTCAAGGCGGTCGCGGAGTTCCAGGCGGTCGACGGGGACGTCACGCTGCCGGCGTTGCTGGCCTACCTCACCGCGGAGGACGACCAGGGCAAGGGTCTCGACGTCGCCACTCCCACCGAGGCCGACTCGGTCAAGCTCTTGACCGTCCACCGGTCCAAGGGGCTCGAGTGGGACTCGGTCTTCCTCGTCGGGGTCTGCGACTCGAAGTTCCCCTCTGCCCAGTCGCGCACGCTCTGGACGTCCTCGCCGGCCGTGCTGCCGGCTCCGTTGCGCGGTGATGCCCTCGATCAGCCCCAGCTGCGGGGCCACGACAAGGCTGCGCTGGAGGAGTATCGCGCCGACACCCGTGCGCACGACGCGGACGAGGAGCTGCGCCTGGGCTACGTCGCCTTCACGCGTGCTGCCCACCGCCTCTCGGTGACCTCCTACTTGTGGGGGCAGCGCAAGACGCCCTTCGGGCCCTCGAGCTACCAGGCCCTCGTCCGCGACCAGCTGGCCGAGTGGGACGAGCCGGTGAGCTGGATGGACAAGCCGCAGAAGGGCGATCCCAACCCCTACGACGGTGTCGACGTCTCGCGGCCGTGGCCTGTCGCCGGCCGCGGTCACGAGGCCGGGCTGCGGATCGCCGCTGCCGAGCTCGTCGGCCGCACCGACCCGAGCCTGCCCGACGAGGATCTCGACATGATCGAGGCGGCTCGGGTGGCCGAGTGGGACGAGGAGCTCGAGCGCCTCCTCGTCGAGGCGCGCGCCGATCGCACCGGGGTGGTCGAGGTGCCGCTGCCCACCAGCCTCTCGGCGACGGCGATGGCCCGCCTACGTGACGACCCCGAGCAGTTCGCCCGCGAGCTGGCCCGTCCGATGCCCCGCAGGCCGTCGCCCGCGGCTCGGTTCGGCACGCGCTTCCACACCTGGGTCGAGGCCCGCTTCGGCCAGCAGTCGCTGCTCGACCCCGACGACCTGCCGGGTCGGGGGGACCTTGGCATCGACGACGCGGACGACCTGCAGGCACTGATCGCGACCTTCGAGGCCGGCCCCTTCGCCGAGCGGGTGCCCGTTGCGGTCGAGGCGCCGTTCGGCCTGGTGCTGGCGGGTCAGGTCGTGCGCGGTCGCATCGACGCGGTGTACGCCGAGCCGGGGGGTGACTGGCTCGTGGTGGACTGGAAGACCGGCGCGCAGCAGAACGCCGACGTGCTGCAGCTCGCCATCTACCGGGTTGCCTGGGCCGAGCTCCTGGGGGTCGCCGTCGACCGGGTGAGGGCTGCGTTCCACTACGTGCGGTCGGGGGAGACCGTGGAACCATCGGAGCTGGCCGATCGTCAAGGCCTGGAGCGCATCTTGCTCGGGTTCGATCCGCGTGGTGTAGACCGGTAACTCCGTATTGCCCCGTTTCGTGGTGAAGCCTTCATCCACTGGACACACTCCTCCCAGGGCCCGAGCCGATCGGCTGGGACACCGAGGGGGCGTGACATGTTCGGATCCACGATGTTGTTGACGGTCGGCCACGCGCTCGACCGCGCCAAGGACGAGGGAACCGTGGTCCGGATGCACATCGGCGGCGACTGGATCACCGGCCGGATCATGAGCAGTGACGGTCACGGGGTGGCCGTGCTCGAGTCCAACGGCGACCTGTGTGTGGTCCGCCAGGAGGCGATCAGCTGCGTACGCCTCCCCGGCAAGGCCCATACCGGTTCACCTGTCCCTCCCCAGCACTCCGGTGTCATCGAGATGGCAGCCGGCTGACCGGATGTGGCTCAACCCTGCGCGCTCGCGGCCACGCCGAGGGCTGCGGTGAGGGCGATGTCGACCATCGGCGCGAAGGTCTGCTCGCGCTCCTGCGAGGTCGTCTCCTCACCGGTGACCATGTGGTCGCTCACCGTGCAGATCGCGAGGGCCTGCCGACCGTAGGACGCCGCGAGCGTGTACAGCGCACTGGCCTCCATCTCGGCGGCCAGCACCCCGTGGGCGACCATCGGCTCCATCAGCTCCGGGCGCGGTGAGTAGAACGTGTCGCCCGAGAGGATCAGGCCGACGTGCGCGGTGACGTCGTCGCGGGCGCCGGCCGCCTCATGGGCCGCGCGCAGCAGGGCGAAGTCGGCGACCGGGGCGTAGTCGAGTCCGTGGAAGCGGAGCCGGTTCATGGACGAGTCGGTGCAGGCGCCCGAGGCGATCACCACGTCGCGCAGCGCGACCCGCTCGGTCAGGGCCCCGCAGGAGCCGACCCGCACGATGCGGCGTACGCCGTAGTCCTGGAACAGCTCGTTGACGTAGATCGACATCGACGGTTGTCCCATCCCGGAACCCTGCACCGACACCGGCTGCCCGTGCCAGGTCCCGGTGAAGCCGAGCATCCCCCGGACCTCGCTGTAGCACGTGGCGTCGTCGAGGAAGTTCTCCGCGATCCACCTGGCCCGCAGCGGGTCTCCGGGAAGCAGCACGGTGGGTGCGATCTGGCCTGGCTCGGCGCCGATGTGGGTGCTCATGGGTCGAGAGCGTAGGGCTAGTGTCGCCGGCATGGAGCCGAAGGACCTGCACCCCCTGGCCCTGCCGAGCCAAGAGGCAGCCTGGCTCGAGTGGGTCCACGAGCGGGCAACGACCGGGCTCAGCAACGCGGGCAGCGACGTAGCGGCGCTCAAGAGCGCTCCCGCTGGTGACGGCGCGATCCTGCAGGTGTGGAACGACCTGCAGATCGCCCTCTCGGGAGTGCTCGCCCTGAGCGCCCTGATGAGCGTCGTACACCCCGAGGCGGCGGTGATGGAGGCGGCCGAGGCCTACGAGATCGAGGCCCGCAGGTTCAACACCGACCTCCACCTCGACGCGGAGGTGTTCGCCCAGCTCTCCTCGCTGCGGGCAACGGGGCTCGGCGAGGCCGCCTCCCGGGTGCTCGAGGACGCGTTGCGCAGCTTCCGGCGCGCGGGCGTCGACCGGGACGACTCGACGCGTGAGCGGCTGCGTGATCTCGACCGGCGTGCGAGTGAGCTCTCGCAGACCTTCTCCCGCGGGATCCGTGACGGCCGGCGGCTGACCTCGGTGCCGGCTCCGGCCCTGGACGGCCTCCCCGAGGACTACGTCACCGGCCACCCGGCGGACGGCGACGGGTGGGTCGAGATCAGCACCGACTACCCCGACACCCTGCCGTTCCTGACCCACTCCCGCGACCCCGAGATGCGCCGGGCCGTCGCGCACGCGTTCCTCAACATCGGGTGGCCCGACAACGAACCTGTCCTCGCCGAGCTGCTCGAGGTGCGCGAGGAGAAGGCCCACCTCCTGGGGTACGCCGACTGGCCCAGCTACGACGCCGAGGTGAAGATGATCGGCGAGGGGTCCCAGATCCCGAAGTTCATCGACGAGATCGCCGCCGCCTCCGGTGCTGCCGGTCGCCGCGAGATCGACGAGCTGCTCGACCGCGCCCGCACCCAGGGCGAGGAGGTCATCGACTTCGCCAACTGGCGACACCACGTCGAGGCGCTCAAGCGCGAGCGCTTCGGGGTCGACGCGCAGGAGGTGCGGCGCTACTTCGACTTCGCCAAGGTGCGCCAGGGGCTGCTCGACGTGACCGGCCGGCTCTTCGGGCTCGTCTACTCCCAGGTCGATGCCCCGACGTGGCACCCCGACGTGACGTCGTACGACGTGGCGCTGGCCGAGAACGGCGAACGCATGGGCAGGATCCACCTGGACCTGCATCCGCGGGCACGCAAGTACAACCACGCCGCCCAGTTCACGCTCGTCCCCGGCGTGCTCGGCCGTCAGCTGCCCGAGGGCGTACTGGTCTGCAACTTCTCGCGAGGGCTGATGGACCCCGACCACGTCGTGACGCTGTTCCACGAGTTCGGCCACCTGATGCACCACGTGCTCGCCGGCCGGCACGAGTGGGTGCGCTTCTCCGGCGTCGCGACCGAGTGGGACTTCGTGGAGGCGCCCTCGCAGATGCTGGAGGAGTGGGCCTGGGACCCCGACGTGCTGCGCAGCTTCGCGACCGACGCCGACGGCACGCCCATCCCGGAGGACCTCGTCGTCCGGATGCGCGCTGCCGAGGAGTTCGGCAGGGGCTTCCTCGCTCGCACCCAGATGGCGTACGCCGCGGTCTCCTACTGGTTCCACCAGGAGCGGCCGGTCGACCTGACGGCGGGGCTCGTGGAGCTGATGGAGCGCTACAGCCTCATCGCACTGGTGCCTGACACCCACTTCCACGCCGGCTTCGGCCACCTGGAGGGCTACACGTCGGCGTACTACACCTACATGTGGAGTTTGGTGATCGCGAAGGACCTCTTCTCGGCCTTCGACCCCGACGACCTCTTCGAACCCGAGGTGGCCCGCCGCTACCGCGACACCGTGCTGGCCGCGGGTGGTTCACGCGACGCGGCCGACCTGGTCGAGGACTTCCTCGGCCGGCCCTACGACAACGGCGCGTTCACAGCCTGGCTGGAGAAGGCGCCGGAGGAGAGCCGATGAGCCATGATCAGGGACACGGTGGCGGACGGATCCTGCCGCACGTCGCCCTCTCCCAGCACGCCCACGACCGCCAGGGTGTGCGCCGCGCCGACGACGCCTGGCTCGAGGAACGCTGGGCCGACCCCTCCACGCGGGTGCTCGTCATCTCCGGCACGCGCCTGCGGCACGCGAACGGGAGGATCGCCTGGGTGGCGCCGCAGGAGGCCCCCGAGGGTCTGCGCGTGCTGCTCGGTGAGCGAGACGGTGTGCACCACTTCGCCGTCGTGGTGGACCCGAGCCGCGTGCCCGGTGATCGTGAGGAGTGGGTGGTGCTCCGGGAGATCGTCCAGACCCTCGCCGACCAGGACATCGTCGATGCGCCTCTGGTCCTGCACGCGGTCGGTCTGGCGGAGTGGCTCTGGTCGACGAAGCACTGCCCGCGGTGCGGTGGCCGGCTCGAGGCCAGGCAGGCCGGTCACGTCCTGCGGTGCACCAGTTGCGGCAAGGACCAGTTCCCGCGGTCGGACCCGGCCGTGATCATGGTGGTGACCGACGGGGAGCCCGGGAGCGCGGACGAGCGTGCCCTGCTCGGCCGAAGCCCGTCCTGGCCGCAGGGCCGCTACTCGACGCTCGCCGGGTTCGTCGAGCCGGGCGAGACGATGGAGGACGCCGTACGCCGTGAAGTGCAGGAGGAGACCGGCGTCGTCGTCGGGGAAGTGGCCTACTTCGGCAGTCAGCCGTGGCCCCTGCCCGCCAGCCTGATGGTGGGGTTCACCGCCCGGGCGACGCAGACCGAGATCGACGTCGACGGCTCGGAGATCGAGGAGGCCCAGTGGTTCACCCGCGAGGAGATGCGCGCAGAAGCCGAGTCCGGGCGGCTCGTGCTTCCCGGGGGCGTCTCCATCTCGCGGTCCCTGATCGAGAGCTGGTACGGCGGACCGCTGCCCGGCCACTGGTGATCACCGCGACCCGGCAGCCGTCAACGAACGATGAGCCACGACGTCCGGGGGACGTCATACGACCCGGTCGCCAGAGCCACCCACTCGTATGACGTGAACGCCGAGGACCGCCACACCGCGCGCGGCTCAGAGAGTGGCGAGCTTGCTCTTGACCTGGGCCAGCGACGGGTTCGTGTGGGCCGAGCCGTCTGTGAACACGAGGGTCGGCACCGTCTGGTTGCCGTTGTTGGCGGACATCACGATCTCGACGGCCGCTGGCTCCTGCTCGATGTCGACCACGTCGTAGACGATGCCCTCGCGGTCCAGCTGGCTCTTGAGCCGGTGACAGTATCCGCACCACGGGGTGGTGTACATCGTGAAACTGGCCTTGGTCTCCACGGCTGTGGACTCCTGGGTCACTGAGTGTCCTCTCTCGCGTCTACGCTCGACCCCGATCCAACACCACGAAGGCGGAGAACATTTCCGATGCATGCCGATGAGCTCCTGAGCGCGCTCGATCCCGAGCAGCGCGCGGTCGCGACGGCCCTCCGAGGCCCCGTGCGGGTGCTCGCCGGTGCGGGCACGGGCAAGACCCGGGCCATCACCCACCGCATCGCCTACGGCGTCGCCTCGGGCATCTACAACCCGATGGAGGTGCTGGCCGTCACCTTCACCACGCGCGCCGCGGGGGAGATGCGCACCCGCCTGCGCTCGATGGGGGCCTCCTCCGTCCAGGCCCGCACCTTCCACTCAGCCGCGCTCCGGCAGGTGCGCTACTTCTGGCCCAAGGTCTACGGCGGCCAGCCCCCCGAGCTCACCGCCTCCAAGATCCCGATCGTGGCCGGCGCCGCACGCCGCAACCGGGTCGACGTCAACCAAGCGACGCTGCGCGACCTGGCCAGCGAGATCGAGTGGGCCAAGGTCAGCAACGTGCGCCCCGACGACTACGAGCGCCTCGCCCCCGGACGCGGTCGCGAGGTCAGCGGGCTCGACGCGGCAACCGTGGCGCACGTCTTCGGCAGCTATGAGGAGCTCAAGCGCGACCAGGGCCGGATGGACATGGAGGACGTCCTGCTCATCGGAGCCGCTCTGCTCAGTGAGGACGAACGCGTCGCGGCGGAGGTGCGCCGGCAGTACAAGTGGTTCACCGTCGACGAGTTCCAGGACGTCAGCCCGATCCAGTCGGCGCTGCTCGATCTCTGGCTCGGTGGCCGTGACGAGATCTGCGTCGTGGGCGACCCGGCCCAGACGATCTACTCCTTCGCCGGAGCGCGCGCGGGCTATCTCACCGATTTCCCGGTGAAGTTCTCCGGTGCCACGAGTGTCGAGCTCGTCCGCAACTACCGCTCGACGCCGCAGGTGATCGAGACGGCCAACGCGCTGCTCAAGGGGTCCAGCACTGCGAGCGTGCAGCTCCGCTCCCAGCGGGAGGCCGGTGAGGCGATCCGGTGGCGAGAGGCGAGCGACGAGGTGGCAGAGGCCACGGCCGTGGCCGATGAGATCAGCCGTCTCCGCCAGCAGGGCGTGCCGCTCCGGGAGATGGCGGTGCTGTTCCGCATCAACGCCCAGTCAGAGTCGTTCGAGGAGGCGCTGACCGCGCGCGGCATCGCCTACGTCGTGCGCGGGGCCGCCAGGTTCTTCGAACGCCAGGAGGTCCGTCAGGCGATGGCCCTGATGCGCGGGCAGCTGCGGGCGGGTGCGGAGGAGTCCGACGAGCTGGTCGACCAGGTGCGGGCTGTGCTCACCGGGATGGGCTGGTCCGCGGAGGCTCCCACGGCCCGCGGCCAGGCCCGTGACCGCTGGGAGTCGCTGCAGGCACTGGTCTCGCAGGCCACCGACCACGCGGCCACCGAGACCGCGTCCGACCGGAGTCCCACACTGGCCGGCTTCGTCGCCGAGCTCGACCGGCGTGCCCACGAGCAGCACGCTCCCGTCGCCGAGGGCGTGACGCTCGCGACGCTGCACGCCGCGAAGGGACTGGAGTGGGACGCGGTGTTCCTGTGCGGGATGCAGGAGGGCTCGATGCCGATCACCTACGCCGACACGCCCGCGGCCGTCGAGGAGGAGCGTCGCCTGCTCTACGTCGGGGTCACCCGTGCCCGACTGCACCTGTGGATCTCGTGGTCGCTCGCGCGGAACCCCGGCGGGCAGGCGCGTCGCAAGCCGTCCCGGTTCCTCGCCGGTCTGCGACCCGAGTCGGACACCGACCGTGCCGCGGGGGCCGGCCCCGTGCGCGGCGCTCGGCGCCATGGCAAGAAGGCCGCCACGTGCAAGCAGTGCCAGAGGCCGTTGGCCAGCTCCCGCGAGCGCAACCGCGGCTACTGCCAGGACTGTCCGGTGCCCTACGACGAGGAGCTCTTCGAGCTGTTGCGGTCCTGGCGCAAGGAGCAGGCCGAGGCCCAGAGCGTCCCGGCCTTCGTGGTGTTCTCCGACGCCACACTCGAAGCGCTGGCCGAGGTCAAGCCGACCGACCGCAAGGGCCTGCAGTCGATCAACGGCATCGGCAAGGCCAAGCTGGACAGGTACGCCGACGAGCTGCTCGGCATCATCGGCTGAGAGCCGCAACGAGACCGTCGGTCCGGGGCATCCTCACGACCCGTTCGAGAAGCCGACGATAAATCGATTGCGCGCCAGATCGCGGGCGGCGTACCTTGCTACTCACGTGATCCCCGGTCAACCGGGCTCCGGCGACATGCGAAGGAGGTGCGACATGAAGCTCGACATCGAGACCACCCCGACTGCCCTGCGGTCGGCCTTCGTCGCGCCCACCCTCGGTGGTTCCGTGGGCGGAGTCTGCCCGCAGTCCGGCTTCCGCCGCGTCGAGCGCCACATCCAGGCCAGCTTCCTGGCCGTTGGCGACGCCGGCCTGGCCACGGGTTACCGCTCCTGGAGTCCTCTGATCACCTGAGCTCGTGCAGCTCACGCCTCAGCAGCCTCCAGGCCGCGGAACCCCCACAGGGATCCGCGGCCTTTGTGTTTCCCCGAACACGCAACCACTTGGAAGAACCAGCAGAGATCACGAGGAGGTGACACGGAATGCGCATCAGCGCTGTCCGCCGCGAGGACATCGACGAGGCCACCCTGCCGTGTCGGAGCGAGGACCCGGAGCTGTACTTCGCCGAGTCACCCAGCGACGTGGAGCTCGCCAAGGTGAGGTGCCAGGCGTGCCCGGTCCGGGCCGACTGCCTGGCCGGGGCCCTCGAGCGGCGCGAGCCGTGGGGTGTCTGGGGCGGTGAGCTGTTCCTCTCCGGGGCGGTGATCGCCCGCAAGCGCCCACGCGGACGGCCGCGGAAGGACGCCTCGTCAGCGGTTCCCGTCGCCTCCCCGACGGCGGCAGTCACAGCTGCCTAGGGGAGCCGGTGTCATGACCAGCAAGCATGCAGAACGGAGTACGACCATGAGCTTCATGGACAACGGCATGGCACGCGTCCTGCACGACGCGCGCAAGGTCGAGATGGCCCAGGCGCGACGGGCCACCCAGGCGGCGCGGGCACGCCGGATGCAGCGCAGGGCGATGCGGATGACGCGTCGCGCCCAGCGGGCCGTCCGCCGTGCCGAGCAGGCAGCCAGCCGGGCCCGCCTCAGCGTGGCCCGCGCCCTGTAGGGGGCAGCCTGTCAAGGGCACGGCGACGTTCGACCGTCACCAGGAGCTGAGCCCCGGGAGCTACCTCGTTCCCGGGGCTCAGCCGTGCCCGGACCATCTTCGGGCGCTCCCCGAGGCCAGGTGCCCGGCCTATCGTGAGGTCGTGGCCACCTGCTCCTTCTGCGGCACCGTCGTCGACACCCCGCCGCTCACCTGGACGTCATCGGTCGAGAACGGGGAGTCGAGGTGGTACTGCGACGCGTGCTCACGCACCCACCTGCGAGCGATGGAGAGCAAGCTCGACTCCGAGTGGTGGTGACCGCAGACGTCAGTCGGCGAAGCCCGGGAGCGACTCGCGCAGCACCTCGCGGAACGGCAACGTGGCCTCGAGCTGGCTGAGCACACCGATGCCACCGGCGAAGGTCCGGTGGATCAGCATGTACGCCGGAGGCAGGTTGAGCCGCAGCATGACGGGATAGGCCTCCCCCCGAGGGTCCTGGACCCGGCGGAACTGCTCCTGCATCCAGGTGCGCGAGAAGTGGAACTCCGCCACGCTGGCCGGCTCGATGAACGGTCCGAGGTAGGCGCGCAGCTGGTCGGCGTCGATCCGCACCCGCTCGCGGATGAAACCCTCGTCGCGAAGGGCGGCGAGGAGCTGCTCGTAGTCGGCCATGGTGGCGATCCGGATGAGGGCACCCAGGGAACGCGGAAGCTGGCGCTCGGGTAGACGCGCGACCGCGCCGAAGTCGAGCACCCCGAGGCGGCCGGGGCTGCCACCGGGACCGGGCAGGAGCCGGAAGTTGCCGGGGTGTGGATCGGCGTGCAGCATGCCCGTCCGCCCGGGAGCCGCGAACATGAAGCGGAGGAAGCGTTCGCCGTAGTGGTCCCGCTCCTCCTGGGTCCCCTCGCGGATGATGCGCGCAAGCGAGTCCTGGCTCTCGATCCACTCGGTGACGAGCACCGTCCCGGCCGAAACCACGACGTCGGGCACCACGATGTCCGGGTCGTCGCGGAACTCCTCGGCGAAGGCCCGCTGGGCCTCGGCCTCGAGCTCGTAGTCGAGCTCCTCGACCGCGCGTGCCTGCAGCTCCGCGATCAGCGGCTTGATGTCCAGCCCGGGCACCAACGGCCCGAGCCCGCGTGCGACGCGGGCGAGCTGGCGCAGGTCGGAGGTCAGTGCCTCGGCGGAGCCGGGGTACTGCACCTTGACCGCCACCTCGCGACCGTCGGCCCATCTGCCGCGGTGGACCTGGCCGATGGAGGCCGCTGCGGCCGGCACCGGGTCCAGCTCGACCAGGTGGTCCCTCCAGTCGGCGCCCAGCTCGCGGGCGAGGATCTCGCGCACCGTCATCGTGGGCATCGGGGGAGCGGAGTCCTGCAACCTCGTCAGCTGCTCACGGTACGGCGCCGCCAGCTCCTCGGGCAGCGCGGCTTCGAAGATCGACATCGCCTGGCCGAACTTCATGGCCCCACCCTTGAGGTCGCCCAGGGTGCGGAAGAGCTGCTCGGCGGTGCGTTGCTGCACCTCGGCGAGCACGGCCTCGGCCGAGGCACCGCCCATGCGCTTGCCCAGTCCCCACGCAGTGCGCCCGGCGTACCCGAGCGGGAGCGCCGCCAGCTTGGCCGTGCGTGCGACTGCCTTGCGGGGGAGCTCGCTCACGCGCGGCTCCCGGTCGAGGTGCTGGTCATGCCCCCATGGTGCCCGACGGGCGGGCGGGGATCGGTGACCGCCATCCCAGGGCTACTCCTCGTGATCCTGCGGGGAGGGCACGACTGCCGGTCGGAGGTACTCCACGTCAGCCGGCCAGGAGCATCCACACCGGGGATGCCGTGGCCAGCGCTGCTCCTTCAGGTGTGCCGGTGGCACTCCGAGGTGCACGGTGCGCGACCAGGTCGCAGGTTCGCGACCCTCCAGGTGCGTCACGACGTCGCGCACCGCCCAGGCGAGGGCGAGCGAGGCCAGTGCCGGGTCCAGATCGGGCACGCCGTCCTGTCGGGCGCGCGCGGTGGCGCGGGCGTAGCGGGTCGTCACCGCGACGTGGTCGGGGTCGCCGACACTCTGGTGCGCGTCGATGCACCGCAGGCAGGCAGTCCTCCCGGGCACCACGAAGGGTCCCAGGACGGCACCCCCGTCGACCAGGCGTACGACGACATGGCTGGTCCGGCTCCGGACGAGGGGATCGAGCCGGTCACGGTCCAGCTCGCCGGGGCTGAGCACCAGGACAGCGTCCGCCTCCGGCGCGGGAGTGACGTCGACCTCCGCCGCAGCGAGCAGCGCCGTCACGTCGGGAAGGCCGGGCCCGGTGTAACCGCCGAGGATGCCGACGCCCGGCCGGTCCGCCGGCGTGGGCGGCTGCCAGGTCAGGCAGCCGTTGGCCTCGAGCCGGTCGAGCACCGCCCAGGTGGTCGGGTCGGACCCGACCCGCCGGCGCTGCAGGAGCATCGCCAGCGTGCGCTCGACGTCCTCGGTGCGGGACAGCAGCACCCGGCGCTCGTCGTACAACCCGACCTGCAGGTGGTGGCGTCCACGCCGGACCACGCGCAGCCCGGGGGACAGCCGGGGGACCAGCTGCGGGGTGGGATGGTCGTGTGGGTCCGCGGGGAGCATGCCGGGACGCTAGGTCGAGTCAGCGTCCGGGAGAAACGCCTATCCACAGCCACGTCTCCCCGGGGGCCGGGAACGACGACGGCGGGACCCCTCCGAGGAGGAGTCCCGCCGTGACTCGTCAAGCTGGCCGAGTCGTGAAGGTCTGGTGCTCAGGCCTTGCCGAGGATGCGGTTCAGGTTGGTGCCGCAGACCGGGCAGACAGCCTTGGCCATCCGGGTGCCCTTGTCGTTGACCTTGACCTCGCCGCTGGCCTCGCGCTTCTCCTTGCACTTCACGCAGTAGAACTCGCCGCTCCAGGTTTCCGCCATGACGGCCTCCTCTTGTAATCGTTCTGGTCGCTCGGCGGGAGCGTCCGGGGAAACCCGCCGGGGTTCGGTGCTCGAACCTCGCCCGACACTAGACCACGCCCACGCTCAATCCACGCAGGGGAGGGTTCGGCCGCCACGCGTGTCCCGAGCGGTAATCTCCGGGCATGTCACCTCATCTCGACCAGACGCGTTCCTTCGAGCACCTGCGCCTCGAGCGCCCGGCCGACGGAGTGGCCCGCCTGGTCCTGGACAACCCTGCCCAGCGCAACGCGATGTCGGACCAGATGACTGCCTCCTGGGTCGCGGCGATCGACGAGCTGGCGGCCGACCGCTCGGTGCGCGTCGTGGTCGTCACCGGCGAGGGCACCGCATTCTGCTCCGGAGGCAACACCGGCTGGATCGCCAGCGAGCCGGACGCCGAGGTCGACTACCTGCGCACCCGGATGATGTCGTTCTACCGGGCCTGGCTGTCCATCCGGAAGCTCGAGGTGCCGACCATCGCCGCCGTGAACGGGCACGCGATCGGCGCCGGCCTGTGCCTCGCGCTGGCCTGCGACATCCGCTACGCCGCGGACGGCGCGAAGCTGGGGGCGCCCTTCGTCAAGCTGGGGATGAACCCCGGCATGGCCGCGACGTACCTGCTGCCCAACGTCGTGGGGGAGGCCAACGCCCGTGAGCTGTTGCTGACCGGTCGCACGGTGGAGGCCGAGGAGGCCCGACAGCTCGGCCTGGTCACCCGCACCTTCGCCGCGGACGAGTTCGCCGAGCGGGTCGGGGAGATCGCCACGGGGATCGCCGCGACCGCCCCCATCGCCAGCCGCTACACCAAGGTGGCCCTGCGCGACGGCGGTCACCAGGACTTCGAGTCGTGCGTGCAGTGGGAGGCGCTGGCACAGCCGGTGACCTTGGCGACCGCCGACCTGCAGGAGGGCATCGCAGCCGCGCGGGACAAGCGCGCGCCCGTCTTCCGCGGGGTCTGACGCTCCTACGCCCGACCCCGACCCCGGCCCCGTCGCCCGCGGCGGCCACCGCGAGGGGGTGGCCGGAGAGCATCACCACCACGACGGCGCCCGGGCAGGCCTCCCGGATGAGCGGGAGGGCCTGCATGGCCGTCCATGACGGGCATCGCGATGTCCAGGAGCACGAGGTCCGGCTGCCCTGCACGCCTCGCTGACCCGGGTCCAGGTCGAGGGCCATCTCGGCGGTCACGAGTCCTTGCACGATGGTGTCGTCGACCTCGCGGGCGACTCGCTGCGCGTTCGGAGTGTGCGGCCTCGTGTGCCACCTGAGTCCTGGGGGCCTCACCGAGAAGCGTGTCGGAGCGTCGGGTCGCGGCGAGGATGAGGAGGCCCTCGACGAGCACTTCTGCGCTTGCCTTCCCCTTGCGAGCGCAGGAGCGGCTCGTCGAGGGCCCCTTCTGGGCGGCAACGCTAGTGAGACATCGCGGGCTGGTCAATGCGGTGCCAGCGCACGAAGTCCACCGGGTTACGCACCGACTGTGGATAACTCTGTGGACAACGTGTGTAGGACTGGGCCGCGCTGTGGATCGCCCGAGGGGCCGTCACACTGTCAGACGTGACAGGCACGGGCGACGAGACGGGGACGGACACCGACGGCGAGGCCTACGGCGGGAGCCCGGTCGGCGCCTTGCGCCGGATCGCCTTCCTGCTCGAGCGGAGCCGGGCGGAGACCTACAAGGTCAAGGCGTTCCGCGCTGCCGCGGACACCATCCTGCCGCTGGGCGACGAGGTCGCCGACCGGGTGCGCCAGGGGACCCTGCGTGAGCTTCCGGGCATCGGCGCGTCCACGGCCGAGGTCATCGAGGCCGTCGTCCAGGGGCGTACGCCGCAGCGGCTGGCCAAGCTGGAGAGGGACACCGGCGGTCCGCTCGTGGAGGGTGGCGAGGAGCTGCGCAGCCGGCTGCGCGGGGACCTGCACTCCCACAGCGACTGGTCGGACGGGGGCTCACCGATCGAGGAGATGGCCTTCACCGCGATGGAGCTGGGCCACGAGTACCTCGTGTTGACCGACCACTCGCCCCGGCTCAAGGTCGCCAACGGACTCTCGGTCGCGCGACTGGCCCGCCAGCTGGAGGTCGTGGACGCCGTCAACGAGCACCTGGTCGGCGGTTCCGGCGAGCAGAGGGGCTTCCGCCTGCTCAAGGGCATCGAGGTGGACATCCTCGACGACGGTGAGCTCGACCAGACCGACGAGATGCTCGGTCGGCTCGACGTACGCGTCGCCTCGGTGCACTCCAAGCTGGCGATGGACTCCGTGGCGATGACCCGGCGCATGGTCACGGCCGTGCACAACCCGTTCACCAACGTCCTCGGCCACTGCACGGGCAGGCTGGTGACCGGCAACCGCGGCATGCGCAAGCAGTCGGAGTTCGACGCCGAGCAGGTCTTCGCCGCCTGCCTCGAGACGGGCACCGCGGTCGAGATCAACTCCCGTCCCGAACGGCGGGACCCGCCGACCAGGCTGCTGGAGCTGGCGATCGAGATGGGCTGCCTCTTCTCGATCGACAGCGACTCCCACGCGCCCGGTCAGCTCGACTTCCTCTCCTACGGCTGCGCGCGTGCGGAGGAGCTCGGCCTGGACGTCGACCGGATCGTGAACACGTGGCCCGTCGACCGGCTGCTGGAGTGGGCACGCCCGTGACCCGCCTCCTCCGGGGCGAACCCGGGGGGTTGTCGGTGCGGCGGGCTAGGTTCTCTCCATGAACGATCAGCTCGGGACCTCCGACGTCGAGGTCCGGCGCTCGCGGCGTCGCAAGCGCACCGTGTCGGCCTACCGACGCGACGGCAAGGTCATCGTGATGATCCCCGACCGGTTCACGCCCGCCGAGGAGGCCGAGTGGGTCACCACGATGCTCGGCCGGCTCGATCGCTCCGAGAGGCGACGCCGACGCACCGACGACCAGATCATGCGCCGGGCCCGGGAGCTCGGTCGTGACTACCTCGACGACCAGGTGAGTCCGACCTCGGTGCGGTGGGTCGGGAACATGACGACCCGCTGGGGGTCCTGCACGACCACGACCGGCGAGATCCGGCTCTCCGACCGCCTGCAGTCCCTGCCCACCTGGGTGGTCGACTACGTGCTCCTCCACGAGCTGGCCCACCTGATCGAGCCCAGTCACAGCCAGCGGTTCTGGCAGTGGGTCGACCGCTACCCGAGGGCCGAGCGGGCCAAGGGCTACCTCGAGGGCGTCGCCCACGCCACCGCTCTGGACCTCGCGCCCTGCGCCGAGGACGACTCCGACCACGCGCCCGGCCTCTCCGGGATCGACTGAGCGCCAGGCCGCCGTCGTCGCCGACCGGCTCAGCCGCGCAGTGCCAGCCCGATCATCTCGACCATGTCCGGCTCGTCGGTGGGCAGGTCGTCGACCGGCCACCAGCGCACCTCGAGGGACTCCTCGCTGGCCACGGCCTCCACGTCTGACCCGACCAGTGCCAGGAACCGGACGTCGAGGTGCTCCACCGGCCCGCGGGGATCGCAGAACTCCACCGTGTGCCGGGACAGGTGAAGCGGCTCGGCCTCGACGCTCAGCCCGCTGAGCCCTGACTCCTCGGTGGCCTCCCGCAGGGCGGCGCCCGCGAGGGTGAGGTCGGCGGCCTCGAGATGCCCCCCGAAGTGGAACCAGCGCCTGGCCTTGCGGTGCAGGTTCAGCAACACCCGGCTCCGGTCGTGGCTGAGCACCAGGGCACCGGCGGTCAGGTGGGCCGGGAAGCACGAGCGCCAGATCCCGTCCGCGTGCCCGGCCAGGTGTGCGGCGTACGACGCGCGCAGGCGGTCCTGACCGGTGTCCGGTGCCTGCCAGCGGGCGAGCACGTCGAGCGCGTCGGCGTGCAGGCTCACTCCTTGCCGGGCTCTGGGGCGTCCGGGGCGGAGCCGCCCCCCGACTCGGTGTCGAGCAGCTCGCCGATGGCCTTGTCGAAGGCCTCGTCGGTCAGCTCGCGGACCTCGGGCAGGTCCTCCCGGAAGCCCAGGGGGTCATCGAGGTCGGCAGCGGTCGGCAGCAGGTCCGGGTGGGCCCACACGGCGTCACGTGCCTCCTTGCCCTGTCGGGACCTCAGCGAGCCCCAGAGAGCCGAGGCGTCGCGCAGCCGGCGCGGCCGCAGCTCGAGCCCGACCAGCGCGGCGAAGGTCTCCTCGGCGGGTCCGCCGGCCGCGCGGCGACGACGGATCGCCTCCTGCATCTTGGTGGCGGCCGGCATCCGCTCGACGGTGGCCTGCCCGACCACCTCGTCGACCCACCCCTCGACCAGCGCGAGGGTGGTCTCCAGCCGGGCCAGCGCCGCCTTCTGCTCCGGGGTCTGCTGCGGCTCGAAGAGCCCGCCCTGCAGGGCCTCCTGCATCGCTTCCATGTTCGTGGGGTCCAGCTGACCCATCGCCTGCTCGATGCCCGAGACGTCGATCGTGACGCCGCGGCCGAAGTCCTCGACCGAGGAGATCAGGTGCTGGCGCAACCACGGGACGTGCGCGAAGAGCCGCTGGTGGGCGGCCTCGCGCAGCGAGAGGTAGAGCATCACGTCATCGGCCGAGACGTCGAGGCCCTCCGCGAACTGCGCGATGTTGTGGGGGAGCAGGGCCGCCTTGCCCGCCGGCCCCAGCGGGAGGCCCACGTCGCTGGCGGTCAGCACCTCGCCGGCGAGCCCGCCCAGCGCCGCGCCGACCTGGCTGCCGAACATGGCGCCGCCGGCCTTGCCGAGCATGCCGATCAGCGGGCCGGCCATGGCGCGGGCCTCCTCGGGCATGGCCTTGCCCATGGCGGCGACGACGTGCTCGGCCACCGGTTCGACGAGCACGCGCCACCGCTCGGTGGTCTGCTCGATCCACTCCGCACGACTCCAGGCCGCGGTCGTCGTGATGCCGGAGGGAAGGACGGTCGCGTCGTCCAGCCAGTGGTCGGCCAGGCGCACGGCGTCCGCGACACGGGTCTGGTCTCCGCGGTCAGGGCTGGGGTCGGGCTCCTGCGCGGAGGTCTTGCGGGCGATGTCGGTCGCGAGCGCCCAGTTCACCGGGCCGTCGTACGGCGCCATCATCGCCTGCATCTGGCCTATCAGGCCGGAGAGATCGGGCATGCCGGTCCCTCCCTGGCCACCGGGACCGCCCGGGCCGCCGGTTCCGCCGAGCGCGTTGAAGATCTGCTCGAATGGGGTCCCCTTGAAGGGGTTGTTGTCGTCCGGTCGGTCGTCCATGCCCTTCAAATTACTCGTCATGGCCAATGTCGTGACCGGCCCCCGCTGCCTGGTCGTACGCTCGGGCGATGACGTCCATCCCATCCTCGGGCCAGACCACTGGGACCACTGACGTGATCAGGCTGCTCGACCTGCGCGAGGTCGCGCTCGATCCCGCGGAGGTGCTGGCCGCCGTGGACGACCCGGCCGCCGGGGGAGTGAACCTGTTCGTCGGGGTGGTGCGTGACCACGACCACGGTGAGCCGGTCGCCCATCTGGACTACACGGCGCACCCCTCTGCCCTCGACCGGCTGAGGGAGGTCGCCGCCGGGGTGGCGGAGGAGTTCGAGGTGGTGGGGCTCGCGGCCGTGCACCGCACCGGCCACCTGGAGATCGGCGACATCGCGGTGGTGGTGGCGGTCTCGGCGGCACACCGCGGCCAGGCGTACGACGCCTCACGCGCCCTCATCGACCGGCTCAAGGCGAGGGTCCCGGTCTGGAAGCACCAGGTCTTCGGCGACGGTCGCGAGGAGTGGGTGAACTCGCCGTAGCGGGAGGAGCCGGTCCGGCACGCCATGTCCCGCGTCACCGCCGGCCCGCTGTCGGACCTCACGGCCGACCGAACGGGCGTGTTGCTGGCGGGGTCGGGGACCGCGGGTCGGCATCATGGGGAACGTGGAGATCCTGCTCTGGTGGCTTCCGCCAGCGATCGTGACCCTGATCGCGATGCTCTGGGTCAGCTGGTTGGGGCGTGCCCGCGACGTGAGTCCCGACCGCTCAGACGCCGCCCAGGAGCGGTTCGCCGCGGCGATCATGCGGGACCTGCCGGCCGAGGTCACCACCCGGGTGAGCGCCCCGCGGCCCTTGCGCGAGCGCAGCACCGGGATCGCCGTACGCCCCTCGCAGATGCCGGTCGACCCGAGCCGCCGTGTCCGGGTCGAGGGCCAGGAGTCCCCGGCGCGGGCGGACGAGCCGGGTGCCGGCTCGCGCCGGTCGGCCTGAGTCGGGGTCCACCCACCCAGCCCGTCCCGCGTTGCTTGTCGCCGGGTGAGAGGGTGACGCCATGACCTGGCCCGCGGACTTCCCCGCATGAGCCGCCGCAGGTGGGCTGGACTGCTGGCCGTCGTGCTGATGGCGTTCATGTCCGTGCAGGCGTTGCGTGAGCCAGTGCCCTACGCGACGTTCTCTCCCGGACCGACGGTGAACGTCCTCGGGAAGAACGGCAGCAGGGACATCATCAGCGTCGAGGGGCGCAGGTCCTACCGGGACAAGGGCGCCCTGCGGCTCACGACGGTGATCCCCAGCGGGCCAGGAGACAAGGTCAACATCCCGCAGCTGGTCACCGCCTGGATCGACCCCGATCGTTCCGTCTACCCCTACGAGGCGATCTACCCGCCGACCGCGACGCAGACGAGCGTCCGCCAGGAGTCGGCCGTGCAGATGGTCTCCAGCCAGGACAACGCGGTGGCGGCGGCGCTGGGCGCCCTGAAGATCCCCTACAGGACCGCTGTGAAGATCGCCGCCGTGACGAAGGGCGGTCCTGCCGACGGCAAGCTCCAGACCGGCGACATGGTGCTCGCAGTCAACGGCACCAAGGTCGCCTCGGTCGAGGAGCTGACCCGCCGGATCCGCCCGCTGCCCGTCGGCAGCCCAGTCACCGTGACCGTGCGCCGTGACGGTCGCAACCTCGTGGAGAGGATGACGACGGTGGCGGCGCCCGGCGACCCGAAGTCCAGCGTCGTGCGCGTCACGATCGCGCCGGGCTACGAGTTTCCCTTCCAGGTCGATCTGAACCTGGCGGACAACATCGGTGGCCCCTCGGGCGGCCTGGTGTTCGCGACGGGGATCTACGACGTACTGACCCCCGGATCGCTCACGGACGGCAAGGCGATCGCGGGGACCGGCGAGATCGACGCGCAGGGCCGCGTCGGCGAGATCGGCGGCATCCAGCAGAAGCTGGTGGGAGCGCAGGCCGACGGGGCGCGGCTGTTCCTGGTGCCGGCCGGCAACTGCGCCGAGGCGCTGGACGGCCACTACGACCCGGACAAGATGCGGCTGGTGAGGGTGACCACGCTCAAGGAGGCGATCAAGGACGTGCAGACCTGGGTGAAGGATCCCGACGCGAAGCTGACGAGGTGCACGAGATGAGCCCGATCGAGGACCCCGGCGCCGCGCTGGCCGGCGCCGTTCGCGAGATCGAGGCGCACGCCTCTCGCGCCGGGTGGGACCGACCCGCGCAGCTGTTCGCTCTGGTCGAGACGGCCGACCTGCTGCAGCGCGAGCCACACCTGGCCGAGCTGCTCGGCGTCGAGGCGCACGACCAGGCGCTCACGCCGGTGGAGCAGGAGACCACCTCGGGCAGTCTGGAGGAGCTGCTCGCCAGCATCCTGTGGCCGCCGGAGGTGACGGGATGTGCGGTGGTCCTGGAGGCACTGACGGTGCCGCCGGACGCGCAGGAGGTCCCCAGCGACGCCGAGGCCGCAGCGGAGTACGCCGCCGGTCACCCGGACCGTCAGGAGGCACGCATCGTCGCGGGCGCGCTGCGCACGGGTGAGAGCTTCTGCGCGATCCGCCAGCGTGCCCACGACGAGGACGAGATGGTCCTCGTCGGCAACGACCTCGTGCCTGCTCTTCTAGAGTTGCTGCACACCACCCTCGAACCAGATGTCGGAGACTCCCGAGACGATGAGTGACTTCTTCGCCGAAGAACCCACGGGTGCGCGCGGTGGCCGCCCGCCCGGAGCGGCCGTGCGTGGTTCACGGCGGCCACGGCCACTGCTGCTGACCGTCATCGTCGTCGGTGTCGTGATCATCGGCTTCTCACTCTTCGCGGGTATCTGGACCGACAAGCTGTGGTTCGGCAGCATCGGCTACGGCAAGGTCTTCAGCACGCTGATCTGGACCCGGGTGCTGCTGTTCGTCGTGTTCGGCGGGCTGATGGCGCTGGTCGTGGCGGTCAACCTGTTCCTGGCCTTCCGGCTGCGCCCGATGTTCCGGCCGCACTCGCCCGAGCAGGCCAACCTGGAGCGCTACCGCGAGGTGGTGACGCCGCTGCGACGGCTGCTGCTCGTGGGAGTGAGCGTCATCTTCGGGATCTTCGCCGGGATCTCAGCCACCGGCAAGTGGCGCACCTACCTGCTGTGGGGCAACCGGGAGCGCTTCGGCAAGGCCGATCCCTACTTCCACAAGGACATCGGCTTCTACGTCTTCGAGCTGCCGTGGCTGCACTTCCTGGTGGACTTCGCGATGACGGCGCTCTTCACCGGGCTCCTCGTGGCGGCGGTCGTGCACTACCTCTACGGCGGCATCCGGCTGCAGTCCGCGGCCGACAAGGTCTCCGGTGCCGCTCAGGCCCAGCTCTCCGCGCTGTTCGGTCTCTTCCTGCTGCTCAAGGGCGTCGACTACTACCTCGACCGCTTCGACCTGACCTCCCAGACCGGCGGACTGGTCACGGGCATGACCTACACGCGGGACCACGCGGTGCTGCCCTCGAAGAACATCCTGATGTTCATCGCGATCATCTGCGCCCTCCTCTTCTTCGCCAACATCCTGAGGCGCACGTGGCTGCTCCCGGGCGTCGGGCTCGCACTGTTCGCGGTGTCCGCCGTGCTGCTCGGAGCGGTATGGCCGGGCCTGATGCAGCGGTTCCAGGTCAAGCCGGACGAGCCCGACAAGGAGGCCTCCTACATCGCCAGGAACATCCAGGCGACGAGGGCTGCGTTCGACCTCGAGGGGACCTCCGTCAGCGAGTACGCCGCCCAGACCAAGCTCTCCCAGGCCCAGCTCAACGCCGATGCTGCCTCGCTCCCCGGCATCCGTCTCGTCGACCCCCAGCTGGTGTCCTCGACGTTCGACCAGCTCCAGCAGGTCCGCGGCTACTACAGCGTTCCTCCGGTGCTCGACGTCGACCGCTACCCGATCAACGGCAAGGAGCGCGACATGGTCGTCGCCGCTCGCGAGCTGCACCTCGAGGGCTTGCCCGACGCGCAGAAGAAGTGGGCCAACGAGAAGACGGTCTACACCCACGGCTACGGCCTGATCGCCGCCTACGGCAACCAGCAGACCGCCGACGGCCAGCCGGTCGGCAACGACGGTGAACCGGTCTTCGCCGAGGAGGACCTGCCGCCCAAGGGCGCGATCAGTGCTTCCCAGCCGGGCGGGAAGTACCGTCCGCAGATCTACTTCGGCGAGCAGAGCCCGCCGTACTCGATCGTCGGCAAGTCGCCCGGTGGCAGCGACGTCGAGCTGGACGTCCCCCAGGGCAGCGGCGACCCGGGTTCGTCGAAGACGAACACCTACGCCGGCAAGGACGGCGTCGGGGTCGGCAACATCTTCCGCAAGCTGCTCTACGCCGTGCACTTCGGGGACGCCAACATCGTGTTGTCCTCGCGGGTCAACGAGAACAGCAAGGTCCTCTACGACCGCACGCCCCGCGAGCGGGTGCAGAAGGTCGCGCCGTGGCTGACGGTCGACTCCGACGCGCTGCCGGCAGTGGTCGACGGCAAGATCGTGTGGATCCTCGACGGCTACACCACGAGCGACAAGTACCCCCTGGCCGAGAAGAAGTCGCTGCAGGAGATGACCTCCGACGCGATCAACCCGCGCTCGGCGTACGCCACCTTGCCGACCGACCAGATCAACTACATGCGCAACGCGGTCAAGGCCACGGTCGACGCGTACGACGGCACCGTGAAGCTCTACGAGTGGGACACCAGCGACCCGATCCTCAAGGTCTGGGAGAAGGCGTTCCCGGGAGCGGTGGAGAAGAAGTCGGCCATCCCCGAGGACGTGCTGGCCCACATGCGCTATCCCGAGGACCTCTTCAAGGTGCAGCGCGACATGCTCGCGTCGTACCACGTGCTCGACCCGAAGACGTTCTACGAGGGCAACGACAAGTGGGACGTGCCGGACGACCCGGCGTCCCCGACGCGCAAGCAGCCGCCCTACCGCCTCTCGGTGGCGACCAGGTCGGGTGAGGCCCCGACGTTCTCCCTCACCAGCGTGTTCGTGCCGCAGAAGAAGCAGAACCTCGCGTCCTTCATGTCGGTGGGCGCGGACGCCGCGAAGCCGGACAGCTACGGGAAGTTCCAGATCCTGAGGCTGCCCGACAACACCCAGGTGCCGGGCCCGGGCCAGATCGCCAACCAGTTCAGCAACGACCCCAAGGTCGCCAACCAGCTGCGTGCGTTCAAGCAGGCGGACGCCAAGGTGGCCTACGGCAACCTGCTCACGCTGCCCGTGGGTGGCGGACTGCTCTACGTGCAGCCGCTGTACACCCTGCGTCAGGGCGGCACGGGCAACTACCCGGTGCTGCGGTTCGTGCTGACCTCGTTCGGTCGTGACGTCGGCATCGGGTCGACCCTCAGGACGTCGCTCGACGACGTGCTGGGCCTGACCGGCGGTGGCAACCCGTCGCCGACCGGTGGCACCGACACGGGTCCGGGAGACACCCAGAACCTGCCCGTGGCTGCGCTGCGCCTGCTGCAGCAGGCCGACGACAAGTTCGCCGAGGCCGACGCGAAGCTCAAGGCCGGCGACCTGCAGGGGTACGCCGCTGCGGTCAACGAGGCGCGTGCGCTGGTGGAGAGGGCGCTGATCGCGAAGTAGGACGAGGCGTCAGGCGGCCCCCCCGCGCTCCGGGGGAGCCGTTCGGCGCTCGAGCTCGTCGGCGTCAGTCGGTGGGGACGGCCAGGACCGTCTCGGACCTGCGGCCGCGAAGGGTGACGGTGTCGTGGCGCTTCCAGTGTCCGGCCTCTTCGGCGCCGGCAGCCTCGACGGACTCCCAGGCGGCCAGGACTCCGCCGTCCACGTCCTTGGCGAGCTCGGTGAGCCGGGCAGCGGCGTTCACGGCGTCGCCGATCACGGTGTACTCGAAGCGGGACTCGTCGCCGACGTTGCCGGCCACCGCCTCGCCCGTGGCGACGCCGATGCCGGCCCCCAGGTCGGGGACCTCCTCGTCGAGCCGCCGGGCCATGGCCCGGGCCGCAGCCAGGGCGTGGGTCGCGTGGTCCTCCAGCTCCACCGGGGCGCCGAAGATCGCGAGGGCAGCGTCGCCGATGAACTTGTTGACCAGGCCGTGGTGCCGGTCGACCTCCTCGACGACCACGCCGAAGAACCGGTTGAGCAGCGTGACCACCTCGGCCGGGTTCCGTTCGGTGGCCAGGGTGGTGGAGCCGACGATGTCGATGAAGAGCACCGAGACCACGCGGGTCTCGCCTCCGAGCTCGACGTTGCCGAAGGCTGCCGCCTCCGCGACGTCCCTGCCGACGTGGCGGCCGAACAGGTCACGGAGGTGCTCGCGCTCGCGGAGACCACGGACCATCTCGTTGAACCCCGCCTGGAGCTGGCCGAGCTCGGTGCCGTCGTACACCTGGACCTCGGTGTCCAGGTTGCCCTCCTCCACTTCGTGCATCGCGTTGCGTACGGCGAGGATCGGCGCGACCACCGCCCGGGCGTTGAGCCAGGTCACGAGGAGGCCGAAGCAGAGGATCACCGCGCCGAGGACGAGTACGACGACGGCCAGCTTGGTCAGCGAGACCTCGTGCCGGGTGAGCGTCAGGATCGCCACGACGATCAGGCCGACCACCGGGGCGCCGGTGCCGAGACCCCAGAACAGGATCATCCGTCGACGTACGCCGAGCCCACGGACGTGCAATCGCTGCTCACCGGAAAGGGCGCGGGCGGCGATCGGGCGCAGCGCGAACTCGCTGAACAGGTAGGCGATCGCACTCACCACGAGCGAGGCGATGCCGACCGTGAGCGCGGTCGTGATCGCGCGGTCAGGCTGCAACAGCACCGCGAGCAGGGTGAACAGCACCGTGGCGCCGAACCACAGACCGGCCTGGATGCGGGTCAGGAACCAGGGAACGCCCAGTGCGGACAGGCGTTGCGTGTCGGTCGGGGTCTCGTCGTGGTAGACCCAGTGCAGGGCGCGCAACGCGCCCGCGGTGCCCCACCCGGCACCGACCGCGATGGCCACCGCGACGTAGACGGGCACACCGATGGCCAGCGCCAGCACGGTGGCGCCCTCCGCGGAGGGACCGGGGATGACGAGGGTCGCGAGCACGAACACGATGCACGCGCCGACCAGGTTGGTGGCCACCAGCAGCACCGTGAGCAGGACCTGGACCCGGACCCGCAGTCGCCGGGTGCCCTGGTCGGCGGGGCCGAGCAGGACCGAGCCGAAGACACCGGGGTCCCAACGCCTCACGTCGTTCGCCCTCTCCGTCGTGCCTGCCGAATCGCGGCCCAGCCTAGAGGGACAGGTGGTCCGCACGGTGCAGGTGTCGAGCGTCGGGCGACTCGGGGCAGCCTTCCTGCTGGCGACCTACGGTGGGACCCATGGACGACGCCGACATCAACTTCTACTTCGACCCGGTCTGCCCCTTCGCCTGGATGACCAGCAAGTGGGTGCGGCTGGTGCAGTCCCGGCGCGACTACACCGTCGACTGGCGGTTCATCTCCCTGCGGCTGGTCAACGCCGAGGTCGACTACGACGCGCACTTCCCACCTGAGTACGAAGCCGGGCACGAGGCTGGCCTCCGACTCCTCCGGGTGGCCGCGCGGACCCGCGCCGAGCACGGGCGCGGCGCGATGGCGCCGCTCTACGCAGCGTTCGGCACGCACATCTTCGACACCGCGCCGGACCCTGACGACGTGCGGGACGACGGAGGGGTGCGCGATCGCCGTGGGACTCGCGAGTTCGTGGAGCCGGTCCTCGCCGAGGCAGGTCTGCCCCTCGACCTCGCGGACGCCCTGGGCGACGAGTCCTGGGACGTCGAGATCCGGGAGGAGACCGAGGAGGCGCTCGCGCTGACGGGCAAGGATGTCGGAACACCCATCATCCATTTCGAGCCACCCGAGGGCGTTGCCTTCTTCGGACCGGTGATCAGCCGGCTGCCGGACGAGGACGCCGCCGCCGACCTGTGGGACCACGTGGTGGGGCTGGCCCGCTTCGCTGGCTTCGCCGAGCTCAAGCGCAGCCTGCGCGAGCAGCCGCAGCTGGCCGCGCTCGGGCTCGACGCCGACACGGTCGGCCGGCAGGAGGACTGGCACGCGGGCAGTCGGCGCCTGAAGAAGTGACCTGACCCGCGGCGGCCGTGTCGCGCGCGACGGTCACTGCGCCAGGAACCGCCGCACGCGGTCGGTGACGGCGTCCTGCCACCCGCGACAGGAGGCGGGGTCCCCTGCGGGCGGGCGAGTGGCCGGTGGTGGACGATCGCCGCGCGGCGGCGGGCTGAGTGGCGAGCGCGGCCCGCACGACCGCCCGTCCTCTGGAAGACTCACCGGATGCAGAAGCCGGAGTCGGAGCCGGTCGTCGCGCGCAACCGCAGGGCTCGCCACGACTACCACCTCCAGGACACGTGGGAGGCCGGGATCGTCCTGCAGGGCAGCGAGGTGAAAGCCCTCCGCGCAGGCCGCGCGTCCCTGGTCGACGGGTTCGCCGACGTCGAGGACGGCGAGATGTGGCTGCACGGCGTGCACATCCCGCAGTACGCCCAGGCGACCTGGACGAACCACGCGTCGCGACGCAAGCGCAAGCTCCTGCTGCACCGGCGGGAGATCGACAAGATCGAGCGGAGGGTCAACGAGAGCGGCCTGACCGTCATCCCCCTGTCCCTGTACTTCAAGGACGGCCGGGCGAAGGTGGAGATCGCCCTGGCGCGCGGCAAGAAGACGTGGGACAAGCGGCACTCCCTCGCCGAGCGCCAGGCGACGCGCGAGGTGGAGCAGGCGGTCGGTCGACGCCTGAAGGGCATGCCCGACTGAGAGACTGCGGCCCATGGAGACGCTGCGCACCCCCGACGAGCGGTTCGAGAACCTCACCGGCTTCGACCACGAGCCGCAGTACGCCGAGATCGCCGACGGCGCCGGTGGCTCGCTGCGGATCGCGTACGTCGACGCGGGTCCCGCCGACGGTCCAGTCGTCCTGCTGCTGCACGGCGAGCCGACGTGGTCCTACCTCTACCGCCATGTCATCGACGTCCTCGTGGATGCCGGGATCCGGACGGTGGCCGTCGACCTGGTCGGGTTCGGGCGCTCCGACAAGCCGACGCAGACCTCCGACCACTCCTACAAGCGCCACGTTGCGTGGGTGCATGAGCTGGTGCTCGACCATCTCGACCTGCGCGACGTGACGCTGGTGGGTCAGGACTGGGGTGGGCTGATCGGGTTGCGGCTGGTCGCCGAGAACCCCGACCGGTTTGCCGCCGTGGTGGCCTCCAACACCGGCCTGCCGACGGGTGACTTCGACATGCCCGAGGTCTGGTGGAAGTTCCGCAGGGCGGTCGAGGGGGCCCAGGTTCTAGACGTCGGGCGTCTGGTGGCCGCGGGATGCCTGCGTGGCCTCGCCGACGTGGCGCGAGCGGCCTACGACGCCCCGTTCCCCGACGAGTCGTTCAAGGCAGGGCCGAAGGCCATGCCCACCCTGGTGCCGACCCGTCCCGACGACCCTGCGGCGGAGGCCAACCGGGCTGCCTGGCAGGTGCTCGGCCAGTGGGACAAGCCCTTCCTGGTGGCCTTCAGCGACGGCGATCCGATCACGGGCGCGATGGCCCCCATCCTGCGCAAGCTCGTGCCCGGCACGAGTGGGCTGACGCACCCCGTCATCGCCGGCGCCGGCCACTTCCTGCAGGAGGATGCCGGTCACCAGCTGGGCCGCGTCGTCGCCGAGCTGGTCACCTCGCGGGCTCCCGATTTGGAGGTCCCGGGAGGGGGCGGGTAACCTCATCTCACCGACGCGGGGTGGAGCAGCTCGGTAGCTCGCTGGGCTCATAACCCAGAGGTCGCAGGTTCAAATCCTGCCCCCGCTACATGTGTGATGTCTCAAGACATCGGAATAGCCCGGACCTACGTTTTGTAGGTCCGGGCTAGTTCTTTTTGGTGGGTCCGGGTGGTCTGCCGGTGGGCTGGTAGTCGCGGCGTGGGTCGATGGTGAGCTCGCGGAGGAGTTCGCCGGTGGCGGCGTGGACGACTCTGACGGCGAGGTCCTGGACGAGCAGGATGACGTAGGTTCCGGCGTAGGTTCGGCCGATACCGATGTGGCGCAGTTGGCCGGCCACGCGCAGGGTGACGGTGCCGGCCTTGCTGATCTTGTCGTGGCGGACCCGGTCGTGGGTTTCGTTGTCCGGGTCGGTGCGGGGGGTGGCCTTCGGGCGGGCCTTGTAGGCGGTGGCCGGGGTGGCGTGGTGGGGGAGCGAGCGGTGCGGTCGCCGGTGGTTGTACTCGTCGCAGAACTGGTCGAGGAGCGTCTGGAGATCGGCGAGCGTGCTCGGCTGGAGGGGCTGGGCGCGCAGCCACTTCTTCATCGTTTGCTGGAACCGCTCGGCCTTGCCGCAGGTGGTCGGGTGGTTGGGTCGGGAGTTCTTCTGGACGATGTGGCGGCGGCTGAGTTCGGCTTCGAAGGAGTTCTTGCCTCCTTGGCGACCGTGCCCGGCCAGCCGGACGGTGTAGACCATGCCGTTGTCGGTGAGGGTGGATGCGGGGTATCCGTGCAGACCAGCGGCCTGGGTGAAGGTGGTCAGCACGATCGGGGCGGTGACCCTGGCATGGGCGCTAACGTGCAGGGCGTAGCGGGAGTGGTCGTCGAGCCAGCTGATGATCTCCACGTCCGCGCCGGGTCGATCGTCGGTTCGAGTGAGCCGGTAGTGGGTGAAGTCGGATTGCCAGGTCTCGTTGGGCTGCTCGGCCTCGAAGCGGATGCAGGAGGATTTGGGTCGCTTGGAGGGGTCCGGGCTCACCTGCCCGGCGCGTACCAGGATCCGGTTGATCGTGGCCCGGGCCAGGGTGATCTGGTGGTGATGGTCAAGGTGCCAGTCGATGGTGTCCGCGCCGGCGTCGAGGCCGGCCTCGGAGAGCTCCTTGCGTAGGCGCAGCACTAGCTCGACGGTGGCTGGTGGAGTCGCGGTCGGTGAGTTCTTCGGGGCCCGGGAGCGGGGCTCGAACGCCGCCTCCCCCTCGGTCTCGTAGCGCTTCATCAGGCGGCTGATCCACCCCTGGGACACGGCGTAGGTGCGGGCCACCTCGGACTGGCTGGAACCGGCGAGCACGGCGGTGATGACCAGTCGCCGCTTGGAGGAGTTCGACATGGCCGAGCCTGTCGGGCCCCGGCCATTCCGATGACCTGCGACACGCTATTCCGATGTCGCGAGACACCCCATTCCGATGTCCTGA
>NZ_JAOPXP010000140.1 GCF_025965085.1 Marmoricola sp.
TGCACTTCTCCAGCCCGTCGGGCCACCGGTTGAGCTGGTGACGGCCGTGGAAGCGGGGTGCGGTCGGGAGCTTCTCCTCGGGGTACTGCTCGGTGACCACCTTGCGGAACATGGTCCGGAAGGTCACTCCGAACCCGGCGACCGGGTCCCAGAGCTGTTCTTTCAGGGACGCCATCAGCGTTTTCCTCCAAGGTTGTCGGTCGCGGCCGGGACCGGCATGGGTGGCACCGGGTAACCGCCGGCGAAGGCGTCGAACGGCTGGGGCTCCGCCTCGTCGACCGGCCCGCCTCGCTCCGGGAGGAACCACGACGCCAGGACCAGCACCGCCAGGACGACGCCCAGGATGACGAGGACCTGCGGGTTGAAGCCGCCGCGCAGGCTGACCACGCGCATGGCCGCCACGGCGACGATCCACACGACGGAGGCGGGGATGAGGATCTTCCAGCCGAACGCCATGAACTGGTCGTAGCGCAGCCGCGGCAGCGAGCCCCGCAGCCAGATGAAGACGAAGATGAAGGCCAGGACCTTGCCCATGAACCACAGGAACGGCCAGTAGCCCTCGTTGGCGCCGGGCCAGAAGCTGTCGATCCAGAACGGGGCACGCCAGCCGCCCAGGAACAGCGTCGTCGCCAGCGCCGACACGGTCGCCATGTTGATGTACTCGGCCAGGAAGAACAGGGCGAACTTCAACGAGGAGTACTCGGTGTGGAAGCCACCCACGAGCTCGCCCTCGGCCTCGGGGAGGTCGAACGGCGCTCGGTTGGTCTCACCCACCATGGCGATCACGTAGATCACGAACGACGGGATGAGCGTGAACGCGAACCACACGTCCTTCTGGGCGTTCACGATCTCCGAGGTCGACATCGACCCGGCGTGCAGGAACACCGCGACCAGCGCGAGGCCCATCGCCACCTCGTAGGAGATCATCTGCGCGCTCGAGCGGAGTCCGCCCAGCAGTGAGTACGTCGAGCCGGAGGACCAGCCGCCGAGCACGATGCCGTAGATGCCGATCGAGGCGATGGCCATCACGAAGATGACGGCGACCGGCATGTCGGTGAGCTGTAGCGGGCTCCGGATGTCGGTGAAGGGCACCTTGACCACGGGCCCGAAGGGGATCACCGCGAAGGTCACGAACGCGGGGATCACCGCGATGACCGGGGCGATCACGAAGACCGCCTTGTCGGCCGCCTTCGGGATGATGTCCTCCTTCAGCGCCAGCTTCACCCCGTCCGCGAGGCTTTGCAGCAGGCCGAACGGACCGTTGCGGTTGGGGCCGATGCGGTGCTGCATCCGGGCGACGACCCGGCGCTCCCACCAGATGTTGAACAGGGTCAGCAGCACGAGGATCACGAAGATCAGCACGGCCTTGACGATGACCAGCCAGACCGGGTCCTGCCCGAAGGCCTTGAGTCCTGTTGCGGTGTCGAGGGGGATCATCGGGCGCCTCCGGTGATGGTGACGGCGCAGCCAGCCGGCCCGACGAGGTGGCGGACCGACGCTCCGGGTGCGCTTGCGGGGGCCCACACCGTGCCGGCCGCGAGGTCGGCGACCCCGATCGGGAGCTCGAGCGAGCCGAGGGGTCCGGCCAGGATGACCGTGTCGCCGACGGTGGCGCCGAGCTCGGCGAGCGTGTCGGCTGCCACCAGGACGACCGGCTTGCGCGCCGTGAGGCGCATGTCGTCGGCACCGTCCTGCATCCTGCCGTCGTCGATGAGCTGCTTCCACGAGGCGAGGACGAGGCTGCCGTCGGCGTGGGAGGACCCGGGTTCCGCGAGGGTGATCCCGGGGTCCGACACGTCGTGGTCGAAGACCGCGCGCGCCCCGTCCCACGGACCCACCTGGGTCATCTCGGCCCAGACCTGCTCGGGGGTGCGGAAGCCCAGGGTGATGCCCAGCTCCTCGGCGATCCCGGACAGGACCCGGAGGTCGGGCAGCGAGTTGGGCTTGTGCAGGGCCTTGCCGAACTGGCGGACCCGGCCCTCCCAGTTGACGAAGGTGCCGGAGCGGTCGGTGACCGGGGCGACCGGGAAGACCACGTCCGCTGCCCGGGTGACCTCGGAGGCGCGCACCTCCAGGGACACGATGAAGTCTGCTGCCTCGATGGCCTGGCGCGCCAGCACGGGGTCGGGGAGGTCGGCCGGGTCGACGCCGGCGACGACGAGCCCGCCGAGCTCGCCCGCTGCGGCGGCGGCCACGATGGCCGCACCGTCGCGGCCGGGGGTGTCGGGAAGGTGCTCGACGCCCCACGCGGTGGCGAGGTCGACGCGCGCCGAGGCGTCGGCGACGGGACGTCCGCCGGGAAGGAGATTGGGCAGGGCGCCGCTCTCTAGGGCGCCGCGGTCACCCGCACGCCTCGGGATCCAGGCGATCCGGGCTCCTGTGGTCGCCGCGAGTCTCGCCACCGCGGCAAGGGCGCCGGGCACCGACGCCGTGCGCTCGCCGACGAGCAGCAGGCCGCCGCTGTCCAGCGCGACCGTGCCGTCGTTCACCAGGGCGTCCAGGGCCGCGGCCTCGTCGCCGGGACGGGTCGGGATCAGCGTGCCGGACATCTTGTGCAGCCCGCGCGAGGTGAACGGCGCGATCGAGTAGATCGGCAGGTGCCGGCCACGTGCGGTCTTGCGCAGGCGCAGGAAGATCGTCCCGGCCTCGTCCTCGGGCTCCAGACCGACCATCACGACCGACCGGGCGCTCTCGAGGTCGGCGTAGGTGACCGGGTCGGAGCCGGGACCGCCGAGCACGACGTTGGCGGCCAGGAACTCGGCCTCCTCGGCGGAGTGGGACCGGGCGCGGAAGTCGATGTCGTTGGTGCCCAGGACCACCCGCGCGAACTTCGAGTAGGCGTAGGAGTCCTCCGCGGTGAGCCGGCCCCCGGTGAGCACGCCGACACCGCCGGCCTCGCGGGCAGCAGCGAGCCCACGGGCGGCCACGAGGAACGCCTCGGGCCAGCTCGCTGCACGCAGCTCGCCGGTCTCCTCGTCGCGCACCATCGGGTAGGTGAGCCGGTCCTCGAGCGTCGCGTAGCTGAACGCGAAGCGGTCCTTGTCGGTGATCCACTCCTCGTTGACCTCGGGGTCGTCACCGGCGAGGCGTCGCATGACCTTGCCGCGACGGTGGTCGACGCGGATGGCCGAACCGCACGCGTCGAGCTCGGCGACCGAGGAGGTGGAGACGAGGTCGAAGGGCCTCGAGCGGAAGCGGTACGACGACGAGGTGAGCGCGCCGACCGGGCAGATCTGGATGGTGTTGCCGGAGAAGTAGCTCTCGAACGGCTCCTTCTCGTAGATCCCGACCTGCTGCAGGGCACCCCGCTCGATGAGCGCGATGAAGGGATCGCCGGCGATCTGCTCGGAGAAGCGGGTGCAGCGGGCGCAGAGCACGCAGCGCTCGCGGTCGAGCAGCACCTGGGCGGAGATGTTGATCGGCTTGGGGTAGACCCGCTTGCTCTCGGTGAACCGGGTCTCGCCACGACCGTTGCTCATCGCCTGGTTCTGCAGCGGGCACTCGCCGCCCTTGTCGCAGACGGGGCAGTCGAGCGGGTGGTTGATCAGCAGGAACTCCATGATCCCCTGCTGTGCCTTGTCCGCCACAGGTGAGGTCGCCTGGGTGTTGACGACCATGCCCTCGGCGACGGTGAGCGTGCAGGAGGCCTGCGGCTTGGGGATCGGACGACCGTTGCCGGCGTCGGGCACCTCGACCAGGCACTGCCGGCAGGCACCGACGGGTGCCAGCAGCGGGTGGTCGCAGAAGCGCGGGATCTGGACGCCGATGCGCTCGGCCGCACGGATCACCAGGGTGTTCCTGGGGACCGACACCTCGACACCGTCGATGGTGAGCGTGACCTCGTCGGACTTCTCGGGAGCCGTCTCCTTCGACTTCTCCGGCGTCCTTTCCGGGGTGGTCGTCATGCGTGGGCCTCCACCTTCGCGAAGATCGTCGACGCCTGGCGGTCGAACGGGCAGCCGCCGTGGGTGAAGTGGGCGAGGTACTCGTCGCGGAAGTACGCGATCGAGGAGCTGATCGGGCTGGTCGCGCCGTCACCCAGCGCGCAGAAGGACCGGCCCAGGATGTTGTCGCACTGGTCGAGCAGCAGGTCGAGGTCGGCCTCGGAGCCGTGGCCCTGCTCGAGCCGGGCCAGCGTCTGCGCCAGCCACCACGTGCCCTCGCGGCACGGGGTGCACTTGCCGCAGGACTCGTGCTTGTAGAACTCCGTCCAGCGCAGCACCGCACGGACCACGCACGTGGTCTCGTCGAAGATCTGCAGCGCGCGAGTGCCGAGCATCGAGCCCGCCGCGCCGACGCCCTCGAAGTCGAGGGGGACGTCGAGGTGCTCGGCCGTGAGCAGCGGCGTGCTGGACCCGCCGGGCGTCCAGAACTTCAGCTCATGACCGTCGCGCATGCCACCGGCCAGCTCGATCAGCTTGCGCAGGGTGATGCCGAGCGGCGCCTCGAACTGGCCGGGGTTGGCGACGTGGCCGGAGAGGGAGAAGATCCCGAAGCCCTTGGACTTCTCGGTGCCCATCGCGGAGAACCACTCGGCTCCGCGATCCATGATGCTCGGCACCGACGCGATGGACTCGACGTTGTTGATCACCGTCGGGCTGGCGTAGAGACCTGCCACGGCCGGGAACGGCGGGCGCAGGCGCGGTTGGCCGCGGCGACCCTCGAGCGAGTCCAGCAACGCCGTCTCCTCGCCACAGATGTAGGCGCCGGCACCGGCGTGCACGATCAGGTCGAGGTCGTAGCCCGAGCCGTGGATGTCCTTGCCGAGGTGGCCGGCCAGGTAGGCCTCCTGGACGGCGCGCTGGAGGCGGCGGATCACGTGCAGCACCTCGCCGCGCACGTAGATGAAGGCAGTGTTCGCGCGAATCGCGTAAGAGCTGATGATGACGCCCTCGACCAGCGTGTGGGGGCTCGCCATCATCAGGGGGATGTCCTTGCAGGTGCCCGGCTCCGACTCGTCGGCGTTGACCACGAGGTACTTCGGGTTCGGGTTGTCCTGCGGGATGAAGCCCCACTTCATGCCGGTCGGGAAGCCCGCACCGCCACGTCCGCGGAGGTTGGACCCCTTGACGATCTCGACGACGTCCGGCGGGGCCATCGCGAGGGCCTTGCGCAGCCCGGCGTACCCGCCCCGGTCCTCGTAGGCCGCCAGCGTCCAGGAGCGGTCGGTGCCCCAGTTGTCCGTGAGAACGGGGGTCAATACGTCAGTCACGAAGTGTCCTCTCCCGGTTGTCGAGGAGCGAGGTACGAGCATCTCGAAACACTGTCATTTGTCGTCACCACCGGTGTTCGCCGGGTTGTCCTCGTGCTTGGCGTCGGCCGCCGACGCCTGGACCTCGGCCTCGGCCTCGGTGCGCCCGGCCTCGTGGCTGCCGTCGGCCTTGTCCGCGGTGGTGGACCCCTCGGCGACATCCGGTTCGCGGGCGGACTCCTGGGCGTCCTGGACCGAAGGTGCGGTCCAGCCATGCTCACGGGCGATGTTCAGTCCCACCAGCGAGGCGGGCCCGGCCGAGGGGCCCTCGTCGGCGAGGTCGTCGGGGAACCCGGCGAGGACGCGCTCGGCCTCGCGCCAGGTGACCAGCCGGGGTCCGCGGGTCGAGTGCACCTCGACGCCCGAACGGAGGTCGTCGACCAGTCCGGTCGCGGACTCGGGCGTCATGTTGTCCATGAACTCCCAGTTGACCGTCATCACGGGGGCGTAGTCGCACGCGGCGTTGCACTCGATGTGCTCGAGGGTGACCTTGCCGTCGTCGGTGG
>NZ_JAOPXP010000150.1 GCF_025965085.1 Marmoricola sp.
CCAGCAGAGGATCGAGCACGGACATGGGCGTCCTGCCTTCCTGCTGGGTGGGCTGGTGGTTCCCGGTGACCGTGAGCGCAGCCCCGTCAGCGACGAACCGCAGAGCCCGGTGTGCAGGCCCCGCGGCGCGCCGCGCGGAGGCGGTACCTGTTGCTCAGCGGTGGCCGAGCAGGACGGCGGCGTCTCCGGCGGCGCGTCCTCGATGCGTGCGGCCGCGCACAGCACTGTGAGGGCGTGCGCCCAAGTGCCGTTGCGCGACCAGCGGCGGAACTGCGACCGGACCCGCGTCCATGCTCCGAACGACGCCGGGAGACAGCGCCACACTCGCAGCCGGTCTGGGCGATGTAGAGCATGGCGTCCACCCCGGCTCACAGGTCATCGGCATGCTGGCGGCCACGTCTACCTGGCACCTTGAACACCGGCTCGAGCAGAGGCCACCGGTCATCGGTCAGGTCACTGGGGTCTGCCATGCCGGGCACGGTGCCCACGGTCGCAGCCCCCGCACTAGGAACACCCAGTCAGGCCAGGCTCGCGAGTGCCTCGTTGAAGGTCTTCGAGGGACGCATGACCTCGGCGGTCTTCCCCGCGTCCGGACGGTAGTAGCCGCCGATGTCGGCCGGGGAGCCCTGCACCGCGACGAGTTCCTCGGCGATCTGGTCCTGCTTGTCCGCGAGCAGCTCGGCGAGCGGCGTGAAGGCTTCGGCCAGGGTGGGGTCGTCGGTCTGCCGGGCGATCTCCTGGGCCCAGTAGAGGGCCAGGAAGAAGTGGCTGCCGCGGTTGTCGATGGTCCCGAGCTTGCGGCCCGGCGACTTGTTCTCGTCCAGGAACGTGCCCGTCGCCCGGTCGAGGGTCTGTCCGAGCACCTTGGAGTGGGCGTTGCCGGTGGTCTCGGCGTACTTCGCGAAGCTCTCGGCCAGCGCCAGGAACTCGCCGAGGCTGTCCCAGCGCAGGTAGTTCTCCTTGACGAGCTGCTGCACGTGCTTGGGAGCCGAGCCGCCGGCGCCGGTCTCGAACAGGCCACCGCCGTTGATCAGGGGTACGACGGAGAGCATCTTGGCGCTGGTGCCGAGCTCCAGGATCGGGAACAGGTCCGTCAGGTAGTCGCGCAGCACGTTGCCGGTCACCGAGATGGTGTCCTCGCCCTTGCGGATGCGGTCGATGGAGAACGCGATCGCGTCCTCAGGCTTCATGATCCTGATGTCAAGCCCGTCGGTGTCCCCGACGATGTCGGAGTCCGGCAGGTACTCGTTGACCTTCGCGATCAGGTTGGCGTCGTGGGCACGGGTCTCGTCGAGCCAGAAGACCGTCGGGACGCCGGTGGCGCGGGCACGGGTCACAGCGAGCTTGACCCAGTCGCGGTTCGGCACGTCCTTGGTCTGGCAGGCGCGCCAGATGTCACCGGGGCCGACCTGGTGCTCCAGCAGCACGTTGTCGTCCTGGTCGACGACCCGGACGCTGCCGGCCTTGGGGATCTCGAAGGTCTTGTCGTGGCTGCCGTACTCCTCGGCCGCGCGTGCCATCAGGCCCACGTTGGGCACCGAGCCCATCGTGGACGGGTCGAAGGCGCCGTTGGCGCGGCAGTCGTCGATGACGACCTGGTAGATGCCGGCGTAGCTGCTGTCGGGGATGACTGCCAGGGTGTCGGCCTCCTCGCCCCTCGGGTCCCACATGTGCCCCGAGGTGCGGATCATCGCCGGCATGCTGGCGTCCACGATCACGTCGCTGGGCACGTGCAGGTTGGTGATGCCCTTCCGGTCGTCGACCATGGCCAGCTCCGGACCCTCCTCGAGCCCCTGCTTGACGGCGTCGAGGATCGCCTGGCCCTTCTCGCCACCGAGCTTCTCGGCGCCGGAGAGGATGCTGGCGAGCCCGTTGCTGGGGTCCAGCCCGGCCTCGAGAAGCACGTCGCCGTGCTCGGCGAAGAGCCTGGGGAAGAAGGCCTGCACCGCGTGGCCGAAGATGATCGGGTCGGAGACCTTCATCATCGTGGCCTTGAGGTGGATCGAGAACAGCACGTCCTCGGCCTTGGCCCGCTGGATCTGCTCCCCGAGGAACGCCTGCAGCGCGGCGGTGTTCATGAAGGTGCCGTCGACGACCTCTCCGGCCTCGACCGGGACCGACTCCTTGAGCACCTCGGTGCCGTCGTCGGTGACGAGCTCGATGCGGAGCGTGCCCTCCTTCTCCACCACCACGGACTGCTCGTTGGCGCGGAAGTCGTCGCCCTGCATGTGCGCGACGTTGGTCTTGGAGTCCGGGCTCCACGCGCCCATCGAGTGCGGGTGCTTGCGGGCGTAGTTCTTCACGGACTCCGGCGCGCGACGGTCGGAGTTGCCCTCACGGAGCACGGGGTTCACGGCGCTCCCCTTGACCTTGTCGTAGCGCGCGCGGGCGTCCTTGTCCTCGTCGGACTGCGGGCTGTCGGGGTAGTCCGGCAGGTCGAAGCCCTGCCCCTGGAGCTCGGCGATGGCGGCCTTGAGCTGCGGGATGGAGGCGCTGATGTTCGGCAGCTTGACGATGTTGGCCTCGCGGGTCTTCGCGAGGGCACCGAGCTCGGCGAGGTCGTCGGAGACGCGCTGGTCCTGGGGCAGCAGGTCGGCGAAGCTCGCGAGGATGCGGGCAGCGAGGGAGATGTCGCGGGTGTCGACGCCGACACCGGCCTTGCCGGCGTACGCCTCGATGATCGGGAGGAACGAGTACGTCGCCAGGAGGGGCGCCTCGTCGGTGAGGGTGTAGATGATCTTCGACTCGGTCACGTGTGACTCCTGGGGCGTCTGCTCGGGGATTTATCTTCACGTCAAGATACCGCACCGACTCGGCGGCTGCTCCGTCAGCCAGCCTCTCAGGGGACCGCGCTGCCCACAACCGCGGCGGCCCGCGTCCGGGCACCACCGCTGCGTCCACGACCCTCCGATCGGGCAGGTGGCGGTCCGCGGACCGGGTGCGCTTAGCCACACGCCGCAGGCGCTGCTAGCGTCGGGACGTCCGTCTCGTCGCCCTCAGGAGTCCTCGTGAGCACTGCCCCCATCAAGGTCGCCGTCACCGGCGCCGCCGGCCAGATCGGCTACAGCCTGCTGTTCCGTCTCGCGAGCGGAGGGCTCTTCGGGCCGGACCAGCCCATCGAGCTGCGGCTGCTCGAGATCGAGCCTGCCCTCAAGACGCTCGAGGGCGTCGTCATGGAGCTCGACGACTGCGCGTTCCCGACCCTCGCGGGCGTGGAGATCGGCGCGGACGCCAGCAAGGTCTTCGAGGGCGTCAACCTCGCCCTCCTCGTCGGCGCGCGCCCCCGCGGCCCCGGCATGGAGCGCGGTGACCTCCTCGAGGCCAACGGCGCGATCTTCACCGCCCAGGGCAAGGCGCTCAACGAGGTGGCCGCCGACGACGTCCGCATCGGCGTGACCGGCAACCCGGCCAACACCAACGCGCTGATCGCGATGACCAACGCCCCCGACATCCCGAAGGAGCGCTTCTCGGCGCTCACCCGCCTGGACCACAACCGGGCCATCTCGCAGCTCGCGGCCAAGACCGGTGCGTCCGTGACCGACATCAAGAAGATGACGATCTGGGGCAACCACTCCGCGACGCAGTACCCCGACATCTTCCACGCCGAGGTGGGTGGCAAGAACGCCGCCGAGGTCGTGAACGACCAGGGCTGGCTGGAGAACGACTTCATCCCGACCGTCGCCAAGCGCGGTGCCGCGATCATCGAGGCGCGAGGCTCGTCGTCCGCCGCGTCGGCCGCGTCCGCCACCATCGACGCCGCCCACGACTGGCTGCTCGGCTCCGCCGAGGGCGACTGGGTCTCGATGGCCGTCGTCTCCGACGGGTCCTACGACGTCCCCGAGGGACTCATCTCCTCCTTCCCCGTCACGACGCGGAACGGTGACTGGGAGATCGTCCAGGGCCTGGACATCAACGACTTCTCGCGCAGCCGGATCGACGCCTCCACCAAGGAGCTCGCCGAGGAGCGGGACGCTGTCCGGGAGCTGGGGCTGATCTGAGCTGCGGTTTCCCCCGTTCACTTGTGAAACGTGCACTTACCCCCAGTTGCAACGCGGGGTAAGTGCACGTTTGGCCGGGAAGCTGTGACTGGAGTGACTGCGTGACGACTACTGCACGCCGTACGCCGATCGTCCTTGACGTCGACACCGGAGTCGATGACGCCTGCGCCCTCCTGCTGGCGGCGCTACATCCTGCGCTGGACCTCAAGGCGGTCACCTGCGTCGGGGGCAACGCGCCGCTGGTCGACGTCGTACGGAACACCCTGACCGTCCTCGACACCTGCGGGCGCGAGGACGTGCCCGTCGCCGCGGGAGCGGCGCGGCCGCTGCTGGAGACGCCGGTCGACGCCCGGCACGTGCACGGGAACGACGGGATGGGCGACCTCGACTGGCCGCGTTCGTGCCGGGAGCCAGCTCCTGGACACGCCATCGAGCTGCTGCGGGACGTCCTCCTGAAGGCGGCGGCCGGTCCGGAGGAGGACAGGGTCACGCTGATCCCGCTGGCACCGATGACCAACATCGCGTTGCTGCTGCGAACCTACCCCGAGGCGGCCCGCGGCCTGAGGCGGATCGTGTTCATGGGTGGCGCTGCGCACGTCGGCAACGCGACTGCCTCCGCGGAGTTCAACGTCTTCCACGACCCGGAGGCCGCAGCGATCACCCTGGACGCGTGCGCCGACCTGGGCATCGAGCTGCTCATGTACGGACTGGACGTGTTCTACGACCCGCGGGTCTCACTGGCCCAGGCCGCTGCGCTGGTGGCCGAGCACGACAGCGGCCCCGCCGGCCTCGCCGGTCGGCTGGTGGCCTTCCAGTGCGAGCGCTTCGAGACGGACTCCGCCACCGTCGGCGACGCCGGTGCGGTGTGCGCCGTACTCGATCCGGAGGGGCTGACCACCGAACGCCTGCCGGTGCGCGTCGAGCTGGCCGGCACGTGGTCGCGCGGCCGGACGATCGTCGACCGCCGCGACTGGGCCGGCAACCTCGTCCAGGACCCACACGGCCAGGCACCCGCCACCATCGACGTGGGGCTCGCCGTCGACGGGGAGCGCTACGCCCGGCTGTGGTTGGACACCGTCACCGGGGCGCTCTGAAGTTTCACAGGTTCACGGGTGAAACTGTCACTTACCCCCTGTTGCAACGCGGGGGAAGTGGCGGTTTCCCCCGTGAACGGGTGAAACGTGTGACTACGACGACTGGTTGGGGATCACGCTGGCCAGCACCAGCAGCGCCGTACCGACCCCGCCGAGCGTGAGGACATCGACCCAGCGGTGGCGGCGCACGCGCAGCATCCCGGCGTCCCGGTCCCGCAGCAGCGCCCGCATCAAGGCGCCCAGCAGCAGGGCCACACCGATCACGCCGACGCCGCGGCGCCACGGGCCGAACGCGACCACCAGGAGGCCCACGGCGCTGAGCGCCACGACGATCAGGTAGACCAGCCCACCGGGCGTGGACGGCACCCGGCGCGGCTCCTCCGGCAGGCTCACGCGCTCAGGCTGCGCCCGGCTCGAGCTCGGCCTCGGCCCGCTCCACCACGTTGGACAGCAGCATCGCCCGCGTCATCGGGCCCACTCCGCCGGGGTTCGGCGAGATCCACCCGGCGACGTCGTGGACCGCGGGGTCGACGTCACCGGCGAGCTTGCCGTCCACCCGCGAGACGCCGACATCGAGTACGGCGGCACCAGGCTTGACCATGTCGGCCGTGATGATCCCGGGCACGCCTGCTGCGGCCACGACGATGTCGGCCCGGCGGACGTGCGCGGCGAGGTCGCGGGTGCCCGTGTGGCACAGCGTCACGGTGGCGTTCTCCGAGCGACGCGTGAGCAGCAGGCCAAGCGGACGTCCGACGGTGACACCACGACCGACGACCACGACGTCGGCGCCCTTGGTCTCGAGGCCGTGGCGGCGCAGGAGGGTGACGATCCCGAACGGCGTGCACGGCAGCGGCGCCGGCTTGCCCAGGACCAACCAGCCCAGGTTGGTGGGGTGCAGGCCGTCGGCGTCCTTGGCGGGGTCGATCTCCCCGAGCACCGCGTTCTCGTCGACGCCCTTGGGCAACGGCAGCTGCACGATGTAGCCGGTGCAGGCCGGGTTGTCGTTGAGTCGGCGTACGGCGGCCAGGATCTCCTCCTGCGTCGCGGTGCCGGGCAGGTCCTCGCGGATCGACTCGATGCCCACCTCGGCGCAGTCCTTGTGCTTGCCGTTGACGTACCAGGTCGACCCCGGGTCGTCGCCGACGAGGATGGTGCCGAGTCCGGGGGTGACACCGAGTCCGCGGAGCCGGGCCACCCGCTCCCTGAGCTCTGCCTTGATCGCCTTGGCGGTGGCGGTGCCGTCGAGCTTCTGTGCAGTCACGGTGTGCATCCTTCCTGAAGGCGGCTCAGTGCGCGAAGTGGCGGGTGCCGGTGAAGTACATGGTCACGCCGGCCTTCTTCGCCGCCTCGATGGTCAGCTCGTCGCGGACGGAGCCACCCGGCTGGACGATGGCCGTGACCCCGGCGTCGATGAGGATCTGGGGTCCGTCCTCGAACGGGAAGAACGCGTCGGAGGCAGCGACCGATCCCGCGGCGCGTTCGCCCGCACGGGTGACCGCGAGGCGGCAGGAGTCGACCCGGTTGACCTGGCCCATGCCGATGCCCACCGAGGCACCGCCGGAGGCCAGCAGGATCGCGTTGGACTTCGGGGCCCGGCACGCCCTCCACGCGAAGGCGAGGTCCGCGAGCACCTCGTCGGACGCGGCCTCACCGGTGGCCAGCGTCCAGGCGGCGGGGTCGTCGCCCTCGGCGTCGATCGCGTCGCGCTCCTGCATCAGCAGCCCGCCGGAGATCGGCCGGGTCTCGATGCCGCCGCGCGCGAGGGGCTCACACTCGAGCAGGCGCACGTTCTTCTTCCCCTGCAGGATCTCCACCGCGCCGTCCTCGTACGCCGGGGCCACGACGACCTCGGTGAACACCTCCGCCACCTGCCGGGCCATCTCGACCGAGACCGGGCGGTTCACCGCGATCACACCGCCGAACGCCGAGACGGGGTCGCACTCGTGCGCCTTGCGGTGCGCCTCCGCGACGTCCGCACCGACGGCGATGCCGCACGGGTTGGCGTGCTTGATGATCGCGACCGCGGGCTCGTCGAAGTCGTACGCCGCCCGGCGGGCCGCGTCTGCGTCCACGTAGTTGTTGTAGGACATCTCCTTGCCGTGCAGCTGGCGCGCCTGGGCGAGCCCGGGACCGAAGTCGTTGAGGTAGAGCGCCGCCGACTGGTGCGGGTTCTCGCCGTAGCGCAGGACCGAACCGCGGGTCCAGGTGCCACCGACCCAGGCGGGGAACCCGGCGCCGTCGGAGCTGTCGGTGAGGACGTTGCCCATCCAGCTGGCCACAGCCACGTCGTAGGTCGCGGTGTGGACGAACGCCTCGGCGGCCAGACGCTTGCGCTCCTCGAGGGTGAAGCCCCCCTCGGCGAGCGCGGACAGGACGTCGGCGTACCGCTCGGGCGAGGTCACGATCGCGACCGACGGGTGGTTCTTCGCCGCGGCGCGGACCATCGACGGGCCACCGATGTCGATCTGCTCGACGCACTCGTCCTGGGACGCCCCCGACATCACGGTCTGGGTGAACGGATAGAGGTTGGAGACCACCAGGTCGAACGGCGCGATGCCGAGCTCGGTGAGCTGCGCGACGTGGTCCGGCAGCCGGCGATCCGCCAGGATCCCCGCGTGCACCTTGGGGTGCAGCGTCTTCACGCGTCCGTCGAGGCACTCGGGGAAGCCGGTCAGGTCCTCGACCCTGGTCACGGGCAGGCCGAGGTCGGCGATCAGCTGCGCGGACCCGCCGGTGGAGACGAGCTCCACCCCGGCGTCCGCCAGCCCACGCACGAGCTCCTCGAGCCCGGACTTGTCGTAGACCGAGACCAGCGCGCGCCTGAGCGGGATGCGGTCGATCGTCGGCTGATCAGTGTTCGGGGCTGTGCTCTCGGTCATGTGCCGATCCGCACCTTCCTGTCGGTGATGGTGAAGCCTTCGCGGGCGAGCTTGCCCACGGTGCCGACGAGCATGGTCCGCTCGGCGACCTTGATGCGTTCGTGGAGCGACTCGACGTCGTCCGCGTCCTCCACGGGCACGACCGTCTGCGCGATGATCGGCCCGGTGTCCACCCCCTCGTCGACGACGAAGAGGGTCGCGCCGGTGACCTTGACCCCGTACGCAAGGGCGTCGGCCGGCCCCGACGTACCGGGGAAGGCAGGGCACAGCGCCGGGTGCGTGTTGACCACGCGGCCGGCGAACCGGCCGAGGAAGTCCGACCCGACGAGCCTCATGAAGCCGGCCAGCACCACGAGGTCGGGCTCGTAGGCCGCGACGGTCTCGGTCAGGGTGCGGTCCCACTCGGCACGGGTGGCTGAGTCGGCGACCTTGCGCACGAACGTCGGGACCGCGGCCTTCTCGGCCCGCACGAGCCCCTCGATGCCGTCACGGTCGGCGCCCACGGCGACCACCTCGGCGCCGTACGCCGGGTCCTGGGCCGCGTCGAGCAGCGCCTGGAGGTTGGTGCCGGCCCCGGAGACGAGTACGACGAGACGGGTGACGGGCACCGGGACAGGTTACCGAGGAATCTCAGCGCCGTTGCCACCAGGCAGTGACCACACCGGCGACCAGCCCGCCGAGGCTCATCGCCATCACCGCGGCGACGAACACCTCGCTGGCGGAGGCGCCGATGTCGGCCATGCGGCCGGTGCCCATCGGACCGCCGGCCAGCGCGATCGCGACGGTCGTGACCAGCGCGGCCCCGAAGCCGCTGGCGAAGCCGCGCAGGGCGGCGGAGTCGTACGCCGTGACGCCGTAGTTGTGCTGGGCGAGCACCGCGCCGGCCGCGCCGACGAGGACGGGCACCGCCAGCAGGCAGACGGCCCAGCCGGGGGTCGGGCCGTCGCCGGGGAGCGCCGCCAGCAGTGGGAAGGCCGGCACCGGCCCGAGCGCGACCAGCGTGGGCGACACCACCGTCCCGGTGCCGACGGCGAAGCCGGGACCCAACAGGTAGGCGCTGCCGAACAGGACGGCGTTGGGGGCGACGGCGATCGTGGCGAGGGCGTACATGAGGTGGTCGCCGGCACCGAGGCGGAGCCCCGTCATCACCGAGGCAGCCTCGTTGAGGCCCGTTGCGAGGGCAGCGACCACGAGCACGGCTGAGGCCGCGACCAGCAGCGCGAAGCCCACGCAGGCGCCGTAGGCGACCGACCGGACCCAGCCCGGCACCAGGTCCCCCCAGGCGCGCAGCCGCCCCGTCCCGGCGGCCAGGCCGAGGGTGCCGGCGACCCCCGAGAGCAGCAACGCACCCACGATCGCCCGCCCCAGGCTGGGGCTGGCGGAGTCCTGCGCGACCAGGGTGCAGGTGACCACGGCTATCACGACGTAGATGCCGGTGAGGACCGTGGCCGCCAGCAGCACCGACCGGTCGTCCTCGACGGGCTGCGACGTGGCCGCGGCCCAGCGTCCGGAGCGGAAGAGCACCATGGCGATGAGGCCGGTGAGGGTCAGCGGCACGATCCCCAGGGGTACGCCGGAGAGCGTCAGGTGCGCCCCGTGTCCGACGAGCCAGGCGTCGGCACCCACCCGCAGGGCGTCGGTCGTCTGGCCGTGGGCGCCGGCGTCGGCCAGGAACCAGCCGATGACCGCCAGGCCCATGCAGGTCAGCAGCGTGGTCGCCGCGGCGCCGAGCGCAGCCAGCGCGGCCGTGACGTTGAGGGGGCGCCGCTCAGCAGCGCCGGAGGAACCCTTGGCGGAACCCCTTCCCGGGCCCGCGGCGTTCGGTCGGCTCAGCAGATCAGTCATCGCCGTCCCATCCTCACCCAGGATCCCCGTGGCACCGGGGAGGCACGCGGGTAGCCTCGGCCTGTCATGCCCCCATCCGAGTCCCCCTCCAGCGAGCCGTGCGCACCCGAGTTCGACGAGTTCTACCTCACCAGCCGCCGCCGGATCCTCCTGGAGACCTACGCCCTCACCGGCGACCTGTCGGCCGCCCGCAGCGCCGTCCGGGACGCCTTCACCGCTGCCCGCCAGCGCTGGAGCAAGGTGAGCCGCCTGCCGGACCCGGAGGAGTGGGTGCGCCCGCGTGCCTGGGCGACCGCCCAGCGCCGCCACGTCGCCAGGCTCTGGCACCGGGAGAAGGGGCTGTCCGCCGAGCAGAAGCGGGTGCTCGACGCCCTGCACCACCTGCCCGACCAGCAACGCAAGGTGCTGCTGCTGGCCCACCTCGCCGGCCTCACCACGGTCGCCATCGGGCGGGAGCTCGGGGAGACGGCCGCGCGGGTCGAGAGGCAGCTCACCGAGGCCACCCGTGGCTTCGGCACCGCCACCGACGGCACGGCCGAGGACGTCCTCGCGGCGATCGGGCTGCTGGCGCCCGTCGCCGAGGCCGCCGCCCTCCCCCAGTCCTCGGTGATCGACCAGGGCGGCAGCCGTCGCGGCCGGTGGCACGCCGCGACCGGGATCGTCGCACTTCTCGCCCTCACGCTCCTCGGCGGACACTTCGTCGTCCGCGGCGGGGTCACGGAGCCGGCTGAGGCACGACCCGCGGCCAGCCAGGAACCAGTGACTGCAGAGATGCTGCTGGAGCTGCCACAAGTGCAGGCGCTTGCTCCGAGGGAGACCTGGCGCCTGGTCAACACCTCCGACAACACCCAGGGCACAGGCATCAACTCCGTCTGCCAGGACACGCGGTTCGCCGACCCCCAGGGCCGCGGCACGTTCGTGCGCACGTTCACGGCGTCGGGCAACCCTCGCCGCACCTTGGTCCAGACGGTCGAGATGTCGCGCAGCCCGCGGGCGGCCGTTGCGGCGTACCGGACGACGCTGGGGTGGTTCGCCGGCTGCGACGAGGCCCGGATCCAGCTGCTCAACGCCTACCGGGTGAGCGGGCTCGGCGAGGAGGCGCAGATGCTCAAGCTGCGCATCCCCGGCGATGTCGGCCGCACCTACGTCGTCGGGCTGGCCCGTACCGGCGCGCTGACGGTCTCGACGGTGCTCGAGACCCTCGACGGCCGGCCGGTCGAGGTCGCCCTCGCGGTCCGCACCCTCACCGACGCCGTGCGCAACCTGTGCGGCTCCGACCCGTCCGGACCGTGTCCCACCGACGTGTCCTCGGCGCCGGTGCTGCCACCGCCCTCCGGTGAGACGCCGGGCACGCTCGCCGCCGCCGACCTTCCCGTGGTGGGACGGATCAACCGGCCCTGGGTCGGCACGAGACCCGTCCGGGCGCGACCCAACCTCGCCGCGACCACCTGCGACAAGGCCGACTTCATCAGCTCCGGCGCGAGCAACGCCGCGACCAGGACCTTCCTGGTCCCGCAGGCCAAGCTGCCCCGGCGCTTCGGCATCACCGAGACCTACGGGGCCTTCGGCACCCCCCGGAGCGCCGCAGCCTTCGTCGACAAGGTCTCGACCGCCATGGCGACCTGCGAGAAGCGGGACCTCGGCGCGACGGTCAGCAGCGGGTTCGCCCAGGACCAGGGCTACCGTCGGTCGGAGTACGCCCTGTGGCGCCTCGACAGCGAGATCGACAAGACCTC
>NZ_JAOPXP010000154.1 GCF_025965085.1 Marmoricola sp.
GTCACGACCTGCACCGAACTGTGCTCACTGACCTCTTCGACGAAACCGATCACGGTCACCACGCTTCCGTCCGGCAGCGTCAGGCTGTCACCGACTTCGAAGCGGTAGTCGGAGTCGAACCCGGCGAGAATCTCCCCGCTCGGCTCGGTGCCCGCGTCCGCGACCGGCGCGGGGTCGCGCCCCAGTCGCCCGCTGCGCCCGTCGCGAACGATGATCCGCACCTGTGCCATGCCCGGACGCTAGGGCGTCGGCGACATCTCCGAGTAGACCGACGTCCAGTCCTTGAGCGCTTGACCAGTGCGTCAGCGTCCGACGCCTACAGATCCTTCTCCGCTGGGAGATCGAGGGATGGAGAGACCACCGCTTGTCCTTCGCCGCACCAAATACTGCTTCGCGTGCCATGTCAACGCCGGTCTGGACCACGAATTTCGTTACGCACAGAACTCTCCTAGTCTCGCATTTCGTGAAACCTTCCCCCATCGTGACCTACCCCCTCCGCCGAGCCCGTGGCTACGCAGAACGGCTTGCTCGCCGCAACGCACTGACCACCTTCCTGGAGGCCGCCACCCGTCGCGCCGAGCGCGACCAGACGCAGCGATTCATCGACGAGGAACTCCCCTCCTCAGACCCGGAGGACCGCAACCGCCAGATCCAGCAGTTCCTCGACGACCGCCTCGCCGGAATCCCCAGGCAACGCTCCGCCCCGAACCGGGGAGCTCCCCACGCTGACGAATGAAGGCAGTGCTGCAGCCTTTCGCCTGAGACGGAGCCTTCCTGCTGGTACTGACCAGGCCCGCGCCTCAACGTGGTGCTTGGGACCAGACCAGACCAGACCAGCCCGGCCACGGGCATTCCCAGGGACTTCTCCGTCGGTCTACGTCCGAATCCAGCGGTCGGTCTTCTTGCTGGCGAGCTTCTTCCAGGCGGCGTTGAACTCGCGCTCCGCCTCGTCGGCTCGCTGCTGCTCGAGGCCGTGCAGTCGGCCGAGGGAGAAGGCGTTCTGTCCGTCGGCGTACGCCCTGACGCCGTACTCCCGCAGTCGCCGGCGGGCGACGACGGAGTCCTGGTGCTCGCCGAGCGCCTGTTGGACCCTCTTCACCGAGGCGGCCAGGGACTTGGCCCGACGCCCGAGCACCGGGACGGTCGACTCCGCGGCGTACCGGAAGCGCTTGGCCTTCTTGCGGGCCTCGTGCAGAGCCAGGTCGTGCTCGTGCGGGTCGCCCGCGCGCGCGACCTCCTTGACGGCGCGCCGCAGGCGCTTGGAGTCGCGCTCGAGCAGACGCGGGAGCAGGTCCCTGGCCGGAGCGTCGGCCTCGGGCGCCAGCGGAGTGGACTCCAGCAGGTCGTCGAGCGCATCCAGGAGCCGGAAGTACCGCTCGCTGTCGAGGGCACGCAGCCCCTGCTCCAGACCGGCTCGGTAGGCGGTGCGCAGCTCGTCGTCGATACGTGCCTGGACGGGGCCGAGGACCAGCTCGGGGGGCTCGGACGCCACAAGGACCTGCAGCCGCTCGCGCAGCACCTGGGCGTCGCGGGCGTCTGCGAGGACTTGCCCCAGCCAGCGCAGCTCCTCAGCCACCGTTTCGCCGGAGCCGGGTGCCAGCAGAGGCTTGTACGTCTTGAGTGCGGACCTCATGCGTCGGGCCGCGATGCGCAGCTTGTGGACGGAGCCCGCTTCATCGGCTCGCAGTCGTGCGTCCTGCCTCTGCAGCTCGGCCGTCTGGTCAGCCAGGTGGGCACGCAGCACCTGTCCGGCGCTTGCCCGGGCGAGCTTCTTGCGTGCAGGCCTGCGCGGGTAGGGCGGGATCGCGTCGCCGAGGGTCCGGCCGAGCTTCGAGGTGGTGGATGCCCGCGTTGCCCCGGCGTCAAGGAGCCGCTGCTCGATGGCCTCGAGCAGCCGGCCGTCGCCGTTCACCAGTTCGGCTTCCCACTCGCGCCAGTCCTGGGTGTGGCTCGGATCGTGGAGCCGCTCGGCGTGGACCTCGTCATCGCAGAGCCGGGCGAGCGCGACCTCGTCCTCCCCCAGCACCGTGTACTCCCGGCGATGGGTGCGCACGCGAGCGACCGGCACCAGGCGACGGTCGCGGACCAGCGCCCGCACTGGCTCGAGCAGTTCCTTCGGCACCGTCCGAGTGGCGCGGCCCAGGGGCAGGCGCAGCTCGGTGCGAGTGTCCGCGTCCTTCGGGAGCTTCAGGTGCCAGCCGGCGTCGTCCCCACCCGTTCGCCTGCGCAGCGTCGTCCCGTGGCGCGCGAGATCCAGGTCGGCGGTGTCGAAGTAGACCGCCTCCAGGTCCAGGTCGACCGGCTGGCTCATCGCAGACACCCCGTCGACGTCGATGACGGTGGGGAAGAGCGTCGCAGGATCCACGTCGAACTTGCGCTCGACCTCGGTGTGCTGGGAAGCGCCCATGCTCGATTGTCCACCGTGGTCAAGCCGGGGCAGGAAACCGAGCGGCCGTCTGACCGGCGCTGACCGGGTGGCCTCGTCACCTGCGGGGCGTACCTTGTCCCTCACCCCCCACCAACCGACAGAAGAACGCCACTGATGGACACCGAAACCGCCACTGTCACGGCTCACTGCCCCTTCTGCCACGGCGACACCGTCCAGACCCACGTCATCGAACGGGACACCGCGGGAAACGTCGTGGTCGACCTGACCTCGTGCAACACCTGCGGCAGGGACATGCTCTGATCCCTGCGCCGACCGCGACTCCGGAGTGCTCAGTGCCTCTCTTCGAGGCCCACGGCCTCGCGGAGCTTCTCGGTCGCGTGCGCGAGCTCGTGGTCGTCGACGGACTGCGACTCCATCAGGTCCGCCAGGGCCTCGGCGATCACGTTCAGCTTCTCCTGTGAGGCCTCCTCGGCGCGTCGCCCGGAGTTCTCCAGGAGCACGAGCAGCAGCAGGGACAGCACGCTGGAGATGGTGTGAATGGCGACCTGCCACTGCTTGAGGTCCGGGAACAGTGGCAGGCTCGCCCCCCAGATGACGACGATGCCCAGACAGACCAGGAAGAACGGGGCCTGGCTGACCCGACTGTGCACGGCCTCGACGAACTTCTCGAAGCTGGTGCGCCCGTCCTGCTGCTTGCGGTCCCGGGCGGCTTCCTCGCGATCCATGTCCGCAGGCTAGGCGGCACACACCGAGATGCCACGATGGCGCGCATGGAGCACACCAGGATCCTCGCGATCATCCAGGCCGGAGGGGCCGGCGGGCGGATGGACGTCCTGACCCTCGAACGCGCCAAGCCCGCGCTGCCGTTCGCCGGCACCTACCAGCTGCTCGACTTCCCGCTGTCCAACCTCGTCAACTCGGGGATCGACGACGTGTGGCTCTCGGTGGCCTACCAGGCGTCGGCGCTGGAGGAGCAGGTGCGCAACGGCCGGCCCTGGGACCTCGACCGGACCCGCGGTGGGCTCCGGCTGCTCGTCCCCCAGGAGGGCACGGGATCGCTGGACGAGGAGGGCTTCGCCAAGGGGAACGCCGACGAGCTGTTCCGCCTGCGTGACCAGATCCGGGCCGCGGACCCCGCGCTGGTGCTCGTGATGAGCGCCGACCACGTCTACCGGCTCGACTATCGCGACGTGGTGAGCACCCACCGGGAGAAGGGCGCCGAGGTCACCGTGGTCACCACCGACCTCGAGGGGGTGTACGCCGAGGACCCCGCCGATCACGCGGTGGTCGAGGTGAACCGGCTCGGTCGCGTGACGTCCTTCGCCTACAAGCCGGACGAGCCGACCGGCAGCACGGTGGCGACCGAGGTCTTCCTCTACGAGCCGGACGTGCTGGTCGAGGTCCTCGAGGAGCTGCACCGCGAGCAGGCCCAGGGGACCGACGACGAGGACAACGAGGCGGGTGAATCCGGGCTGGGGGACTTCGGCGACCTGCTGCTTCCCCGGTTCGTCGACCGGGGCAAGGCCTACGCGCACCGGCTCGAGGGCTACTGGCGCGACCTCGGCCAGCCCCACCACTACCTCACCGCCCACCTCGAGCTGCTCGACGGGGACACCGGACTCTTCCGTCGCGACTGGCCGGTTCGTACGCAGCAGCCGCAGCGGGAGCCGGCCCGCGTGCTGGCCGGTGCGGTGGTCAAGGACAGCCTGCTCAGCGCGGGGTGCGTGGTGGCCGGCGTCGTGACCCGCAGCGTGCTCGGTCCCGGCGTGGTCGTCGAGGCGGGGGCGGAGGTGGCCGAGAGCGTCCTGTTCGCCGACACCGTCGTCAGGAGCGGCGCCTCGGTGACCCGCGCCATCGTCGACGCCTCCAGCGAGCTGCTCGAGGGCGCCCGGGTGGGTGACCCCTCCGTGGCGCTCGACGACCCGGATGCGGTCCCCATCGTCGGGCGCGAGAGCAGCGTCAGCTCAGTCCTCGGAGCCGGCGCCCGGCTCGCCCCGGGCACGACGACCTGACCGACTCAGCGCCAGTGGGCGCGGGTGTACTGGTCCGGCCACGGCGCCTCGTCCGGTGCGACACCGAGCTCGTGGGCCGCGCGCAGGGGCCAGGCCGACTCGCGCAGCGACGCGCGGGCCAGGAGGACGACGTCGGCCTCGCCGTTCGCGACGATCTTCTCGGCCTGCTCCGGCTCGGTGATGAGGCCGACCGCACCCGTCGGCAGACCGGCCGCGCGCACGCCGGCCGCCAGCGGCACCTGGTAGCCCGGTTCGACCGGGATCGAGGCCGGCGCGTTGCCGCCGGAGGAGACGTCGACGAGGTCGACCCCCCGCTCCTTCAGCAGGACGCCGAGGCGGGTGCTCTGCTCCAGGTCCCAGCCACCCTGGATCCAGTCGGTGCCGGAGATCCGGACCAGCAGCGGGGCGGTGTCCGGCAGGGCGGCACGCACGGCGTCGACCGTCTCCAGGACCAGGCGGACCCGGTTGTCGAAGGAGCCGCCGTACTCGTCCTCGCGGTGGTTGGACAGTGGCGAGAGGAACTGGTGGAGCAGGTAGCCGTGGGCGGCGTGCACCTCGACCGTGTCGAACCCCGCCTCGACGGCGCGCGTCGTGGCCTCGGCGAAGGCCCTGACCACCTCGGCGATCTCCTCGGGCGAGAGCTCTGCCGGCTCGGCGTACCCCGGGAAGGGGACGGCCGAGGGGGCGCGGGTCTGCCAGCCGCCCTCGGTCTCCGGCACGGACCCTTCCGACTCCGCCCAGGGACGGTACGTCGAGGCCTTGCGCCCGGCATGGGCCAGCTGCACGCCGATGGCCGCGCCCTGGCTGTGCACGAACTCGACGATGCGGGTCCAGGCGACCTTCTGCACGTCATTCCAGATGCCGGCGTCCTCGGGGGTGATCCGGCCCTCGGGGACCACCGCCGCCGCCTCGGTGAGGACCAGCCCGAAGCCGCCGGTCGCGCGGGCGCCGAGGTGCACGAGGTGCCAGTCGTGGGGCACGCCGTCGGTGGCGGAGTACTGGCACATGGGCGCCAGCCATACGCGGTTGCGCACCGTCAGCGAACGCAGGGTGATCGGCTCGAACAGCTTCGACAAGGGGCTCTCCTCCAGGATGACTCGGATGCATGGTCAACCATCTCGACGGCAGAGGTGTTCCCTGACCCGCTCGTGCAGCCCGGCCACGACGCCGGCTGGCCCCCCGGACATGTCCCCGGACGTGCTTGCGGGGCGGGCCCCCTGCACGGCTACGGTGCCGGTCATGGGAGCTGAGTCGTTCGGGGAGTCCTCGCGCGGGCCGGTGCGCCTGCTGCGCATCGGTGCCGAGCCCGGTCCCGTGCTGGACGTGCTCGACCTGGGTGCCACGGTCCACCGGCTGTGGGTGACCGGCGGTGACGGCGTACGGCGCAACGTGGTGCTGGGCC
>NZ_JAOPXP010000160.1 GCF_025965085.1 Marmoricola sp.
TCCCGGAGGTCACCGTGCCTGCGGATCTCGACGCCTGGGAGATCCAGGGGGGCCTGGTCACACAGGGCACGCAGCGGTTGCTGTCCAGCCTGTTCGACACCTACGCGCGGAGCAAGGTGTTCTACCGGTCGGTGGCCGACCGGGTCGACGTCGTCGCCGCTCGGCTGCACCAGCCCAGCGACAGCGAGACGGTCGCGGTGCTGGTCAGCGACCGCCACGACAACATCGGCATGGACGAGGTCGTGCGCAAGGTGGCCGACGCGGCCGGCGCCACCGTCGTGCTCGACGCGGGTGACGACACCTCCACGGGTGAGACCTGGGAGGGGTTCAGCCTGGACTCGCTCGACGAGGCCTTCGAGAGCTACGACGCCAGGGTTGCTGTCTCCGGCAACCATGACAACGGGACGTTCGTGAACCGCCACCTCCAGGCGCTGGGCTGGACCCATCTGACCGGGAAGGCGGTGACGCCGTTCGGCGGTGTCCGCATCACCGGGGTCGACGACCCACGCTCGAGCGGACTCGGCAACTGGCGTGATGAGAAGGGTTTGAGCTTCGAGGAGGTGAAGGCCAGGATCGCCGACGACGTGTGCCGGCTGGATGCGGAGGGCAGCCGGATCGCGACGCTGTTGGTGCACGACGCCAAGCTTGGCGAGACGGCCCTTGCCCGCGGCTGCACCGACCTCGTGCTGGCCGGACACCTGCACGTGCAGGTCGGGCCCGACCGGGTCGTCGGGGAGAACGGCAAGGCCGGCTACACCTACACCAACGGCACGACGGGCGGTGCGGCGTACGCCATCGCGATGGGGAGCAAGCTGCGCCGCGACGCCGAGTTCACCCTCGTCACCTACCGCGGCGGCCGGCCCGTCGGCATCCAGCCCGTGACGGTGAGGACGACCGGGGACCTCTCCATCGCTCCCTACACGCCGCTCGACCTCGGCTGAGGCGGTCTGGGCAGTCCGCGCGGGTTCCCGGTCGTCCGGGCGCTGTCGCGGTGCGCCCCATGCTGACCCTCTCGACCTGCGCCACACCCGAGGTCCATGCCGCGGGCAACTTCTGGTCCGACGAGCGCGGCAACCCCGATCACCGGATCGACAAGGTCGGCGTCCTGGAGGGCGTGCATGCAACGGGCTGAGCCTCACGCGGACGACGATCAGTGGGCCTCCGTGCCGGGCGTGGCTGGGCGTACGGCCGGCGGCGGACCGGCGAACTGGTCGTCGTTGGGGCGGCCGTGACCGCGAGACCTGGCCGGTCACCTACGATTGCGTCGCGCCTCGGGCTGCCGAAGGCATCCCGGCGGCCTCGCCGGTGTAGCTCAGTTGGTAGAGCGCCTCACTTGTAATGAGGATGTCGCGGGTTCGACTCCTGTCACCGGCTCCGAGCAGAAGTGGACGACGCCGGGCAAGCAGACACCTCCCCCGGGGGAGGCCGCTGCCGCCGGCGTAGGAACAGACCGGCGCAACACTGTGGCCTGACCTGCCATCAGCTCGCACAATGAGGGAATGATGATCATCGAGGCCGCCTTCGTGATCGGCGTGGTCGGACTCGTCTTCTACTCCATCCTCCGGCTGCTGGCTCCCTCTCCTGACCAGCGACCCGTGTCGCGCGCGGGCCAGTGGGTGGCGGTCCACTACGACGTCAAGGACGTGACCCGCGTGGTGCTCCAGAGGGTCTCGCCCACCGGTGCCGGCGTGCTCGACGAGCACATCGTCTCGACGATCCGGATCGACGACCCGGAGTACGACGCCAAGTTCCTCGGCGCCATGGCAGCCGCCCGGGAACGGCAGGCCCTCTTCGAGGCGGAGGAGTAGCGAGCCCCCGCTGAGCGCCGTTGCTGCCAGCAACCGACTCAAGGTTTCCCCAACCTCCAGCGCACAGCCTGAGACGGCCGGGAGGACTCCCGGCTCCGAGAGGACCTAGCTGCCTGGGGGGCAGACCGATGAAACGTGTAGTGAAGAACGAGCCCCGGAGCGCACGACGCACGCTGGGCATGGCGGCTGCGCTCGGACTGGCGGTGGCCGGACTGGCGAACGCACCCGCCGCGTCCGCCGCCGTACCCACCTTCCCCAACAACATCGTGGTCTTCCCGGACCGCGACTTCGTCTCGGTGGAGGGCTACTCCGAGCATGAGGGCGAGACAGCCACGCTCGAGGTCACCCGCCCCGGGGTGGGTGTGATGGGCTCGGCGAAGACCAAGGTCTCCGGCACGGGGGTGGCCTTCGAGGTCAACCACCCCGGGGGCGTGTGCTGGGGCACGGGCACCTCGCTGGACGTGACTCCCGACATCAAGGCCGGTGACGTCGTCTCCATCAAGTTCCCGGACGGCTCGGGGGACGAGACCACCACGTCGACCGCCACCGTGACCGAGGACATGACCCGCAACGGCCAGACGGTCACGGTCAAGGGCAAGCTCGGTCCCGACGTCGATCCCGCCAACATCGAGCAGCGGATCATCAACCCCGCCCTGGTCGACGTGGTCGGCAAGCGGGACGTGCGCGCCCTTCCCGGTCCACTCGTCCCGGCGCCGAGGGGCGGCTACAGCTCGGGCCTCGACGTCAATGCCGACGGCACCTTCCTGGCCACCTACGAGTTCGACACGCTCGAGGGCGCCACGACGGCCGCCGCCGCTGACCTCGGCGAGCGGGCCATGGCGTGGCAGGTGGTGGACGCCGACGGCAACCGGCAGGGCCTGACCATCGCCGAGTTCGGCGAGGCCGGTGGCCCCGGGATGGGCGGGTGCCCGCAAGGCCCCACCAACCAGGCTGCGCCTGCTGGTGCGGCATCGGCGGTGCGTCCCGGCGACAAGACCTCGGCACTGGTGAAGTGGACACCGGCGACTGCCCAGCCCGGTGCCGCGCCCGTCACGGGATACAGCGTCGAGGCCGTCAACTCCTCGACCAACACCGTGCAGGGTGTCCGTCTCGCGGCTGACGCCACGCAGGCGACCCTGACCGGGCTGGACCCCGCCGGGCCCTACACGTTCGAGGTGCGGTCGATGGCCGGCGACAAGATGAGTGTCCCGTTCGCGATGGGCGGTAGCGGCGTTCCAGGTGGGGCAGCAGGAGACACCACCATCCCGACGCTGTCGGTCTCGCCCGCCGGTGGGGCAGACCCGGCCAGCGCGGTCGAGACGAACTCGGTGACGGTCGTCAGCAACGGCCAGGTGTTCTTCACCGCCGACGGCAGCCCGGCCGTCCTCGGAGACAGCCCGACCGACAACGCGAGGCTCTACACCGGTCCGATCCCGATCACGGGCCCGACGACCCTGAACGTCGCGACCTTCGACGCGGTGGGCAACCACGACCAGACGACCGGTGAGTACAAGCCGGTCTCGGTCAAGGCACCCGCGGCGCCGGCCGGGCTCAGCGGTACGCAGACCCAGACCTCCGTGGCACTGACCTGGGGCGCGGTGACCGATGCAGACTCCTACCAGGTCACGGTGTACGACGGGGTCGGCGCCAAGCTGGCCGCCGCCAAGCAGCCCCCCGTGACCACCGTGCCGAAGCAGACCGTCACCGGACTGAGCCCCGGTTCGCCGTACCAGTTCTCGGTCGTCGCCATCAACGTGGGCGGGTCCAGCGTGGACTCGGCGATGTTCGCCAAGGCGACAGATCCTCTGACCGACCAGGTCACGATCACGTCGGCCAAGTGGAAGGCCGGCGACTTCCGGATCGTGGGTACCGGCAACATGGTGGGCAAGACCGTCCAGGCCTACCGGGTCAACGCGAACGGCACGCGGGGCGCCGCCATCACCGGGGCGACGGCCGCCGTGGTCGCCGCAGCACCCCCGGGCATCGGCGACTACAGCATCCGACAGCGCGCGAACGTGCCGGCCACCAACCCCGGCAAGATCTTCGTGGTCTCGAACGGAGGAGGCGTGGCAGGGCCCTTCACGGTCACGAACGGCTGATCCAGGGATCGAGGTCAGGGGCTCCGACGCGTGCCACGCGTCGGGGCCCCTGTGCCTCCCCATCGGCACCACGACGCCGGGTCGACGCGCTTGACAGGCACCCTTGACAGGAGGCACCCACGACAGGCGTCGGGATGCAACATCCGGGGGCGTGGCGACCGCATTCTCCTGGGCCGGGGGCTTCAACCTGGTCGACGATCAGGCCACCATGGTCTCGGGACGAGCACTCGGCTCGTGGGAGGAGGGACCATGCGCAGCTTGATCGGCACCATCTTGGTGGTGTGGTTGTTGATAGGGGTCTTGGCGGCCTACCAGCGCGGCTACTTCGGGCAGTCGGCCAAGGTGAGCTGCAAGACGACCGGTGACACGGTCCTGACAGTTGTCGTGGGCCCTCTGAACTACCTCGGCGTGAACCCCAAGGTGAGCTGCCGGATCCCGCAACCCTCCAAGTGAGCAGCGCGCGGCGTCCTCCGACGGGTCGTCACCGCTGCCGCCACGCCTCGAGCGTCGCGCGCGCCCCGTGCTCGTGCAGGGACGCCAGCGCGGCGGAATACGGCTCGGTGAACGCGGGCCGGTCGTGCAGGTCGGCGAACAGGTCGCGGTCCTCGAGGAAGGCGAGCGAGTCCTCGCCCTGCCGCGCGGCCCGCTCCATCACCTGCTCCTTGCGGCGGTCGACGATCTCGATCGGCTCACCCTGCTCGTCCACACCCTCTGCGTAGCGCGCCCAGGCAGCGACCACGAGTGCGCTTCGGCGTACGTCGCCCCCGTGGGCCAGCTGTTGCCTGATCACGGGCACCAGCCACTTGGGGATGCGGTCGGAGCTCTCAGCGCACAGGCGGGCCATCGTGTCCTTGATCTCGGGGTTCGCGAACCGCTCGATCAACTGGCGCTTGTAGTCGGCGAGGTCCACCCCGGGCACCGGCTCGAGTGTCGGGGTGGCCTCCTCGTCCATGTAGCCGAGCAGGAACTCGCTGAACAGCGGGTCGCCGGCGACCTCGTGCGCGTAGCGGTAGCCGCTGAGATAGCCGAGGTAGCACATCGCCTGGTGGCTGGCGTTGAGCAGCCGCAGCTTCATCAGCTCGTAGGGCCCGACGTCGTCGACCACCTGTACGCCGACGCGCTCGAACTCCGGCCGGCCGAGGGCGAAGCGGTCCTCGAGGGCCCACTGGGCGAACGGCTCGCACACCACGGGCCAGCCGTCGTCGAGGTCGTAGTTCTTCGCGAGCAGCTGCCGGTCGGCGTCGGTGGTCACCGGCGTGATGCGGTCGACCATCGAGTTGGGGAACGCCACCTGCTCACCGATCCAGTCGCCGAGCTCGGGGTCGCGCAGCCGGGCGAACGCAGTGACCATCTCGTGGGCGACGGTGCCGTTGCCCTGGATGTTGTCGCACGACATCACCGTGAACGGCTCCGTCCCCGCCGCGCGCCGACGGGCCAGCGCCTCGGTGATGAAGCCGAACGCCGTGGCCGGCGGACCGTCGTTCCTGATGTCGGCCTGGATGTCGGGGTCGCTGTCGTCGAAGGCCCCGGTCGACTGGTTGACGTGGTAGCCGCCCTCGGTGATGGTCAGCGACACGATCCGCGTCGCCGGGTCGGCCATCCTCGCCAGCACCGCCTCCGGGTCCTCGGGCGCGAAGAGGTAGTCGACGATCGAGCCGATGACGCGCGCGTCGGTCGACCCGTCGAGGTTCTTCACGACCATCGTGTAGAGGCAGTCCTGGGCCCGCATGACGTCGCGCATCGCCCGGTCCTGGTCGAGCAGCCCGACGCCGGTGATGCCCCAGTCGGTCGAGCTGCCCTGGTCGAGCAGCGCGTCGACGTACATCGCCTCGTGCGCGCGGTGGAAGCCGCCGACGCCGAGGTGGACGATGCCGTGCCCGACCGCGCCCCGGTCGTAGGAGGGCACCGGGACACGGTCGCCGATCTCGCTGAGCGTCTCGGTGTTGAGCTCGATCACTTGACCGCCCCCAGGGAGAGGCCGCGCACCAGCTTGTCCTGGGCGGCGAAGCCGGCAATGAGCACGGGCAGCGAGACCAGTGTGGCCGCGGCGCACAGCTTGGCGAGGAACAGGCCCTGGCTGGAGATGAACCCGACGAGGAAGATCGGCGCGGTCGAGGCCGTGGTGGAGGTCAGGTTCACGGCGAACATGAACTCGTTCCAGCTGAAGATGAAGCAGATCAGGCTGGTCGCCGCCAGGCCCGGTGCGGCGATCGGCATCACCACGGAGACGATCGTGCGCACGAAGCCGGCGCCGTCGATGCGGGCGGCCTCGAGGATCTCGACGGGCACCTCGGCGAGGAACGAACGCATCATCCACACCGCGATCGGCAGGTTCATCGAGGTGTAGAGGATCACCAGCGTGAGGATGTTGTCGAGCATCCCGGCCTTCTGCACCAGCAGGTAGATCGGCAGCAGCGCCGCGATCGGCGGGAGGAACTTCGTGGAGAGGAAGAAGAACATCACGTCGGTCCACTTCTCGACCGGCCGGATCGACAGTGCGTACGACGCCGGAATGGCCAGCACGAGCACGAGCAGGGTGGACCCGACGCTCGCGATCGCGGAGTTGATCAGGAACGGCGCGACCCCGCGGTTGAAGAGAGCCTGGTAGTTCTGCAGGGTCAGCTTGGCCAGGATCGACGGCGGGTTGGTGGCCGCGTCCGCCTCGATGTGGAGGGAGGTGAGGACCATCCAGGCCACGGGAGCGAAGAAGATCACCGTGATCGCCCAGGCGAGCACCGTCCAGCCGATGCCGGCCTCGGCGGAGGTGTCGTCCTTGGCCTTGCGCTGACGGCGTCGACGCGAGGCGGGCGGCTGCTGTGGCGGGGTGGCTGTGGCCCTGGACTCGGTGGTGGTGGCAGTCATCGCGACATCTCCTCCTCGGTGAACAGCGACGAGATCGTCCGCAGCGCGAAGGTGGCGACGATGATCGTGCCGACGACGACGACCACGCCGGCTGCTGCGGCCTCGCCGTACTCGAACTTGCGGAACATGGTCAGGTAGATCTCGTAGGGCAGGTTGGTGGTCGCCGACCCGGGGCCACCCTGGGTGATGGTGAAGATCGCGTCGAAGGTCTGCACGACGTACACCGAGCCGAGCAGCACCGACAGCTCGATGTAGCGACGCAGGTGCGGCAGCGTGATGTGCCGGAAGATCTGCACGGGGCTGGCGCGGTCGATCTTGGCCGCCTCCAGCACGTCCCCGGGCTGCGACTGCAGCCCGGCGAGGAGGATCAGCATCATGAACGGTGTCCACTGCCACACCAGGGCCGCGATCACCGCCGGCATCGGGGTCGAGGACACGTAGTCGACCACCGGTCCCTGCTGGGCGCCGAAGAGCTGCCAGACCCAGTTGAGGAGGCCGTTGAACAGTCCGTAGTCGGGGTTGTAGAGCGCGTGCTTCCACAGGAGCGCGCTGGCCACCGGCATGATCAGGAACGGTGCGATCAGCAGGGTGCGGGCCACCCCGCGCCCCGGGAACTTGCGGTCGAGCAGCACGGCGATGCCCAGGCCCACGAGGGCACTGATGACGACCACCGACGCCGTCAGGACGATCGTGTTCACGACCGCCGCACGCAGCCGGCTGTCGGTGAACACCGTGCCGAAGTTCGAGAGCCCGGCGAAGGACTGGTAGGTGCCCAGGCCCAGGAAGCTCTTCACCCCGGGACGCTGGATGTTCCAGTTCAGCAGCGACACGGCGATCGTGATGAGGAACGGTATCTGGGTGACGATGATGGTGAAGATCAACGCGGGGAGCAGGGGACCGCGGCGCAGCCACGCCTCCCGTCGGGACCGGGTCTTCGGCGGCGGACCGCTCGGAGCCTCGGTCGTGGGGACGTGGTCGGAGATGGTGGTGGTCATCGGCTCTCCTCCGAGATGACTGGCACCTGGTGCCAGGGCGGGCCGTGATGCGAGCGACCCGCCCCGGGGCTCAGGTGGTTACTTGTACTGCTTGGCGACATCGAGGGCGAGCTGTTGGCCCTTGTCGAGTGCCTCCTTGACGGTGCCCCGGCCGGCGATGGCCGCTGCGATGTCCTGGGAGACCTTGGTGCCGAGGTCCTGGAACTCCGGGACCGCGACGTACTGGACGCCGACCGTCGGCCGGGCCTGCACGCCCGGGTCGTCCGGCTTGGCTGCCTCGATGGACTGCAGTGTCTTCTGGCCGAAGGCCGCGGCGGCCTTGGCGTAGTTGGGGTTGGTGTACGTCGACTCGCGCTTCCCGGCCGGTACCCGGGGCCAGCCGAGCTTCGCGCCCACGAGGTTCTCGTAGTCCTTGCTCGAGGCCCACAGCATGAACTTGGAGGCGGAGTCGGCCTTCTTCGTGGTCTTCGGCATCGCCCAGGCCCACGCCCACAGCCAGCCGGCGGACTTGGTCACCTTGGTCGGTGCGAACGCGTAGCCGACCTTGCCGGCGACCTTGCTGACGCTGGGGTCCTCCAGCGAACCTGCCGCCGAGGTGGCGTCGTACCACATGGCGACCTTGCCCTGGCTCATCGCGTTGAGGCACTCGGTGAAGCCGGCCTGGGCGGCTCCGGGCTCGCCGTGCGCCTTGACCAGGTTCACGTAGAAGTTGACCGCGGCCTCGAACGGTGCGGCGTTCACCTGAGGTGTCCAGTCCTTGTCGAACCAGGTGCCGCCGAAGGTGTTCACCACCGTGGTCAACGGGGCGAACATCTCGCCCCAGCCAGGCAGGCCGCGCAGGCAGACGCCCTTCATCCCGGGCTGGGCGCCGTCGACCTGGGCCGCGACCTTGGCGACCTGGTCCCACGTCGGGTGGTCGGGCATGGTGATGCCCTTCTGCTTGAGCACGTCCTTGCGGTACATCAGGAAGGACGACTCACCGTAGAACGGCAGCCCGTAGAGCTTGCCGTCCTTCCCCGACAGCGCCTGGACGATGGGCTTGATCAGGTCGGCCTTGTCGAACTTGGTGTCCTTGTCCGCGTAGGAGTCGAGGGGGGTGAGCCAGCCGTTCTGCGACCAGATGGGGACCTCGTAGGCGCCGATCGTCGCGACGTCGTACTGGCCGGCCTTGGTGGCGATGTCCTGGGTGACCTTGTCGCGCAGCTCGTTCTCCGGGAGGATCGTGTAGTTCACCTTGATGCCGGTGTCCTTGGTGAAGCTGTCCTTGGTGAGCTTCTCGATGTCGACCATCTGCGGGTTGCCGACCATCAGGACGTTGATCGACTTGGTGTCGCCGGCGCTGCCGCCCCCGCCCGCTCCGCATCCGGCGAGGACCAGGCTCAGCACGGCCGTGACGGCCAGTGTGATCCTGCGTGTCATGGACCTGGTGGCCACGGGTTACCTCCAACTGTCGAGTGACGAGGTGTCACGGGTTTGCCTGCTGTGTTCGCTTGTCGCCGTTCGCGCGTCGCACTGGTCCGAGGCGGGTCGGCCGAGGGTCAGGTCCGGATGACATGGGGGCCCAGGACGCTGTAGCGGTGACCGTCGGCGGCGCTGACCCCGGTGTCGGTGATCAGTGCCTCGAAGTCGGGCAGCTCGGCGAACCGGCAGAAGCTCGAGACGCCGAACTTGGTGTGCACGCCGATGAAGATCCGGCGGCGCGAGCTCGCCACGACCTGGGCCTTCACGGCCGCCACGGCGGGATCGGGGGTGGTGAGCCCGTGCTCGCGGGAAATGCCGTTGGCACCCAGGAACGCCAGATCGATGACTAGCTCCTTGAGCATCCGGGTGGCCCAGTGGTCGACGGTCGCCATCGTCAGCCCCCGGAGCCGGCCGCCGAGCAGCACGACCGTCACGTTCGGGTTGTCGGCCAACGACCCCGCCGCCAGCAGGGAGGAGGTGACCACGGTCAGCTTGCCGCCGGGGGGCATCGTGGCGGAGATCGCCTCGGCGACGAGCTGTGGCGTGACGCCCTCGTCGATGTAGACCGACTCGGCACCCTCGAGGCGAGCGGCCGCCGCGGCGGCGATGCGCCGCTTCTCGGCGATCATCGAGGTGGTGCGATGGCTCAGGTTGCTCTCGTAGCCGACGCTCTCGACCGGATGTGCTCCGCCATGGACCCGCTGCAGCACCCCACGCTCGACGAGCAGGCGCAGGTCCCGGCGGACGGTCTCGGGCGCGACATCGAGGTCGTCGGCCAGTGAGGAGACCTCCACCCGGCCGTCGCTGCGGGCCCGCGCCAGGATCCGTCTCTGGCGCTCGTCAGCCTCCATGGCAGCCGCCCCCTCTCCCCGAGTTAACTTCGAGTGTGACGTGGGTCACTGTGTTCAGTGTGCAACAGGATCGAGCCAACCCCTGAGCCCGATTGGGCGCGCCCGGGCGCCCGAGCGCTGCCCGGTTGACGGCCCCGGCCGGGCAGCGCCTGGGGACGGACTGCCTGTATTACGACACGCCGGCTGGGATCTGCGTGTTTGTTTGTTCGCTCAGGGTGCCCGGTCGGTCACCGCAGTCGCACAGGCTCGAACCTGCGGGGCGGGTCGGCGATGACGTCCTGCGCGGCGACCAGCTGGATCTCGCGTGTGCCGGCCTCGATGGTCTTCTCCAGGATCCCGAAGACCGTCGAGGTGACCTGCTGGAGAGCGGTCCCCGCCGATCCGGTGCGCAGCAGGTGGGCGAGGAAGACCGCGGCGGTCACGTCCCCGCAGCCGTTGGGCGTGATCGGGAGGAGCGGCGTACGGCTGGACCAGGCGCCCTCGTCGGAGACCGCGATGACGTCGACGGAACCCTTCGGGGTCGCGTCGGTCAGCACGCTCGTGACCAGCACGGTCGAGGGGCCGGTGGCGCGCACGGCATCCACGGCGTCGAGTACGTCGGAGACGGTGTGCGTCCCTCGCCCGGAGAGGAAGTCGAGCTCGAAGTGGTTGGGGGTGACCACGTCGGCCGCGGGGACGACCTGGTCGCGCATGAACTCGGGGATGCCGGGCCGCACGAACATGCCGCGGCCGACGTCCCCCATCACCGGGTCGCAGCAGTAGATCGCCGAGGGGTTGAGCTCCTTGACGCGGGTGACCGTGTCCAGCACGACCCCGCCGACCTCCTCGGCGCCCTGGTACCCGCTGAGCACCGCGGCCACCCGCGCCAGCGCCCCGCGATCCTCGACCCCCTGGATCACGGCGCGCAGGTCGTCGGCCGAGAGGAGGGGACCGCGCCACTCGCCGTACCCCGTGTGATTGGAGAAGTGCACCGTGTTGACGGCCCACGCCTCGATGCCCAGACGCTGCAGCGGGAAGATCGCCGCGCTGTTGCCGACGTGCCCGAAGGCGACCGATGACTGGATCGAGAGGAGCTCCATGGGCACATCTTGACCTGTCGACGAGCTGTGCCGCCAAACTGCACCAGTTGCCGTTCGTCCGTCGCGGGTTGGCGGGGGGTGACCCCCGCGCCGTCACGCGACGAGCAGCGACCGCTTGGACAGCCCCATCCAGTACCCGTCGATCACCTGGTCCGCGGGTGTCTCGGCCTCCGTCGCCGCGCCGAGGGTGACGAACAGCGGGATGTAGTGCTCGACGGTCGGGTGGGCGTAGGGCATGCCCGGCGCCTTCGTCCTGTACGCCGCGAGCTCGGCCACATCACCGCGGGCCAGCGCCTCGGCGGCCCACCTGTCGAAGTCGACCGACCAGCCCGGTGCCTTGGCCTCGATGCGGAACTCGGTCAGGAAGGGGAGGCCGTGGGTCAGGAAGCCGGAGCCGATGATGAGCACGCCCTCGTCGCGCAGCTCCTGCAGGCGGCTGCCGAGCGCGAGCAGCTTGTAGGGGTCCTGCGTTGGCAGTGACATCTGTAGCACGGGGATGTCGGCCTCGGGGTACATGATCTTCAGCGGCACCCAGGCGCCGTGGTCGAGACCGCGCGAGGCGTGCTGGTGCACCGGCTCGGTGGCCGGCATCATCGCCGCGATCCGGTGGGCGAGCACGGTGGCTTCCGGGGTCTCGTAGGTCATCCGGTAGTACCGCTCCGGGAAGCCCCCGAAGTCGTAGACGAGGGGGATGCCCGGACCGGACGCCGAGAGCGACAGGGGAGCCGACTCCCAGTGGGCGCTGACGATGAGGATCGCCTGGGGACGCGGGATGTCGCCCGCGAGCGCGCGCAGCTGGCCCGACCACACGGGGTCGTCGAGGAGGGGAGGAGCTCCGTGGCCGATGTACAGGGCGGGCATTCGGGTCGTGGTGTCCATGTCTCCCCAACTAGTTGAAGCTACAACCATATTCCCGATTCACGGAAGACGCCAGTCCACCGGCGTATCGCCCTGCTCCTCCAGCATGCGGTTCACCCGGCTGAAGGGTCGAGACCCGAAGAACCCGCGGCGTGCCGACAGGGGGCTCGGGTGCGCCGACTCGACCCACGGGATCGGCATCAGCTCGGGCTTGAGCGACTGCGCGTCGCGGCCCCAGAGGATCGCGGTCAGCGGCGCGCCCTCCTTGGAGCGCAGCGCGAGAGTCCTGATGGCCTGGTCGGTCACCGCCTCCCAGCCGCGTCCGCGGTGCGACGCCGACAGCCCGGGCGTGACCGTCAGGCACCGGTTGAGCAGCATCACGCCGGAGTCGACCCAGGGGGTGAGGTCACCACTGGTCGGCGGGCGTACGTCGAGGTCGTCGACCAGTTCCCTGAAGATGTTGACCAGGCTCTTCGGCGGAGCGACGCCGGGAGCGACCGAGAAGCTGAGCCCCACCGGGTGGCCGGGGGTGGGGTACGGGTCCTGGCCGACGAGGAGCACCTTCACGTCGGCGAGCGGCCGGCTGAAGGCGCGCAGGACCTGGTCGCCCGCCGGCAGGTAGCCACGCCCGGCGGCGACCTCGGCGCGCAGGAACCGACCCATCGCGGCAATCTGGTCCTCGACCGGTGCCAGGGCCTCGGCCCAGTCGGCGGCCATCAGCCCCTTCTCCACCAGTCCGGCGAGCGCGCCCATGCGCCCCACCCTAGGAGGCGGGCGCATGAACGCGGCGTCCAGCCCGGCCAGCCGTTCGGGAAGGCCGGCAGGTCGTAGTCGTGTCCGTCCGCCGGCTCGTCCGAGTCGCCGAAGCCGCGGCACCCCGTGGAGGGTCCGGAACCCGGTCAGACGACGTTGCCGACTGCCAGCCGCTGCCCGGCGTACGACGCACCGGCCGGGCTGGTCCCGGCGAGTCCGAGCTGCCAGACGACCTCCGGAGTCGACACGGGCGAGTTGCCGAGCCGGACCACGCCGATGCTGGGACCGCCAGCTCCGTCGCCGCCGTCGCCACCTGCGCCACCTGACCCACCTGCGCCGCCGTCGCCACCTGCTCCGACCCGATCG
>NZ_JAOPXP010000168.1 GCF_025965085.1 Marmoricola sp.
ACGCGGCTGCAGGCGGCTTCGCGCTACCGGGTGACGAGCACTGCCGTCGACTCCAGCGGGCTCCAGAACAGCTACGAGTCCGTCTTCAGGACACGGGCGCTGACTCTCGACGAGCAGACCTATCCCAGCTTCGTGCCGCTCGAGGGCCAGACCGTCGGCGTCGGAATGCCAGTCATCGTGCGGTTCGACGTGCCGGTGGCCGATCAGGCATCGATCGAGAAGCACCTCAGCGTGACCAGCCAGCCTGCGCAGGCGGGCTCGTTCCACTGGATCAGCAGCCGTGAGGTGCACTGGCGTCCCCGCACCTACTGGAAGCCGGGCACCGACGTGACGGTGAATGCCGATGTCGGGGGGGTCTCGGCCGGCAACGGCATCTACGGCCAGGAGAGTCGCGTCCTGAAGTTCCACGTGGGCGACTCGATGGTGAGCAAGGTCGACATGAACACCCACCAGATGAGGGTCTTTCGCAACGGCCAGCAGATTCGCACCATCCCGATCACCACAGGCGAGCAGCCCAAGTTCACCACTCGGTCGGGGACCAAGGTCATCGTCGAGAAGTTCCGTCACAAGCGGATGAACTCCGAGACGATCGGCATCGACCCCGCGAGTGCGGACGGTTACGACCTCGACGACGTCGAGTACGCCATGCGGGTGACCTACTCCGGCGAGTTCGTGCACGCCGCGCCGTGGTCGGTGGCCTCGCAGGGCCACGCCAACGTCAGCCACGGCTGCACGGGGATGAGCACGGCCAACGCAGCGTGGCTCTACAACGTCAGCAAGGTCGGTGACGTCATCGAGTACACCGGCACCGATCGGGGCACGGACCTGACCAACGGGTTCGGCGACTGGAACGCGCCGTTCGTCGACTACCGGGCTGGTTCGGCGCTCAGCTGAGCCTGCCCTCCTCGTGGGCGTGCAGCCGGCGCACCGTGGGTGACGTCGCGACGTCAGCGGCGTCGGGGCAGGTACCGAAGAGTCGGTCGGCCGTGCCGGCCGAGGTGACGGTGAACCAGTAGTGCTCGTTCTTGTAGTGGTGCAACCGGTGGTTGCGCCACACCGAGCGGAAGCCTCGCGTGCGCGGCTTGTAGTCGCTGTGCACGAGGAAGTGCACCCACTCGTAGCCGAACATCAGCGCGCCCACCGTCACCAGGAACGTGGCGCCGGCCGCCTGGCTCGGGAACGCGAGCAGCGCGACCACGACGTACGACGGCAGCACCCACAGCTCCACCTGCCAGGGGATGAACACGAGCGGAATCACTCGTGGGTCGCTGTGGTGCTCGCGGTGCTTGCGGGAGAGCAACGAGTCGACGGGGACACCGCCGAGCTTGCGAGGCCGCCAGTGCAGGACCACCACGTGGATGACCCACTCGATGACGGGGAAGAACACGAGCAGGGCCACCGGGACGATCAGCTCGGTCCACGCGAAGTCACGAACCCCGGACCGGTAGGCGACGGCGCCCACGAGGAAGCCGCCGATGAGCCAGGGGGAGGGGTGTCGCCAGAACTGCGCCCAGGCCTGACCCAGCGACTGCGACGTGCGCCGTGCACCCGTGATCCTCTCGGTGGACCCGGAGGCCATCCGTGCCTCGTCGGCGGCGAGGCGTGCGCGTGCCCTCGCCTCGATCTGGGGGTCAGGCTTCGACATGGGTCTCCTCGTTCGGTCGCTGACAGGTTCACGTTGAGGTGGAGGGTTCGGGGTTCCGGGTCACGGATCCAGGGCTGTCAGGAGCCGTCCGAGGGCCTCGGTCGCGGGACGCAACAGGTCGTCGGCGGCCGACAGGGCTGCGGAGCGGTCACCCGAGACGATCGCTTCGGTGAGGCCGCGGTACCCCTCAAGGTTGTCCACCTCTGCCTCCATCATCGGCCCGAGGGCGGCGATGGCGGGCTCGTAGGCCGACCGCAGGCTGTTGAACAGCAGCCTGAACACGATGGAGTCCGCCGCGTCGACGACAGCGTCCCAGAACCGGAGGGCTGCGTGCTGGCGGGCTTCGGAGTCTGTGGCGGACTCCAGGTCGGCCACGATCGCACGAAGGGTCCGGGCGACATGCGGACCAGCGGTCTGTGCGGCCTGGGCAGCCACGCCGGGGGCGATGGCCTGTCGGGCCTGCAGGATGCTGCGTCCGACGGCCGGGTCGAGCTCGCCGTCTCGTACCAGGAGGCGGGGGAGCAGGTCGAGGCCCGCTGAGGTGCGGAAGTCACGGACCGTCGTGCTGCCTCCGTGACGCACGTCCACGAGGCCGGCCTGCGAGAGGCGCTGCAACGCCTCGCGGACGGCGGGTCGTGAGACGCCCAGGACCTCGGCCAGCCGGCGCTCGCTGGGTAGTGAGCTACCGGGAGCGAGCTCGCCGTCCACGACCTCGCCGAGCAGCTGGTCGAAGACGTTCTCAGGCACCAGTCGGCGCTCGACGGGTTTCAGGACCATGGGACGACCCTGGAGCCAGCGGGGCGGCTGGTCAAGTGGTCTGACCAGTGGCCGAGACACGAGCAAGGGGCCCGGGAGATCCCGGACCCCTCGTTCGCGTCCCTTGGCCCTCCGGGCCTCAGTGCTTGGTGCTGAGCTCTTCGCCGCTCACGTCGTGACGACCGTCGAACTGGTGGCCGTCGGCGGCGTGACCCTCGAGTGGTGCCTCGTGCGCCACGTCGATCTCCGTATGGTGGTGGCTCTCCTCGAGCTCGGCCAGGGTCGGCTTCTGGATGTTGCTGCCGTACCAGTACGCCGAGAGCTTGGCCCGCAGCCTGTCCTTGCGGTTCGACGGGGAGGGGACCCCGTTGCCGTCCACCGCGGTCTCGGGCACGAACACTTCGTCACGGTCCCGCGCAGTGAGTGTGTAGGCGCGGTCCAGCGGCAGCGGCAGGTGCTTCTCGCTGTAGCCGCCCTGGGCGTCACGCATGATGACGCCGCTCTCGTAGCCGTGCAGCAATACCTCCTTGTCGTGGCGCTGCAGCGAGATGCACCAGCGACGTGTGATCAGGAAGGCGATCACCGGACCAACGAAGACGGCGGCCCGCATGAAGTAGGTGATCTGGTTGATGCTGAGCCGCATCTTGAGGGCGATGATGTCGTTGCCGCCGGCGGCCCACATCAGGCCGTAGAAGGTCATCAGGGCCACCATCAGTGCCGTCCGCGTCGGTGCGTTGCGCGGACGCTGGAGCAGGTGGTGCTCGCGCTTGTCGCCGGTGATCCAGGCCTCGATGAAGGGCAGCATCATCAGGATCGTGAACATCAGTCCTGGCAGCACGATGATCGGCAGGAAGACGTTCCAGGACAGGGTGACGCCCCAGATGTGCGTCTCCAGTCCCGGCATGATGCGCAGCGCGCCGTCGGGCCAGCCCATGTACCAGTCGGGCTGAGAGCCGGCCGTGACCTCGGCTGGGTTGTAGGGACCGAAGCGCCACACCGGGTTGATGCTCATCAACCCGCCCATCAGGGCCAGGGTGCCGAACACCACGAAGAAGAACCCGCCGGCCTTGGCGGCGTACACCGGCAGCATCGGGAAGCCGACGACGTTCTGCTCGGTGCGGCCGGGCCCGGGCCACTGGGTGTGCTTGTGGTAGACGAGCAGCAGCATGTGGGCAGCGATCAGCGCGAGCAGGAGCCCGGGGATCAGCAGGACGTGCACGGTGTAGAGACGCGGGATGATCGAGTCACCCGGGAACTCACCGCCGAAGAGGAAGAACGACATGTAGGTGCCGACCACGGGCATCGACTTCATGAACCCGTCCGCGGCGCGGATACCGGTGCCCGACAGCAGGTCGTCGGGCAGCGAGTAGCCGGTGAATCCCTCGAGGGTGCCCAGCAGGAGCAGGAGCGAGCCGATCACCCAGTTGAGCTCGCGGGGCTTGCGGAAGGCGCCCGTGAAGAAGACGCGCAGCAGGTGGATCATCATCGAGGCGACGAAGACCATGGCGGCCCAGTGGTGCATCTGGCGCATCAGCAGGCCGGCGCGTACGTCGAAGGAGATGTTCAGGCTCGAGGCGTAGGCCTCGGACATGTGGATGCCGCGCAGCTGGTCGTAGGAGCCGTCGTAGACCACCTCGACCATGCTCGGCCGGAACCACAGGGTCAGGAACACGCCCGTGAGGAGCAGCACGACGAAGCTCCACAGTGCGATCTCACCGAGCATGAACGACCAGTGGTCGGGGAAGACCTTGCGGAGGTTCTTCTTGGCCATCGAGGCGAGACCGAGCCGGTCGTCGGCCCAGGTGGCTGCTGGCCCCGCCTTGGACGGCTTGTGGGCCTTGGCAGGCCTGGTGCCGTTGGTCGGGGCGACGCCGTTACTTGAGCTCATAATTGTCACGCTCCCAGAAGCTCGGTCCGACTGGCTCGGTGAAGTCGCTGGTTGCGACCAGATAGCCCTCGGCGTCCACAGCCAAAGGTAGCTGAGGAAGGTGTCGGGCAGCCGGGCCGAAGATGACCCGGCCGTTGTCGGCGAGGTCGAAGGTGGACTGGTGACACGGGCACAGGAGGTGGTGCGTCTGCTGCTCCCACAAGGAGATCGGGCAACCCACGTGCGTGCAGATCTTGGAGTAGCAGAGGATGCCGTCGACGCCCCAGTTCTCCCGACCCTTGGCCGGCTTGATGTCGTCGGGCTGCATCTTGACCATGATCACCGCGGCCTTGGCCTTCTCGGTCTGGAGCTTGACGCCCTCGATCACCGGCTCGCCGTGGTCGTTCGTCTCGAAGAAGAGGGCGGGCTCGGCGTTGACGAGCTGACCGATCTCCATGTCGGCAGGCTTGATCGGGGTGCCGTCGACGTCCTGGACGACGCGCATGCCCTTCTTCCAGACCGTCCTGGTCAGCTTGTCGCCGGGAAGCGGGCCCAGGTCGCGCAGCGCGATGATGGCGGGCAGACCCAGGGCGGCGACCGCACCGAGCAGCGAGTTGCGGATCAGCGGCCGGCGGGCGATGCCCGACTCCTCGGAGCCGAGCGCCAGGGCCTCCAGGGCCGCCCTGCGGTCCTCCTCGCTGGAGGCGGCTGGGTGGCGGTACTCGACGATCTCGTGGTCGGCCATGAGCTTGCGTGCCCACTGGATGGTGCCGATGCCGATGCACAGCAGTGCGAGCCCAAGGCACAGGCCCAACGCCACGTTGGAGGCACCGAAGCCCCAGATGACGCTCGGGTGGTGGCCGACCTTGAACACGAAGTACGAGACGCAGAACAGCAGGGTGAACACCGTCGAGAGGCCGAAGAGCGAGGCGACCTGGCGCTCGGCGCGCTTCTCGGCACGGTCATCGACGTCCGTGGGGCGCGGCTCGTGCTCGGGAAGACCGGGGTCGGCGATCGGGTCGGTCTCGGTCGTCGAGAGCTCGTGCTTGTCGACGCTCATGCCTGCTTCCTCCTCGAGCGCGCGGAGTTGGCCGCGATCCAGACGGCGGCGCCCACCAGGCTGCCGATGCCGACGAGCCAGGCGAAGAGACCCTCGCTGACCGGACCCAGGGAGCCCAGCGTGAAACCGCCGTAGTTGGGGGTCTCCTCGTTCTTCTTCAGGTAGGCGATGATCTGACGCTTGTCCTGGGGCGTGAGCACCTGGTCGCCGAAGACCGGCATCTGCTGCGGGCCGGTGAGCATGGCCTCGTACAGGTGCTTCTCGGAGACACCCTGGAGGGACGGTGCGAAGCGACCTCGGGGGAGCGCCCCACCGGCGCCGGCGAAGTTGTGGCACGCCGTGCAGTTGGTGCGGAAGAACTCGCCACCGCGGGCGATGTCCTCGGTGGAGGCGTTGCTGACGTCGTACTCGGACGCGGCAGGGATGTCGGGCCCGGGACCGAGCGAGGCGACGTACGCCGCCAGGGCCGCGATCTCGGCGTCGTCGTAGACCGGGGGCTTGCGCAGGGCCTGGGGGCCCGGCTGGGCCATCGGCATCCGGCCGGTGCCGACCTGGAAGTCCACCGCGGCCGCGCCCACGCCGATCAGGGACGGACCGTACTGGCCACCCTTGACGGTCGTGATGCCCTCGGCGTTCTTGCCGTGGCAGGAGGCGCAGCCCACCAGGAAGAGGGCGCGGCCCTTGGCGACCAGGTCCTGGTCGGCGGTCCGGGTCTGGGCCGAGGCCGGGGAGAGGGCGGCGTACATGCCGCCGGTCACCAGGAGGCCGAGCACCAGCACCAGCGGCGCTGCTACCCGGCTGCGTCGACCGGCGGAGAGCCGACCGGCGATCCGGTGAGAGATCTTCTGCGTGAGTCGCACCAGTGCGTCCTTAACGTGGGTGAGGGCTACTTGAGGATGTACACGGTGAAGAACAGGCCGATCCAGACGACGTCGACGAAGTGCCAGTAGTAGGACACGACGATCGCGGTCACTGCCTGCTCATGGGTGAACTTGCGCGCCACGAACGTGCGACCCAGCACGAACAGGAAGGCGATCAGGCCTCCGGTCACGTGGATCCCGTGGAAGCCGGTGGCGAGGTAGAACACGGTGCCGTAGGCGGACGAGGGGATCGTGACGCCCCCGTGCACGAGCTCGGCGTACTCGAAGGCCTGGCCGCCGATGAAGATCGCGCCCATGACGTAGGTCATGACGAACCACTCGCGCAGGCCCCACTGCTTGACCTGGTAGAGCTTTCCGGTCCGCCCGACGACGCCGTCCTCGGCCTTGAACACGCCGAGCTGGCAGGTCACCGAGGAGAGCACGAGGATCAGGGTGTTGACCGAGGAGAACGGCACGTTGAGCTTGCTGCTCTCCTGGGCCCACAGCTCGGGGCTCACGGCCCTGATCGTGAAGTACGCGGCGAACAGCGCCGCGAAGAACATCAGCTCGCTGGAAAGCCACACGATGGTGCCCACACTGACCATGCTGGGACGGTCGTGATGCCCATGGAGCCGGGATGCTGGAATAGCCGCTGCAGTCGCCACGGAGTCATTATTGCCTCCCCCTTTCCGGACGCCACCCCTACCCCCGGTGTTTCGCAGGGATCCTGTCTCTAGCCTGTGGGGGTGCCGCCTTTCTCGCCGTCAGCGGTCTTCACGGAGTGGGGACTTCCGCCGCTCCTCTTCGTGCTCGTGGTCTGGGCCACGGGGCTCTACCTGTTCGGCGTCTGGCGGCTGCACGACCGCGGTGACCGCTGGCCGGTCGGTCGCACGCTGGCCTTCGTGGTGGGCGGCATGGGGTCGTTCTTCTTCGCCACCAGCTCCGGCGTCGCGGCGTACGACACGACACTGCTGAGCGTGCACATGGTGCAGCACATGATCCTGACGATGGTGGTGCCGCTGTTCTGCGCGCTGGGGGCGCCGGTGACGCTCGCGCTGCGCACCCTGCCGCGACGGCCGCGGGGATGGCTGCTGGCAGTCCTCCACTCGCGAGTGGCGAAGGTGCTGAGCTTCCCGCCGCTCACCCTGGCGCTCTACGTGATCAGCCCGTGGGCGCTCTACTTCTCCGGCTGGTACGACGCGACGTTGCGCTCGGACCTGCTCCACGAGCTGATGCACGTCCACCTGGTGCTGGTCGGCGCACTGTTCTTCACGCCGATCCTGGGCATCGACCCGGTGCCGGGACGCGTGAACCACACGTTCCGGCTGCTCCTGCTCCTGCTGTCGCTGCCCTTCCACGCCTTCCTCGGCGTCACGATCATGGGCCAGTCGCGGCTCATCGGCGGCAGCTGGTACCCGTCGCTGCACGCCTCGATGCCGTGGCTTCCCGACCCCTACGCGGACCAGCACCTCGCCGGCGGCATCCTCTGGGGCTCGGGAGACCTGATCGGGATCGTGCTGTTCGGCGTGTTGTTCGCGCAGTGGGTGCGCTCCTCCATGCAGGAGGCGCGCCGTGAGGACCGGCGGCTGGACCGTCTCGAGCGCCTCGCGCGCAACGGCGAGGTCGCTGGGCCGTCGAACGGGCAGCAGTCCGGACCGGGCCACGCGTCCCGGGCGACCAGGCCGTCCGGGGACACCCCGGCCGGCCGGTGACGCGACCGGTAGCATCGGGCCCGTGACCAGCCCCCACACGAACGCAGTCGAGGCCCCCCTGAGGGTGCTCGTCTACAGCGACGACTCCGAGACCCGCCAGCAGGTGATGCTGGCGCTGGGCAAGCGGCCCCACCCCGACCTTCCTCCGCTGGAGTACGTCGAGGTGGCCACCGAGCCGGTCGTCATCCAGCAGATGGACGCCGGAGGGGTCTCGCTGGCGATCCTCGACGGTGAGGCGGTGCCGGCCGGTGGCCTGGGCATCGCCCGCCAGCTCAAGGATGAGATCTACCGCTGTCCGCCGATCCTGGTGCTGACGGGTCGGGTGCAGGACAACTGGCTGGCGACCTGGTCGCGCGCCGAGGGCGCCGTCTCGCACCCGCTGGACCCGATCGAGCTCGCGGAGACCGTCACCCGGCTGCTGCGCTCGCGGGTCCCGGCCCAAGCCTGATGCCGGGGGTCACGTGGCCCGAGGTGCTCGGGTCGCTGGTCGCCGGTGCGGACCTGAGCGCCGCACAGAGTGCCTGGGCCATGGGCGAGGTGCTGTCCGGGCAGGCCACTCCCGTGCAGATCGCCGGCTTCGCGGTGGCGCTGCGGGCCAAGGGCGAGACCGTCGACGAGCTCCAGGGCCTCGTGGACGCGATGTACGAGCATGCGACCCCACTCTCGGTGCCCGGCCGTGTGCTCGACGTGGTGGGCACGGGCGGCGACCGCTCGTTCTCGGTCAACATCTCCACGATGGCGGCGATCGTGGCTGCAGGAGCCGGTGCCCCGGTGGTCAAGCACGGAAACCGCTCGGCCTCGAGCAAGGCGGGCAGCGCCGACGTGCTCGAGCGCCTCGGGATCCGGCTCGACCTGTCGGCCGGTGACGTCGCTCGAGTGGCGAAGGAGGCCGGCATCACGTTCTGCTTCGCGGCCGCGTTCCACCCCGCGCTGCGTCACGCCGCCACCGCTCGCAGCGAGCTCGGCATCGGCACCACCTTCAACTTCCTCGGCCCTATCGCCAACCCTGCCCGGCCAGACGCGCAGGCGATCGGGTGTGCCGACCGCCGGATGGCGCCGGTGATGGCCGGGGTCTTCGCCCGGCGCGGGGTCGACGCCTGGGTCTTCCGCGGGGACGACGGGCTCGACGAGCTGACCACGACCACCACGTCGAGCCTCTGGACGGTCACCGGGGGTGAGGTCGTGGAGCACACGGTGGACCCCGTCTCCCTGGGCATCCCGCGCGGGACCGCCGAGGGTCTGCGCGGTCAGGACGCGGCGTACAACGCGGACGTCGTACGACGCCTACTGGGCGGTGAGACCGGTCCGGTGCGGGACGCCGTGCTGCTCAACGCGGGCGCAGCCCTGGCGGTCCACGCGGCTGAGCCGGGCTCGATCGAGGAGCGGCTGGCAGCCGGTATCGAGCGGGCCACAGACGCGATCGACACGGGCGCAGCGTCTGCCACCCTCGACCGTTGGGTCGCCGCGACGCGCTGACGTCGAGCTCGGGTGCACGGGACCGAGGGCCGGCGCACCGAGTGAGGGAGCCGGTCAGTCCAGCCCGAGGGAGAAGGCCGACTCGAGGTCGTGCTGGGAGTAGGCGCGGAAGGCAATGTGCGTCTCGGTCTCCATCACGCCCGGGACCTTGTTGATGGCGTCCGCCACGACGCGGGCGACATCCTCGTGATCAGTCACGCGGACGAGGGCGATCAGGTCGATCTGCCCGGTGACGCTGTAGACCTCGCTCACCCCGGACAGCGCGGCGATCGCCTCGGCCACCTCCGGGATTCGCGCGACGTCGGCCTTCACGAAGACGATGGCGGTGATCATGAGGTCAAGGTATCGCGCCGGTCATCGAGAGGGCTGGTGGACGGTGGTCAACGCACGTCGCTCGTCGAAGGGCACCAGCGAGACGCGAGACGCCTCCACGGCGTCGTGGACGCCGAGGTGGCGGGTGGCACCCCGGACCGGGCAGGCCCACTCGCCCTCGACGTGCACGAGCCGCACACCGGGCTGCTCCAGCCAGCGCAGGATCTGTTCGGACTCCTCGGCGCTCGCCGCGGGTGTCGGGCCGGGTCCGCCCGACACTGTCTCGGCGGTCGCGCGCAGCTCGGTCACCCAGGTGCCGGCGTGGGCGTCCACGGGGATCACCCCCGAGGCCGCCAGGCGCCCGCTGCGCACGACATGGACCGCCCACCGACGGTCGTCCTCCTTGCGGGCCGCCACCAGCTCGGCGCAGGAGGACAGCGCCCCCAGTCGCTGGGTGCGGGAGGCCGCCCTCACGAAGGCGGAGAGCCGGTCGCGATGCACGCCCGCCTCCTCGAACCGCTCGTGCTCGGCGAGACGGTCCATGCGTGAGGTGAGTGCCTCGACCACCTCGTCCGCGCGGTGCAGGAGGTTGAGGCGCACCGTGGCCACGACCTCCGCGTAGTCGTCCATGGAGATGCTGCCGTCACAGGGCGAGAGACAGCGCCCCATCTCGGCCAGCGCGCACGCCGAGCGAGACGGGCTGATGGGGAGCCGGTCGCTGCACTGGCGGATCGGGAAGGTCTCGTGCAGGGCGGTCAGGCACTTCTCGGCGGTGCGGCGGGACGCGAACGGGCCCAGGTAGTCGGCGCCGTCTTCGGCGACCTTGCGGACCAACGAGAGTCGCGGCCACGGCTCGACAGTGAGCTTGAGCCAGTGCACCTTCTCGGGATGGCGGCTGCGGCGGTTGTAGCGCGGCTTGTGGGCGGCGATCAGGCGCAGCTCGCGCACGCGCGCCTCGAGGGGGGTGGCGCACTCGATGCCGGTCACGGAGGCTGCGAGGTTCACCATCTCGCCCATGCGGGAGCGGCTCTCGGAGGCAGTGAAGTAGGTGCGCACCCTGGTGCGAAGGTCACGCGAGGTGCCGACGTAGAGGACTCGCTGCTGCTCGTCACGGAAGAGGTAGACGCCGGGGGAGTGGGGCAGGTGCTCGGCCAGGTGCCGCTTGCGGCGTACGGCGGGACTGACGCGCGAGGTGAAGGTCTGCAGCTCCTCGAGCGTCTGGACACCGAGACCTCCGAGCCGCTCCATCAGGCCGTGCAGGACGTCGACCGTGGCACGGGCGTCGGAGAGAGCCCGGTGGTTGGGCGTGGTGGTGGCGCCGAAGGCCACTGCGAGCGAGCTGAGCTTGCAGTTGGGAGCGTCGTCACGCGTGATCACGCGGCGGGCGAGCCGGGCCGTGTCGAGCACCTCGAAGCCGGGCCACGGTCGGCCCTGGGCCGCGGCGAAGTGCTTGAGGAAGCCGACGTCGAAGGGTGCGTTGTGGGCGACCAGGACACTGCCCCTGGCGAACTCCAGGAAGGCCGGCAGGGCTGACTCGATCGAGGGCGAGGAGGCGACCATGGAGTTGGTGATGCCGGTGAGCACGGCGATGAACGGGGGGATCTGCGCGTGCGGGTTGACCAGGGTCTGGAACTCCCCGAGCACCTCACCGCCGCGCACCTTGACCGCGCCGATCTCGGTGATCATCGCGCCACCCTGGACCGACGCGCCCGTCGTCTCGAGGTCCACGACACAGAAGGTGATGTCGCGCAGGGGGCGCCCGAGCTCGTCGAAGCTCATCTGCGTGGTCCACCTGCTCATGGAGGTGACGCTAGGCAGGAGCACCGACAAAACCCGGCAGGCAGGGCCGCAGCGGGGTCGCGGAGGGCAGTTGTCGGTGGCTGGTGGTGAAGTCGTGGCATCACCTTTCCCGGTTGCATTGAGGAGCCCCACGATGAGCGTTCGCATCGACTGCGACAGCTGCCTGGTCCGAGGACTGTCGTGCCACGACTGCGTCGTGACCGTCCTGCTCGGGCCCCCGCCCGAGCTCAGCTTCGACAGCGAGGAGCAGGAGGCGCTGGACGTCCTGGCCCAGTCGGGCCTGGTCCCGCCGCTGCGGATGGTGATCCCCGTGGCGGGGCCGGAGGTGGAGTCTGCCTAGGCCGCTTTGTGCCGCTACGCCACGTTGGTCTACTGTGTAGGGCTCATGGCCCCTGGACCAGCGAGCCGACCGGGTTCGCTCAGGGGCCGCGCCGAGTCTGAAACAGGTGTTCCGGGGGAGCAGACCTGTGCCAGAGCCGGGGACCCACGTTACTTGGGGTGAATCCGGCCCAGCTCGCCGCTGATCGAGTCATCGGTCGTGGCGACAGGGCTGGTAGGGCGTTCTTTGGGCCCGAATCCGTCAGCTGACCTGGTAGGCGTACAGACAAAGAGGACAAC
>NZ_JAOPXP010000181.1 GCF_025965085.1 Marmoricola sp.
CGAGTACACCGTGACCGGGATGACCTGTGCCCACTGCGTCGCGTCCGTCACCGAGGAGATCCAGGAGATCGCGGGCGTGACCGACGTCGCTGTCGACCTCGCCTCGGGCGGGGTGCGCGTCACCAGCACCCACCCCCTCGCGACCTCCGAGGTGAGGTCCGCGGTCGAAGAAGCGGGCTACCAGCTCACATGAACGCACCGACCAGGGTCGTCGGCTTCCTGCTCGGCATTGCCGCTGTCTTCGGGATCGCGCTGGCCGTCGGGAACCACGTGGGTGCGGCCGGCTGGCCGGACGAGGCGCACGCCTCAGGTCACGACGACTCCGGTCATGGTCACGACCACGGGACGGATCCGGCAGCGACATCCGCCGAGGTCCCCGGCGGCCTGATGGTGTCCTCCGACGGCTACACATTGGCACTGCGGGACTCCGTGGCGCCGGCGGGCCGCGACCGCGACCTCTCCATCGTCATCGAGGGCCCCGGCGGCCCCGTCACGTCGTACGACGTGCAGCACGGGAGGCGGCTGCACCTCATCGCCGTACGCCGTGACTTCACCGGCTTCCAGCACGTGCATCCCGAGCTGGCTCCGGACGGCACCTGGCGCACCCGCCTCGACCTGTCACCGGGCCAGTGGCGCGTCTTCGCGGACTTCAAGCCGGCCGGCGCTCCCTCTCTCGTCCTCGGCTCCGACCTCTCCGTCCCGGGGCGCGTCACCCTCGCCTCCGGGTCAGGCTCGACCCGCGTCGCGCCAGTCGACGGCTACACCGTCACGCTCAGCGGCGACCTGACCGCGGGCCAGCACTCGATGCTCGCCCTGAGCGTGGCGAGGAACGGCCGGCCGGTCACCGACCTCCAGCCCTACCTGGGTGCCTACGGGCACCTCGTTGCGCTGCGCGGCGGCGACCTGGCCTACCTCCACGTCCACCCCGACGGTGAGCCGGGCGACGGCACCACGACGCCGGGCCCGACGGTCGTGTTCGGCGCGGAGGTCCCGAGCGCCGGCAGCTACCACCTCTATCTCGACTTCAAGCACGAGGGCGTCGCGCGGACCGCCCAGTTCGCCCTGGACGCAGGAAGCGCCTCATGAGGCCGGCGCAGTCCTCAGGTCAGTCGTCCGGCGGCCAGTCCCCGCCGGGAGCCGGCGCCTCCAGCATCGAGCTGGAGCTCACCGGGATGACCTGCGCCTCCTGCGCCAACCGGATCGAGCGCAAGCTGAACAAGGTCCCGGGCGTGAGCGCGACGGTCAACTACGCGACCGAGAAGGCGAGGGTCAGCTATCAGGACGGTGTCGGGCCCGACGACTTGATCAGGGTGGTCGAGGCCGCGGGGTACGGCGCGACCGTGCCCGCCCCGTCGCCGGCTCCCGACCAGGCAGCCCTCGCGGCGCCCGACCCCGCGCGCTCCCTGCGACAGCGGCTGGTCGTCTCGGCGGTCCTGACCGTGCCGGTCGTGGCGATGGCCATGGTCCCGGCCCTTCAGTTCACCAACTGGCAGTGGCTCTCGCTGGTGCTCGCCTCGCCCGTGGTGGTGTGGGGAGCCCTGCCCTTCCACCGCGCTGCGTGGACCAACCTGCGCCACGGCAGCTCGACCATGGACACGCTGATCTCCCTGGGCACGCTGGCCGCCTTCGGCTGGTCGCTCTACGCCCTCTTCCTCGGCACTGCGGGCGAGCCCGGCATGACCCACCCCTTCGTGCTGACCGTCCAGCGCACCGACGGGGCCGGCAACATCTACCTGGAGGCTGCTGCAGGGGTCACCACGTTCATCCTCGCGGGGCGCTACTTCGAGGCGCGGTCGAAGCGGCAGGCCGGGGCGGCCCTGCGCGCGCTGATCGAGCTCGGCTCGCGCGACGCGGCCGTGCTGCGCGGAGGCGTGGAGACGCGCGTGCCGGTCGACCAGCTCGTCGTGGGCGACCGGTTCGTCGTACGTCCCGGGGAGAAGGTGGCCACCGACGGCGTCGTGGAGCAGGGCTCCTCCGCAGTCGACGCGTCGATGCTCACCGGTGAGTCCGTGCCGGTCGAGGTCGGGGTCGGCGACTCCGTCGTGGGGGCCACGGTGAACGCCGGCGGTCGGCTCGTCGTACGCGCCACCCAGGTCGGTTCGGACACCCAGCTCGCCCAGATGGCACGTCTGGTGGAGGACGCCCAGAACGGCAAGGCCGCCGTGCAGCGCCTGGCCGACCGGATCTCGGGCGTCTTCGTGCCGATCGTCATCGCGCTCGCGGCTGCCACGCTCGGCTTCTGGCTGGGCACCGGCGCCGGCGCGGCGGCGGCGTTCACGGCCGCCGTGGCGGTGCTGATCATCGCCTGTCCCTGCGCGCTGGGCCTGGCCACGCCCACGGCGCTCATGGTCGGCACCGGCCGCGGCGCACAGCTCGGCATCCTGATCAAGGGCCCGGAGGTCCTCGAGCAGACCCGCGCCGTGGACACCGTCGTGCTCGACAAGACCGGGACGGTCACCACCGGCCAGATGACCATGGTCGATGTGGTGGCCGAGCCGGGTGAGGAGGACGCCGAGGTGCTGCGCATGGCAGGCGCCCTGGAGGACGCCTCCGAGCACCCGATCGCGCGGGCGATCGCCGCGGGGGCCCGGGAGCGTGTCGGCTCACCGGCACGCGTCGAGGACTTCGCGAACCTCGAGGGACTCGGTGTGCAGGGAGTGGTCGACGGACACGCCGTCCTCGTCGGTCGCCCCCGGCTGCTGGAGGACCGGTCCCAGAGACTCTCCCCGGCTCTGGGCCGCGAGCTGGCCGAGGCTCAGGCACGTGGCGGTACGGCGGTCGCCGTCGGATGGGACGGGCGCGCCAGGGGCTTCGTCGTCGTGGCGGACGTGGTCAAGGCGAGCTCTGCCGAGGCGGTCATCCGCCTCCGCTCCCTGGGGCTGCGGCCGATCCTGGTCACCGGCGACCACCGGGGCGTGGCGGAGTCCGTCGCCGCGCAGGTCGGCATCGCCCGCCACGACGTGATCGCGGAGGTGATGCCCGCTGAGAAGGCCGCGATCATCAGGCGACTGCAGGCCGAGGGGCGCGTGGTCGCCATGGTCGGAGACGGCGTCAACGACGCGGCCGCGCTGGCGCAGGCCGACCTCGGACTGGCCCTGGGCACGGGCACGGACGTCGCCATCGAGGCCAGCGACCTCACGCTCGTACGCGGTGACCTCCGCGTGGCGGCCGACGCCATCCGCCTGTCCAGACGGACCCTGGCGACGATCAAGGGCAACCTCTTCTGGGCCTTCGGCTACAACGTCGCGGCGATCCCGCTCGCCGCCGCCGGGCTGCTCAACCCGATGCTGGCCGGGGCCGCCATGGCCTTCTCGTCGGTCTTCGTGGTCGGCAACAGCCTTCGGCTGCGGGGCTTTCGGCCGACGGAAGGCTGAGCCCGCACCCGCACCCCCGCGGGTCCAGAGGGGGCCCAGCCTGGGATGGGTCCGGACTAGACCTATTTATGCCCCATATGGGCAAAAGAGGCCAAGCGGGTGACGATACGCACGGTCGCCGAGCCGGGAGGCCACTGAAACCGGGGGTTCCACGCATGTCTCGTCCTCACGCGTCCACACGCCGTCACAGCTGGCTCGTTCGAGGACTGGTGGCAGGTCTTGTCGCCGGGCTCGTCGTGGTCGGGCTGGCGCCGCTCCAGGCCGCGAACGCGGCGGACCCGACGCTCTCGTTCGTCGGCGCGGCCAGCACCGCGGGGAACCGCACCGCCCACACGGTCAGGATCCCCGCAGGCGTCCGGGCCGGCGACACCCTGCTGGCGTTCATGACCACCGCGACGCTCACCGGCACGTTGACCACCCCCACCGGCTGGACCGTGCTGCAGAGCAAGGACGGCACCGCCACCCGCGGCCGCGCCTGGACGAGGAAGGCCACGGCCAGCGACGCCAACGCCAACCTCACCGTCACCTCCAGCGCGCTGATCAAGTCGACCCTCAGCGTCACCGCCTACCGCAGCACCGGCGGCGTCTCGGCCGTCACCGCCTCCGCCGCCACCTCCGGCACCACCTCCACCACCACCCACAACGCCCCCGCCGTGGCGGTCGCCCAGCCCGGCTCCTGGGTGGTCAACTCCTGGAGCGAGAAGTCCTCGACCGCCTCCACCTGGACCCAGCCCGCCACGAGCACCTCCCGCACCACCGCCGCCGCCACCGGCAGCGGAAAGGTCAGCACCCTGCTCGCCGACTCCAACGCCGCCGTCCCAGTCGGCACCGCAGCCGCCCGCACCGCCACCACCAGCGTCGCCGGCGGCGGCACCCAGCTCTTCTCCGTCGTCGTCAGCCCCGGCACCAGCACCGTCACTCCCCCGACCAACACGGCCCCGGTCCCGTCCTTCACGTCCGCGTGCGCAGGCCTCGGCTGCACCTTCGACGCCACCGGCTCCACCGACGCCGACGGCGACCCGCTGACCTACGCCTGGACCCTCGGCGACGGCACCACCGGCGCCGGCCGGACCACCTCGCACGCCTACGCCTCCGCAGGGACCCGCACCGTCACGCTGACCGTCGGCGACGGCACCACCACGAGCTCCACCACCCGCTCGGCCGTGGCGAGCGCGAGCTCGAACCTGCCGGTTCCGGGCCACACCGCCGTCGTGCCGGAGACCGCCCACACCGACCTGCCGAAGATCAGCAACGGCGAGATCACCGACATCAAGGTCATCGGCAACCGCGTGTTCATCGCCGGCTCGTTCACCCGGATCCAGAACCAGAGGGGCGCCAACACCACCAGCTACACCCGGACCGGCCTCGCGTCGTACAACCTGACCACCGGCCTCGTCGACACCGGGTTCAACCCGGTCTTCGGCGGAGGTGGCGTCGACACCATCGCGGTGACGCCCGACAACAGCAAGCTCTACGCCACCGGCAGCTTCGGCACGGTCAACGGCACCACCCGCAGGGGCCTGGTGCAGCTGGACATGAGCACCGGCGCGCCGGTGTCGAGCTTCGTGGCCTCGCTCAACGCCCGCGGCTCCGAGGTCGTGGCGACCAACTCCACGCTGTACGTCGGCGGTCGCTTCACCAAGGTCAACAACCTCGCCCGGGTGGGCCTGGCCGCCCTCAACGCCACCACCGGCGCCGTGGACACCGGCTTCGTCAACAACCTCAGCGGTGGCCTCGGTGTCGGCGGCGCCCTCACCGTGCAGCGCCTCCTGCTCACCCACGACCTGAGCAAGCTCGTGGTCATCCACACGGGACGGCAGGTGGCCGGACAGGACCGCTACGGCGTGGCGATGGTCAACACCTCCACCAAGCAGCTCCTGCCCTGGCGCACCACGCTGTGGGAGGACAACCTGCAGTTCGTCGGCGGCATCCAGCGTGCCATCGGCGGGGCCATCTCTCCGGACGACTCCTACTTCGTCGTCACCAGCGGCTCCGGCGGCGACCGTCCGCCGATCAACGACACGGCGATGGCCTTCCCGATCGAGGGCGGCAGCGACGTGAAGACCAAGTGGATCACCCGGTGCTTCGACAGCATCTACTCGGTGGCGATCTCCGAGAAGGCCGTCTACATCGGCGGTCACTTCGCCTGGAACGAGTCCCCCTCGGCGCCCGACCCGTGGCCCGGCCTCGACGACGTGGGCTACGGCACCGGCCAGGGTCTCTCGGGCTACGGCCTCGGCGACGCCGTGGTCAACCGCGAGCACCTCGGCGCGCTCAGCCCCGTCGACGGCAAGGCGCTCGAGTGGAACCCCGGCTCGAACTCCTACGAGGGCAACAAGGCCATGGAGGTCACTCCCCGAGGACTCTTCACCGGCGGCGACGCCACCACCCAGGCCGGCGCCAACATCGGGCGGATCGCCTTCTTCGACTTCAGCGCCGTGCCTGCCAGCAACGGCGTCGAGACGACGATCACCGAGCCCATCAGCGGCCGCGTGAACCCGGTCGCCCAGGAGTGGGTCGCCAAGGGCACCGCCCAGGTGCCGACCGGCACGACCGTCGCCCGGGTCGAGCTGCAGGTCTTCGACCGCGAGAGCGGCCGCTACCTGGCCGACGACCTCACGACCTGGGGTGCCTCGAACACGATCAACACCACGCTGCAGAGCACCGGGGCGCGCACGGCGAACTGGTCGCTGCCGCTGACCGTCATGGGCAACCGCAAGCTGCAGCTGCGGGCAACGACATTCTCCTCAGCGGGCACCGCTGACAACACCCCGGCGTTCAAGAAGGCAGAGACCTTCGGTCTCACCGACCAGCCGCCGAACACGAGCGTCACGGGTCCGTCCGGAAGCCTGGTGAAGACGATGACCTTCACGGTCACCGGAACGGCGACCGACGACGTGGGCGTGCAGTCCATCGGCATGAATGTGCGGGACGCGAGCAACCGCTACCTGCAGGCCGACGGCAGCGTCTCCTCGACCGGCTACACCTTCCGGTTCGCACCCGATGTGGTCGGTGCGACCAGCACGACGTGGTCCAAGGAGATCACCGTGCCCGTGGAGGGCACCTGGAAGGCGATGGTCCGCGCCACGGACTCGGCCGGCCAGCCCGACCTCGACACCGCGGACCGCTCCTGGATCGTGAGCGAGGACGGCCAGGCCCCGACGGTGTCCATCAGCGCCCCGGTCACCATGGTGCCGCCGACGGCCCTCACACAGCCCGTGGTCGTCACGCCCGGAAGTCCTCTCACCTTCTCGGGCGCCGCCAACGACGACGGGCGGCTCAACTCGGTCGAGATCTCGCTGCGCAACAGCACGACGCGGGAGAACCTCGCCGCCGACGGCACCTGGGGCACCAACGCCATCGCGGGCTGGCACCGCATCTCAGACGTGAACCTGAACAGCGCCAACGACAACTGGAGCTGGACGACGCCCTTCGCACTGAAGGCAGGCAGCTACACGTTCGCGGTGCGGGCGACCGACGACCTCGGCCTGACCACCTCGTCGACCAACCAGGGCCGCCTCACGATCAACGCCCAGGTGCCCGGTGACACGCCGCCGGACGGCAAGCTCAACGTGACGGGCACCCTCACCGGAGGCCAGTCGCTCCACGTCGACCTCGCCGGCACGGCGACCGACGACAAGGGCGTGGCGGGGGTGCAGGTCTCGCTCTTCGACGGGGACACGAGCAAGTACCTCCAGGCCAACGGCACCCTGGGCGCGGCGTTCGCGACGCTTCCGGCCACCGTCAGCCCTGTCAACGGGACCCAGACGACGTGGGCACTCCCTGTCGACCTGCCCCAGGGCGGCGACTGGAACGTGACGGCGTACGCCGTCGACACCGCCGACCAGCAGGACATCTCGACGTCGGGCGCCACCGCGCGCTACCGGATCTACCCCGGTGACGTCGCCCCCACGCTGACCGAGGGCCTGCTGGCTCCCACCGAGGGCACCACCTTCAGCGACGGCCGCATCTTCGTCAGTGGCCGCGCGGAGGACGACCAGTCCATGCAGCGTGTGGAGGTCTCGATCGTGGACTCGCAGGGTCGTTACATGGCCTCGAACGGCTCGTTCCCGAACACCACTGCAAGCTGGCGTACGGCGTTCCTCACCAGCCCGGGCACTCCGGGGTCGAACTTCTCCTACACCTCCCCGGTGGTGCCGCCCGGCGCCTACACGATCGCCGTCCGGGGCATGGACCAGCACGACCAGGTGACCGCCACTCCGTCGGTGCGCCACGTGACCGTGACCCACCCGGCGGGCAACAACGCCCCGGTGGCGAACTTCACGATCGCCTGCACCGACAACGTGTGCAAGCTCGACGGCCGCTCCTCGACCGACGAGAACGCACCGACGCTGACCTACGCCTGGAACTACGGGAACGGCACCGGCACAGGTCCGGTGCCCACGAGGACCTACACCGCGAAGAACACCTACACGGTGACACTGACCGTGACCGACGAGTGGGGCATCGCCAGCGCACCGGTGAGCCAGACGGTGACGATCGCCGAGCCCTCGGGCAACGTGGCCCCGGTCCCGGTGAGCAACCCGCCGGCGTGCAGCGGACTGGTGTGCAACTTCTCAGGAGTCGGGTCCGCCGACCCCAACACCGGAGACACGTTCACCTACCTGTGGGACTTCGGGGACAACACGGCGACGAGCACCTCCACCGCTCCCGCCCACACCTTCGCCAACCCGGGGACCTACACAGTGAACCTGACCACGACGGACGGGTGGGGCAAGTCGGCCTCCGTGACCCGAACGGTCACGGTTCCGACCCCGTAGCGCAGCACCAGCTGGCACGGACGGTCCCCTCATTACCCCGTGGGGACATCCGTGTCGCGAAATCGGATACAAACGCCTTTTCCGGACTAGACCAAGAAAGCCCCGCGCCTGCAAAAAAGGTGATTTGTCAGGAAGATATGTCCGGGCTCCCGCTTGGGCGCCTGAAGGTCATCCGGGGGTTCCCACACCATGTCACTGCGTCTCTCACCTGCTCCCGCTCGCGGCCGCCGCCGGACCGCCAGCTTCGTCGTCACCAGCCTCGTGGCAGCCCTCGCGGCCACCGCCCTCGGACCGGTTCCGCAGGCCGACGCCGCGGCCCCGACGCTGTCCAACGTGGGGGCCGCCAGCACCGCCGGCCTGCGCACCGCCCACGCGGTGCGCGTCCCCGCTCGGGTGGTGGTCGGCGACACCTTGGTGCTGTTCATGTCGACCAACTCCCGCAAGGGCGCGATCTCGAACCCCAGTGGCTGGCGGCTGCTCCAGTCGCGCAACGGCGCCGGCAGCAAGGCCCGCGTCTGGACCAAGCGCGCCGTCGCCGGCGACGCCAACCGGATGCTGACGGTGCGCACGACCAAGAGGGTCAAGGCCACGCTGAGCATCTCCGCCTACCGCAGCTCCGCACGCCTCTCCGCGATCACGGCCACGGCCGGCACCACGGCCAACGCCGCGGCCAGGACGAGCGCGGCTCCCGCCGTGCGGATCAGCCAGACCGGGTCCTGGCTCGTCAACCTGTACGCCGGCAAGAGCAACAAGCCCGCCGCCTTCACCCAGGCATCCGGCACGGTGCGGCGGACCAGCGCCTCGACCGCCGGGAAGGGCCGGATGGCCGCGATGATCACCGACACCGGGCGGGCGGTCGCCACGGGCACCGCCGGCTCCCGGGTCGCCAGGACCAGCCAGCCGCTCTCGGCCCGCCAGCTGTTCTCGGTCGTCATCAGTCCCGGCGTGGTCCGGACGACGCCGCCCCCGACCCCTCCGCAGACGCCTCCTACGCCCCCGACCCCTCCGCAGACGCCTCCTCCGACCCCGCCTGCGAACCACGGCACGCTCGTGCCGGAGACCCCGCGCACGGACATGCCCAAGATCACGAACGGCCAGATCAACGACATCGAGGTCGTCGGGTCGCGCGTCTACGTGGCAGGCACGTTCACCACGATCGCCAACAACCGCGTGGACGCGAGCAACCCGGCGAACAACGACACGACGTCCTACGACCAGCGCTACCTCGCGGCCTACGACCTGAACACCGGGCTGGTCGACCCGAACTTCAACCCGACGTTCGACGGCAACGCCGGGTTTGACGTCCTGGCCGTGGAGGCGTCGCCGGACGGCACCCGTCTCTACGTCGCCGGCGGCTTCAACTCGGTCAACGGATCGCCCAAGAAGGGGCTGGTCCGCCTCGACCCGAACAGCGGCGACACCGTGGAGGGCTTCACCGCCGACGCCGACGCCCGCGCCACGGAGATCGCCGTGAGCGACTCGACGGTCTACGTCGGTGGCCGGTTCGGCAAGGTGAACACCTCGGTCCGCAAGTCGCTCGCCGCAGTGGACGCGCTGACCGGCGCCGTCGACCCCTCGTTCGTCAACGACCTGTCCGGCGGTATCGGTGTCAACGGTGGCCTCACCGTGCAGAAGCTGCTGCTCACCCACGACGGCACCAAGCTGGTCGTCATCCACACCGGCCGGAAGGTCAACGGCCAGGACCGCTACGGCATCGCCATGATCGACACCGTCACCAAGGCGCTCATGACCTGGCGGACCCGTCTGTGGGACGAGAACCTGCAGTTCGTGGGTGGCGTGCAGCGCATCATCTCCGGGGCCATCGCGCCAGACGACTCCTACTTCGTGGTCTCGAGCGGTTCCGGGGGTGACCGACCGCCCATCAACGACACCGTGGTCGCCTACTCCTTCACCAACGGCAACGACATGCAGCCGATGTGGGTCTCTCGGGCCTTCGACAGCGTGTACACCACCGCCATCTCCGAGAACGCCGTCTACATCGGCGGCCACTTCGCGTGGAACGAGTCCCCCTCGGCCCCCGACCCGTGGCCCGGCGCAGCCGATGTCGGCTACGGCACCGGCCAGGGCCTGTCGGGCTACGGCCTCGGCGACTCGGTGGTCAACCGCGAGCACCTCGGCGCGCTCAACCCCGTCGACGGCAAGGCACTCGAGTGGAACCCCGGCTCCAACTCCGAGGTCGGCAACACCGCGATGGCGGTGACGCCCCGCGGACTCATCACCGGCGGGGACGCCACCACCCAGGGCGCGCTCAACGTGGGACGCGTGGCGTTCTTCGACCTCGAAGCACCGCAGCCCGCGCCCACCGGGGTGGAGACGACCATCACGAAGCCGATCTCGGGCCGCGTGCTCGGCTCAGGCACGTCGTTCACCATCGAAGGCACTGCCACGGCGACGACTAAAGTGCGCAAGGTGTTCATCGAGCTCCAGAACCGCGTGACCGGGCAGTGGCTCCAGCCCGACCTGCAGAGCTGGGGCGGCTCAGCCAACATCGAGGCCACGGTCGACTCACCGGAAGAGACCAGCTCGACGTGGTCACTCACACTGGTGGTGCCGGGCAACGTCAAGCTGCTGGCCCGAGCCAGGGCCCAAGGCATGGGTCCAGTCGGCGAACGCCCCGTGGACCCCACGAAGGCCGTCAAGAAGTTCGAGACCTTCGGCCTCGACGACGCCCCGCCGACGATGGCCTACACCGCTCCGGCCCCCGGTCTGGTGAACAACAAGACGTTCACCATCCAGGGCACCACCGCCGACGACCGCGGCGTCACCGGGATCTCGATGACGCTCAAGGACGCCGCCGGTCACTACCTGCAGGACGACGGCACAGTGGACCCGACCTACAACGCGATCGGGATCGCACTGGACGTGCCCAACGCTACGAGCACGACGTGGTCGAAGGAGATCACCGTTCCGACCGAGGGCATCTGGGAGGCACAGGCCCGTGCCCGGGACACCAGTGGCAACTCCTCGCTCGACACGACCGATCGCACCTGGAACGTCTCCGCGAACGGTCAGGCGCCCTCGGTGACGATCAGCTCCCCCGGGTCCGTCGTACCGCCCACGACGCCTCAGCCGGTCACAGTGGAGCCGGGGCAGAAGATGACCTTCACGGGCTCCGCGTCCGACGACGGGCAGGTCAAGTCGATCTACGTCGCCCTGCTGAACAACTCCACCGGAGAGAACCTCACGGTCGACGGCACCTGGGGCATCGACAACGGACTGAACCTGTACAAGCTCCCGGTCACCATCAACCAGCAGAGCTACAACTGGTCGTGGACCACGCCCCAAGAGCTCACACCGGGCAACTACACCTTCGCCGTGCTGGCCGCGGACAACGAGGGCATCACCACCCCCCAGTCGAGCTGGGCGATGATGAGCATGGACGCCGTCGTCGCCGGTGACGCGCCGCCCAAGGCCACGGTGACCGCCAGGGGCGTCCAGCCTCCGTCGGAGAACCTGAACCTGAAGCTGACGGGCGACGCCCTCGACGACAACGGCGTGGCCGAGGTTCGCCTCGTGCTCAAGGACCTGGACACGAGCCGCTACTACCACCAGGACGGCTCCGTCACCTCGCAGTACGGCTCCATCCCGGCGACTGTGGCGACGCCCAACGGGACCAGCACCACCTGGTCGCGCGAGGTCACCCTGCCGAACCAGGGGAACTGGAACGTGACGGCCTATGCCGTGGACACCGTCGGCCAACGAGACCTGGCGAACACCAACGCCACGGCCCGCTACCCGATCTACCCGGGTGACGCCGCACCGACGTTGACGGACAACCTGCTCGCGCCGACCGAGGGCGCCTCGTTCACCGAAGGCAAGGTCTTCGTCAGCGGCCGGGCCGAGGACGACCAGGCAACCTCCAAGGTCGAGGTCGCGATCGTGAACTCGTCGAACCAGTACCTCACCTCGGCGGGCACCTTCTCCGGCAACGCCACCTGGCGGGCGGCCTTCCTGACGAGCCCGGGCACCCCCGGGTCGAACTTCTCCTACACCACACCGGTCCTGCCGGAGGGGAACTACCAGGTCAGGGTCCGCGCCATCGACCAGCACGGGTTGGTCACCCTCACACCGTCGGTGCGCAACGTGGTCGTGTCGATCCCGGCGGACAACGCCAAGCCGGTCGCCGTGCTGAAGAAGTCGTGCACCGCGAACGTGTGCGACTTCGACGCCAAGAGCTCGACCGACGAGAACGCCCCCACCCTCACCTACGCGTGGAACTTCGGCAACGGCTCGACTGGCGTCGGCCCGAACCCGAAGAAGACCTACACCACGTCCGGCACGTTCACGGTGACGCTGACGGCGAAGGACGAGTGGGGAGTGCTCTCCACGCCGGTGACGACCACGGTCACCATCGCCGAGCCCGAAGGCAACGCGGCGCCGACGCCGGTGATCCAGACCCCGTCGTGCTCCGGGCTGACCTGCAACTTCTCAGGTGTGGGCACGACGGACCCGAACCCCGGGGACGCGATCACCTACGCGTGGGATTTCGATGACACGGCCAACAACACCGCTGCCGGTGCCGCGACCTCACACGTCTTCAGCGCCCCAGGGACCTACACCGTGACGCTGACGGCGACGGACGGCTGGGGCAGGGCCGCGACCGTGACCAAGGACGTCACGGTCAGCTCACCGTAGGCCGTAGCCCGGCGTGAGGCCTGGGACAGGGTCGTCCCAGGTCTCACCCGGCACGCGTACGGGTGACGTCAGCGGTCACCGGCGAGCAGCGGCTCGAGCGTGAGGTCGGGGTGGTCACGCTCGATGACGCTGATCCGCCACTTGTCGGGCGCGAGCACCAGCAGGGTCCCGTCGTTGCGAGACATCACCTCGATCCCCCGGACGGAGTCGAGCTCCGCCGCGGAGGCGGCGTCGGTCCGGCGCGCCTGGGTGTAGCCGAGCGTCTCGAGCTTGATCGGAGCCCCGAACTCGCTCTCCATGCGGGCGATGGCGACCTCGAACTGCATCGGTCCCACGGCGGCGAGCACCGGCGACTGGTTGCCTCGCAGGTCCGAGCGCAGCACCTGGACGACCCCCTCGCCGTCGAGCTGGTCGATGCCGCGGCGGAACTGCTTGAAGCGGCCGCTGTCCTTGGCCGTGGCGACCGCGAAGTGCTCGGGCGCGAACGTCGCGATCGGCGGGAACTGCACCGGCTCGTCGAGGTAGATCGTGTCCCCGATCCGGAGCGCGTTGGCGTTGACCAGGCCGACGATGTCGCCCGGGTAGGCGGTGTCGATGACGGCGCGCTCACGGCCGAAGATCGCCTGGGCGTACTTCGTCGCGAACGGCCGGCCGGTCTGCGCGTGGGTCGCCACCATCCCGCGCTCGAAGACACCGGAGCAGACGCGGGCGAAGGCCACGCGGTCGCGGTGGTTGGTGTCCATCCCGGCCTGCACCTTGAACACGAAGGCGCTGAACGGGGCAGCGACGTCGCGGACCTGGAGAGGCCGGCCGTCGCCGTCCTGCTCCTCGCCGTGGCGGAAGGCGGCGGCCGGCGGGGCCAGCTCGACCAGGGTGTCCAGCAGCATGGCCACACCGAAGTTCGAGATCGCCGAGGCGAACAGGACCGGGGTGGTGAACCCGCTCAGGAACAGGTCCTGGTCGTGGTCGGCCCCGTCGGAGGACAGCAGCTCCGCCTCCTCGACGGCGGCGAACCACGGGTCGCCCTCCCGGAGACCGGCTGCCTCGGCGCCCATCCACTCCTCGGGGGCCCGGGTCGCTCCCCCGGCGGTGCGCTGGTAGGCGACGTAGTCCCCTGTGCGCCGGTCCAGCACGCCACGGAAGTCGCCCGCGATGCCCACCGGCCAGGTCAGCGGCGTCGGCACCAGCCTGATCTCGTTCTGGATCTCCTCCATCAGCGCCAGCGCGTCGAGGCCGGGTCGGTCCCACTTGTTGATCACCGTGATCACCGGGATGCCGCGTGCCTTGCAGACGCGGAAGAGCTTCAGGGTCTGCGGCTCGAGCCCCTTGGCGGCGTCGACGAGCATCACGGCGGCGTCGACCGCGGAGAGCACCCGGTAAGTGTCCTCGGAGAAGTCCGAGTGACCCGGGGTGTCCACCAGGTTGATCACGTGGCCGTCGTACTCGAACTGCAGCGCAGCTGAGGTGATCGAGATTCCGCGGGCCTTCTCCATCTCCATCCAGTCGGAGACGGTCGAGCGTCGACCCGCCTTGCCGTGCACGGCGCCCGCCTCGGTGATGACCTGGGCATGCAGTGCCAGCGCCTCGGTGAGCGTCGACTTGCCGGCGTCGGGGTGGCTGATGACGGCGAAGGTACGGCGTCGCGCCGCCTCGCGGGTCACCTCGCCGGCGTGCTTGGCATGGGCCGGGGCAGAGGCGTCCTGGGTGTCAGTGCGCGTGGAAGTCACAAGGTCCTGCATCGTCGTGGGACGCCCGAGGGTGCTGCGGGCCTCGGCCCAGTCTACGGAAGGCCCGAAGGCGCGCCCCGCAGGCTCAGCGCGAGAGCCAGTGCTGGGCCCGTGCGCGCAGGCTCGGCGCGGTCCGCAGCTCATCGCCGGGGGTCACGACGAGACTGCGGCCCGTCCTGGTGTTGATCATCCCGACGTTGACGAGGCTGAACTCCCCCGACGCGTCGCGTAGCGCCACGACGTACACGACGCGGCGCAGCCTCGTCGGGAAGGTCACGCTCTTCCCGGCCAGGACGGTCCGCTGGAAGGCGGCCCGCGATCTCTTCGGGCTGCCGGCGAGGATCACGAGGTTGCGCGTGTTGGGATTGGTGAAGCTCACCTGCGCCCGCTTCTTGACCTTGTGCTTCCTGATGACCAGCTTTCGGGCCAGCTGCGCCCGCACGGCCCTGATCCCCTCCACGCTGACCGTGGCTGTCGCAGTCCGGTAGAAGTCACCGTCGGTGACGCCGTAGGTGAGCTGCTGGGTGTAGTTCGTCTCGCTGGGGCTCGCGAAGTACTCGAGGTCGCCGTTGCCGTCGATGCACGCCTCACCCTTGCCGGGGACCGAGACGCTGACGACGTAGAGCCTGTTCCGGTCGGGGTCGGAGTCGTTGGCGAGGACCTTGATCACGGTCGCCTGGCCGGCGGCGACCCGCGCCGTGTCGTTCCCGAGCACGGGAGCCCGGTTGCCCACGTTGGTGTTCCGGGGCGCCGACATGCCCTCGCAGAGGCTGTCCTGGTCGGCGTGGGCGGAGACCGGGGAGCCTGTGACTCCCAGGCCCGTGAGAAGGACCACCGCCGTCGCGCCTGCGACTCGCCTGACCGCTGAAGACATGGGTGATCCGTTCCCTCAAGATGGCTGAGGGCGTCAGTGTGTCGCAGTTTGTCCGGCGGCATGCGGGTTTTCGGGAACTGCCGAGACCGACTGCGGAACTCCTCGACCTGGGCGTCGAGTTCCTTGACCCTCTAGGTGACCTGGCTCTTCCGCCAGTTCGCGTACCGCGCCTGGGCTCGGAACGACAGGTCCGTCGTGAGGTTGAAGGAGCAGCGGGCACCCCGCGGACCACCACCGACGGACCTTCCTCCCAGCACGACGCGAGAGACGGAGCGCACTGCTGGTGGCTCGGGACTGGGAAACGAGCCGTTCTCTCCGGTTGGGCCCCCACGACCGGTTTCTTTCTTCACGCACGGGAGTACTAGGACCAACGGCCAGTTGCGCATGTCCAGGGGCAAGGACGACGCTCATCCCAGCACGACATCGGGATCCGCCGCTGGCGTCCACGCTCCCCCCAAGACGGGGCGCCAGCGGTCCCGTGATGCGCCCACACGTATGACCGCCCTGGGGCACGAGTTGGGCCGCAGGCTCACCAGGCGTCACCGTCGGCGGGTACTGGCAGTCGATGGCGGCGAATGACGCCCCAGACGGCGCGTGAGGTCTCCGGCGCGAGCACGTGCAAGGCCATGAGATAGACCGGAAGCGCGAGTACGCATGCCACCGCGAGTCGCCACGGCGCGGCGGTCCGGGCCAGCGCTGCCAGCAGCGCCAGATTGGCTGCCGCCATGACGGCAGACGCCATCAGGCCTGGGGTGAACGCTCCGAGCAGCGACCGGACGCTGAAGCGGAGAATGCGCTGCACCACGGCGAGCTCCCAGCAGGTCAGGACGATGTTTGCCAGGAGTACCCCCCAGCACACCGCGACGATGCTGTGCTGCGCTCCAACCCACAGCGCAGGCAGCATGACGACGACCTTCACGACCGCCAGCGTGTTCAGGATTCCCGGGCGTCCAGTGGCCTTGTAGATCTCGCCGGCATGAAAGCTCAAGGCGTAGACCAGGCTGGACAGCGCTAGCAGGCGCAGCAGTGGAATGGAGGGAGCCCAGCGCTCCGAGTAGAGGGTTGGGACCAGCTCGGGCGCAACCGTTGCGAGGAGGACCGCCATCGGTGTCGTCACGAGACTCACGTAGCGCACCGCCTCGAGGTAGGCGCGTCGCAACTCCACGAGGTCGTCCTGGAGCCTGGAGAACATGGGAAAGAAGACTTGGGCCGCTATGACGCAGACTGCTGTCACGCTCAATTCCGGGACGCGGAAGGCTAGAACGTAGTACCCGAGATCTGAGGGCTCCATGAGGCGCCCTATCACGACGTAGTCGAGGTTCTCGATCACGGCTGAGGCCCCTCCCAGGAAGGCCAGGGGCAACCCGTAACGGAGCAGCGTCCGGGTGTGTTCTGGGTGCCACTCGAATCGGGGACGCCATCGACAGAGCGCCCAGTACAAGAGGGTCTGCACGATGGTGCCGGCGAGCTGGGCCCAGACCAGGGACCAGACACCGAGGCCCAGATAGGCGAGCATCACCGAGACGACCCCTTTGATCACCGCCGCACTCGTCTCAGGGACGGCCCTTCGTCGAAAGTCGAGCTCGCGGCGCAACCTCGATTCAGGCACTACCGCCAGGCCGCTCAGAAGTAGGGCGAGAGACAGCGCTCGTATGATCCCCGTCGCCCGGTGATCGAAGAACTGCCCTGCGAGCGGTGCGCCGGCGAAAGTCAGCGCAGCCAGCACCAAGGCCGACAGCACCGAGATGGAGAACCCGGTTCCAGACAGACGCGTCCAGTCCTCGCGGCGATACACAAGTGCCGCTCCGACCCCGAAGTCCTTGATGCGATCGATGTAGTTGATCACCAACAGACCCACCGCGAAGAGCCCGAAGTCTGCCGGCACGAGCAGCCTCGCCAGGATCAGGGTAGAGACCAGCGTCACTCCCTTCGTCATGACCAGGGTGGCGCCCGCCCACGCCATTGCACCTGGTCCGCGAGCCGGCTTCTCGCCCCCCGGGGAGCTCACGAGCTCTTGCACCGCCGGGACAGCATGCTCCTCGCGCTCGAGCATCGTCTGATCGCTGCGGACGGGGCGTGGATGACGAGGACAACAGCCGGCGGTCTGATCTGCACGGCGACACCTCGCCCTCGGCACAGCCGCCCACGATGGGGGCGCGTTCTGGCGACGATAGGTCAGGGGGGTAGGCATGGGAAGGCCAGCCGCCAGTGGGACGCCGCACGACGGTGATCTTCAGAGACTTCGGTCGAGACGGTGCGACGACCCCCTCTGCCGGAGTTCTGCGCCCCGTCAACCGGTAACCGGCCGGCTGAATGCTGCTAGCATCGCGCGTGTCTCTCAAACGCACCGCGTACAGCTACCTCAAGGGTGGTCCTGGGCGGCCGCTGATCGGTCTCGCCGCCTCACTCGTGGCTACTGGTAGAGGAGAGCGGACGTGGATCAGTTACGACCCGCAGTCCGCGACCTGGCTACACCGCACGTCTGAGGGCACGACCGCCATGTACGAGCCACTCGGAACAACGGCCCGGATGTGCGAGGTGTACACGCGCGACGTGTTTCTGCGCGATCACGAGATCAGCTCCGGGGACGTGGTCCTCGACGTCGGCGCCGGTATCGGCACTGAGACGCTGCCCTTCGCCCGTATGGTCGGAGACCATGGCCGCGTCGTGGCCGTCGAGGCGCATCCCGACACGTTCACGGTCCTCGAGCGCGTCTGTGAGCTCAACCAGTTGCACAACGTCGATCTCGTACAGGCAGCCGTGATGGACACGACGGAACCCGTGACGATGAGCAACCTTCCGCCCGAGCTGAACTATGAGAACAAGGTCGGCGGTGAGGGTGTGACAGTCCCGGCCCGGACGCTTGACGAGCTCATCCTCGACTTCGATCTCAGCCGTGTGGACTTCTTGAAGATGAACATCGAAGGCGCCGAGCTTGCGGCTCTGCGAGGTGCCTCAGGTTGTCTCGATCGGGTCGGAGCCGCCGCCATCGGGTGCCATGACTTCTTGGCCGATGAGACCGGGGACGAGTCCTACAGGACGAAGGACCAGGTGCGAGCGCTGCTTCTGAACGCAGGATTCTCGGTAGCGACGCGGGACGACGACCCTCGTCCATGGGCCGCGGACTACTTGTTCGCATCGCGCTAGCCCTGGGGAGCCGCGGACTCACGGTCGCGGCACGGCCATCTCGTCACCGACGCCTGCTGACGCTCGCGCGAGCTGACCGCCTCAGGCCTTCTTCGACGTTGCAGTTGGTCCGAAGCGGAACTCCACGACATCACCCTCTGCCATGACGTAGTCCTTGCCTTCCATGCGTACCTTGCCCGCCGACCTGGCCGCGGCCATCGAGCCGGCGGCCACGAGGTCGTCATAGGAGACGATCTCTGCCTTGATGAAGCCCTTCTGGAAGTCGGTGTGGATCACGCCGGCGGCCTCGGGAGCGGTGGCACCCTTCCTGATCGTCCAGGCACGCGCTTCCTTGGGCCCGGCCGTCAGGTAGGTCTGCAGGCCGA
>NZ_JAOPXP010000222.1 GCF_025965085.1 Marmoricola sp.
TCCCCGACGAAGGAGCTCCCTGATGGGAACCATCGTGGTCGTGCTGCTGCTCGCCCTCGTGCTCAGCGCAGCCGTCCTGTTGTACGCCGCCTATCCCTACCGCGGGGAGGACACCCCGCTCACCCCACGCCTGGGCGAGGCGATGCGGCGGGGCGTCGACTCCCTGCCCACCCTCGACCGCGAGGCGCAGGACCGGCTGCTGGTCGACTCCTGGGCCGGCTCCCGCGGCGACTCCGGGCCCCACCTCCACCGCTGAGGGGCCGGAGGGCGGCCCGGAAACGGGTCGGAACCCCCCGTGATTGGATCGCATCATGAGCGCTGTCCTGATCTTCATCATCCTCGCCGTGGCGATCCTCGTGATCGGCCTCGTGGTGGGCCTGGTCGCCCTCGTCAACGGGCGCAAGCAGCCGCCGAGGCGGGACCTGCCTGCGTCGGCACCGACGGGAACGATCACCGAGGAGCGACCGCCCGAGGCGCCTGAGGCGCCCGAGGAGCCGCAGGCGCCGGTCATCACGCTGGAGCGCCCGGAGGGTACGGCGGGCCGGCTGGTCCGCCTGCGCCAGCGCCTCTCCCGCTCCCAGGGTGGACTGGGACGCGGCCTCCTGCTGCTGCTGTCTCGAGACCGGCTCGACGAGGACACCTGGGAGGAGATCGAGGACACCCTGATCACCGCCGACGTGGGTGTGGCGCCGACCCAAGAGCTGGTCGAGCGGCTGCGCACGCGGATGCGGGTCGAGGGCGTCGACGCGTCGGACGCCGCCACCGTTCTCCGCGAGGAGCTGCTGGCCCTGGTCGACCCGGCCATGGACCGCACCCTCGCCACTGCCCCCTCGGACGGGAAGCCCGCCGTGGTGCTGGTCGTCGGCGTGAACGGTGCCGGCAAGACGACCTCGGTCGGCAAGCTCGCCCGCGTGCTCGTCGCCGAGGACAAGAGCGTCGTGCTCGGTGCGGCGGACACCTTCCGGGCGGCAGCGACCGAGCAGCTGAGCACCTGGGGCGAGCGGGTCGGCGTCGACGTCGTCACCGGTCCCGAGGGCAGCGATCCCGCGAGTGTCGCGTTCGAGTCGGTCAGGACGGGTGTGGAGCGCGGCGTCGACGTCGTCGTCATCGACACGGCCGGTCGGCTGCAGAACAAGGCCGGGCTGATGGACGAGCTCGGCAAGGTCAAGCGTGTCGTGGAGAAGCAGGCGCCGGTCTCCGAGGTGCTGCTGGTGCTGGATGCCACCACGGGTCAGAACGGGATGGTCCAGGCGCGCGTGTTCCGCGACGTGGTCGATGTGACCGGGATCGTGTTGACCAAGCTCGACGGTTCCGCCAAGGGCGGCATCGTGGTGGCGGTCCAGCGTGAGCTCGGCGTCCCGGTCAAGCTCGTCGGCGTGGGTGAGGGGGCGGACGACCTGGCGCCCTTCGACCCCGAGACGTTCGTGGACGCCCTGCTCGGCCAAGGCTGAGCCCGAGGTCGGGCGGACCCGCCCTGGCGACGGCTCCGGCTGCCGGTCCGGGCCTGGCCGGCTAGATGCAGATGCCGTCGAGCACGAAGTCGACGAGCTGGTCGAGCTCGCTCATAGCCGGCATGGCCTGGCCGGTGATGGCCCGCATGGCGATGATGCCGCTGATGAGCTGGACGACGATCGACATGTGGATGTCGGGCCGGACCTCGCCCCGGGCGATGGCGCGCTCGAACACGGCCAGGCCGTTCTTCTCGACTCGCTCGGCCGCCTCGCGGTAGAGGGTGGCGATGCGCTCGTCGCGCATGGACTCCTTGATCGTGGTCCGGATGTAGTCGGTGCCGTTCGGGGAGTTGATGAACGTCAGCACCGAGGCGTACATCTCGCGCACGTCGCCGCGGATCGAGCCGGTGTCCGGGATCGGCATCTCGTCGCGGTAGAGCTGCTCCATCGCGGCGACCGCCAGGTCCTCCTTGCGCGCCCAGCGGCGGTAGACCGTGGCCTTTCCAACACCTGCGTTGGTGGCCACCTCGTCGACCGTCATGCTGTCGAAGCCACGCATCAGGATCAACGACGAAGCCGCCGCAAGGATGCGACCGTCCGCCTCGGGATCGCGAGGGCGGCCGCGCTTGCGGCGTACTTCTGGGGCGGGTGAGTTGCTCAGTGCAGCCCCCGTCCCCATGGTGCTGGCATCCACGTGGAGGAGCATAGGTTCGGCAGAACGCCCGTGTACGGCTTTTCCGAAATAGTGGTATTTCACCGAGGCGTAACACAACTCATGAATGTGTGACGTCGCCGAAACGCCGGTCGCAGATCGCTGAAACCTGCGGCCCGCACACTTTCGCCCACTGGGACCTGCGACACCCGACAGTGTCGTCGTTGATGCGCGCGGTCCTGCTGATTCTCACCACTGGAGGTTCCATGGATGGCTACTACGCGTGGATGATCATCGCTACCGCGCTGGTCCTCATGATGACGACGCCGGCCCTGGCGTTGTTCTACGGCGGCATGACCCGTGCCAAGTCCGTGCTGAACATGATGATGATGTCCTACGTCGCGATGGCCGTCGTCGGCATCGTGTACGTGCTGTGGGGCTGGTCCATGTCCTTCAGCGACGGGTTCAGCGGCGACGGCAAGCTGTTCGCCAACCCGTTCAAGCTCTTCGGTCTCAAGGACGTCACACCCGACAACTACATCTACGTGATGTTCCAGCTGACGTTCGCAGTCATCACCGCCGCGCTGATCAGTGGGGCGATCGCTGACCGGGTCAAGCTGTCCTCCTGGATCGTGTTCCTGCCCCTGTGGGCGACGTTGTCGTACTTCCCCCTGGCCCACATGGTCTTCGGAGGCGGTCTCATCGGCGGCAAGATCGGGGCCCAGGACTACGCCGGTGGTACGGCGGTGCACATCAACGCCGGTGTCGCGGGTCTGGTGCTGGCACTGATCGTCGGTCGACGCGTCGGCTTCCAGCGTGACCCGATGCGCCCGCACAGCCTGCCGCTGACCATGATCGGCGCCGGCATGCTGTGGGTCGGCTGGTACGGCTTCAACGTCGGTTCGATCGTCTTCCACACCACCTTCGACCAGAACCCGGACGCGTTCCTCGCCCAGTTCTACAGCGAGACCGGTCGGACCTTCGCGAACACCACCCTGGCCACCATGGCAGCGATGCTGGGCTGGCTGCTCATCGAACGGCTCATGCACGGCAAGGCCACGACGCTGGGCGCTGCCTCCGGCATCGTCGCCGGTCTGGTGGCGATCACCCCCGCCTGTGGGGCGGTCGACATCAGTGGTGCGATCGCGATCGGCGCCATCGCGGGTGGGGTCTGTGCCTGGGCGGTGGGCCTGAAGTTCAGGTTCAACCTCGACGACTCGCTCGACGTCGTGGGTGTCCACCTGGTCGGCGGCATCATCGGCACGGTGCTGATCGGCCTGTTCTCGACCTCCGAGGGGGCGGGCGGCGTCGACGGGCTGTTCTACGGCGGCGGCCTCGGGTCGCTCGGTGACCAGACCCTCGGCGCCCTGATCGCCATCGGCTGGTCGGGAGTCGCCACCGCGATCATCGGCCTGGCCATCAAGTACACGATCGGCTGGCGCATCTCCGAGGAGGACGAGGTCAACGACGGCATCGACCTGGCCCAGCACGGCGAGTCGGCGTACGACTTCGCCTCGCTCGGCGGCGGTGGTGGTCACGGCCTACCTAGCGGTGCCCTTGCCCAGGGGTCCGCGGAAGCGAGAGGAGTCAACGCATGAAGCTCGTGACAGCGGTCATCAAGCCGCACAAGTGGGAAGAGGTGCGCGCGGCGCTGGAGGCATTCGGCGTGACCGGCATGACCGTCAGTGAGGTCAGCGGGTACGGGCGGCAGAAGGGCCACACCGAGGTCTACCGCGGTGCGGAGTACGACATCGCGCTGGTGCCGAAGATCCGCATCGAGATCGTCGTCGACGACGGCGACGTCGAGGACGTGTCCGGGATCGTCGTCAAGGCGGCGCAGACCGGTCGCATCGGGGACGGCAAGGTGTGGATCTCGCCCGTCGAGAGCGTGATCCGGGTGCGAACCGGTGACCGCGACGAGGCGGCCATCTGAGTCGCCCGTGACCGGGCCGTCGAGTCGACTCGACCCCACCCGAACAGCGATCTCGCCCGTGGGTGCACCCCGTGTCTGACACGTGGGATGGGCCCGCGGGCGAGGCGCTGTCCGTCCGTTCGCCCCGACATGCCCCGAGGACTGAGAGGCTGGAGCCATGAAGATCGTCACCGCGGTGATCAAGCCGCACAAGTGGGAAGACGTGCGCGCCGCCCTGGAGGGCGTGGGCGTGACCGGCATGACCGTGAGCGAGGTCAGCGGGTACGGACGGCAGAAGGGCCACACCGAGGTCTACCGCGGTGCGGAGTACGACGTTGCGCTGGTGCCCAAGATCCGGCTGGAGATCGTGCTCGACGACGCTGACGTCGACGCCGTCATCGAGGCGATCGTCGGCGCCGCAGCGACCGGTCGCATCGGCGACGGCAAGGTGTGGGTCTCGCCGGTGGAGAGCGTCGTGCGCGTGCGCACCGGCGACCGAGACCAGTCAGCAGTCTGAGGGACCCGTGACCGCAGCCGAGCGTGCGGAGCGCACACGCGCGGCCGATGAGCTGTGCCGCGAGGCGTTCGCGGGCGCGGGCTGCCCCGAGGCGGGCGTCGCCCTGGTCGCCGTGGGTGGCTACGGGCGACAGGAGCTCGCGCCGTTCAGCGATCTGGACGTGGTGCTCGTTCACGACGCCACGGTCGAGGTGGGGGAGTGGGCCGGCAAGATCTGGTACCCCCTGTGGGACTCCGGTGCCACCATCGACCACTCGGTGCGCACCGTCGACGAGGTCCTTGCCCAAGCGGCCTCCGACCTCCGCGTCGCCACCGGGATGCTGGACGTCCGCCACCTGGCCGGTGACCCGAACCTGACCCTGCGCCTGCGCACGGCGGTGCTCACCCAGTGGCGCCGGGAGGCGCGCATCCGGCTGGGGGAGCTGCGCGAGCTCGTCTCCGAACGCGGACGCATGACCGGCGAGCTGGCCCATGCCTCGGTGCCGGACCTCAAGGAGTCCGTGGGCGGCCTGCGCGACGCGACCGTGCTCAAGGCACTGGTGGCGAGCTGGCTGGTCGACGTACCGCATGCCGACCTCGAGCGGTGCCGGAGGGCGCTGCTCGACGTCCGTGACGCCCTGCACGCGGTGGCCGGACGGGCCACCGACCGCGTGGCGCCGGAGTTCTGGGGCGACATCGCCGCCGTGCTGGGCCTCCCCGACGGCGACGCCGCCCAGGTCCGTACCCGCACCCTCGCCCGGCGCGTGACCCACCTCTCCCGGCTGGCGTGGAGGCGGGCCGAGGCCGTCCAAAGGCGTCCCAGTCCGACGGGGCAACGCCGGCCCCGCCTGGAAGCGATCGCCCCCGGCCTGGCGATCTCCTACGAGGAGGTGGTGCTCGACCGCGGTGCCAAGCCCGCCGGAGACCCGCTGCTGCTCCTGCGGGCCGCAGCAGAGGCTGCGGAGCGCGACCTCGTGCTGGCCCCCACGACAGCGGCCCGGCTGGTGCGTGAGAGCGCGCCCCTTCCCGACCCGTGGCCCTCCGGCGCGCGCGACCTGTTCGTGCGGCTGCTCGCCGCCGGTCCGGGACTGATCGGGGTGTGGGAGACGCTCGACGAGACGGGTGCGCTCGAGCTGATCCTGCCCGAGTGGGAACGCGTGCGGTTGCTGCCGCACGCCTCGGCCGTGCACCGGTTCACCGTCGACCGGCACCTGGTGGAGACCTGCATCGAGGCGTCCTCGCTGATCCGGCGTGTGGGTCGCCCCGACGTGCTGATGGTGGCCGCACTGCTGCACGACATCGGCAAGGGCCAGCTCACCGAGCACTGCGTCGCCGGCGCCCCGATCGCCCGCGAGATCGCCGAGCGGATCGGCTTCGACGCGCGAGAGGCGGAGCTGATCTTCGCGCTCGTCCGCTGGCACCTGCTGCTGCCGGAGACGGCGACCACCCGCGACCCGGACGACCCGGCCACGACCGAGCTGGTCGCCGCCAAGGTCAACGACCGCGAGGAGCTCGAGCTGCTGGCGGCCCTCACCGAGGCCGACGCGCGGGCCACCTCGGAGAAGGCCTGGACGCGGTGGCGCGCCTCGCTCGTGCACAACCTGGTACGCCGCTCCGCGGCCGCCCTCGCAGACGAGCCCTTGCCCGGCAACCAGGGGACCGACATCGAGATCCCCGCCCGGGTGCTGGCCGACCCGCACCAGGTCTCGGTGATCGCCACCGAGTCGGCGGACGGCTCGCGGGTGCAGGTGGTCGCCGGCGACCGCATCGGCCTGCTCGCCGACGCCGCCGCCATGCTCGCGCTGCAGAAGGTGTCCGTGCGCGCCGCCCACGCCTGGACTCAGGACGGCTTCGGCGTCTCGTTGTGGGACGTCGCGGAGATCGGGCTCGACGACGTCCTGCTGCGTCAGCGCCTGGCTGCGATCGTCGACGGACGCCTCGACCCGAACGAGAAGCTGCGCCGCGTGAAGCCGGTCAAGCTGGAGCCGACCGTCGCCGTACGCCCTGACGCGTCGTCGCGCGCCACGGTGATCGAGGTGCGGTCGGCCGACCGGCCAGGACTGATCTATACCGTGTGCTCGGCGCTGGCGGGCATCGACGTCTCGGTCAGGTCGGCGCACATCTCGACGCTGGGACCGCAGGCCGTCGACGTCTTCTACGTGCAGGAGGCCTTCGCGGGCGCCCTGTCGGAGGAACGCGCCTCCTCGGCCGCGCACGCCGTGCGCCAGGCGCTGGCGGACATCTTCGCTCCGGAATGAGAGGTCGGTGGTGGGTGCGGCTAACCTTGGGGACTGGCTCTGACCATCGGCCCCTGAGGAACAACACACGTGTTCGCCACGCTCTCTGATCGTCTTTCAGACACCTTCAAGAACCTCCGCGGCAAGGGGAAGCTCTCCGAGGCCGACATCGACGCCACGGGGCGCCAGATCCGTCTCGCGCTGCTGGAGGCCGATGTCGCGCTACCGGTCGTCAAGGACTTCGTCGCGGCGGTCAAGGAGCGCGCCCGGGGCGCCGAGGTCAGCCAGGCGCTGAACCCGGCCCAGCAGGTCATCAAGATCGTCAACGAGGAGCTGGTCGCGATCCTCGGCGGCGAGACGCGCCGGCTGCGGTTCGCGAAGAACCCGCCGACGGTGATCATGCTCGCCGGCCTCCAGGGTGCCGGCAAGACCACCCTCGCCGCCAAGCTGGCGCTGTGGCTCAAGGACCAGGGCAAGAGCCCGATGCTGGTCGCCGCCGACCTCCAGCGCCCCAACGCGGTCAAGCAGCTCCAGGTCAACGGTGAGCGGGCCGGCGTCACGGTCTTCGCCCCCGAGCCGGGAAACGGCGTCGGCGACCCGGTCTCGGTCGCACGCAACGGCGTCGAGGAGGCCAAGCGGACGCTGCACGACGTGGTCATCGTCGACACCGCCGGACGCCTCGGCATCGATCAGGAGCTGATGAAGGAGGCCGCGGACATCCGTGACGCGGTCACGCCCGACGAGGTGCTCTTCGTCGTCGATGCGATGATCGGCCAGGACGCCGTCAACACGGCCCAGGCGTTCCTCGACGGAGTCGGGTACGACGCCGTCGTACTCACCAAGCTGGACGGTGACGCCCGCGGTGGCGCCGCGCTCTCGATCGCGCAGATGACCGGCAAGCCCGTGATGTTCGCCTCCAACGGCGAGAAGCTCACCGACTTCGACCTGTTCCACCCCGACCGGATGGCCTCGCGCATCCTCGACATGGGTGACCTGCTCACGCTCATCGAGCAGGCGGAGAAGACCTTCGACGCCGACTCGGCCGCGAAGGCCGCGGCCAAGCTGCAGGGCCAGGGAGGCGAGTTCACCCTCGACGACTTCCTCGAGCAGATGCAGCAGGTCCGCAAGATGGGCTCGCTGACCAAGATGCTCGGGATGCTCCCCGGCATGGGCCAGTTCCGTGACCAGCTCGAGAACTTCGACGAGCGGGAGATCGACCGGATCCAGGCGATCATCCAGTCGATGACCCCGGCCGAGCGCGCCAACCCGAAGATGATCGACGGCTCCCGCCGGGCGCGCATCGCCAAGGGCTCGGGCCGTCAGGTCTCCGACGTCAACCAGCTCGTGGACCGGTTCTTCGAGGCCCGCAAGATGATGCAGCAAATGGCGCGCGGCGGCGCCCCCGGCCTTCCGGGGGCGCCGGGCATGGGCCTGGGGAAGAAGGCCAAGGGGCGCCAGGCGGCCCAGCCCAAGAGAAGCAAGGGCAAGCGCGTCTCCGGCAACCCCGCCAAGCGGGCGCAGCAGGAGTCGGGCGTCCCCGAGACGCCCGCCGCGGCAGCGGGGAGTGCGTTCGGCCTCGGCCAGGACGCCCCCACCGTCCCCGGCGACTTCGATGCCAGCCGGCTGCCGGACTTGTCGAAGTACCTGAAGTAGTTCACTGGCGTCACAAGTTTCACCCGTTCACTGGTGAAACTGTCACTTCCCCCCTGTTGCAACGGGGGGGAAGTGCACCTTTCACCGGTGAACGGGTGAAACCGTCAACGGGTCAGCGCACCGGGATCGTCGCCACGCCCCCGCCGCCCTTGCACACGGTGCAGGTGGTGACGTACGCCGTGCCGCCACGGATCGCGACGCCGTAGGGGGCCGGCAGGTTCTTGGCCAGCGTGACCGGTGTGCGACCGGGACGGACCCGCACCAGCGAGCCGTGGGGCAGCCCCTTCTCCGCGGCCAGTCCCACGTCGGAGATCTGGACGGCATACAGGTGCCCGCGGTACCAGGCCAGGTCCGTGACGTTGGTCAGCCCGCGGGCGTACACCTGCACGGGCTTGTGGGGAGCCACCCGGTAGATCCGGGCGCCCCGCGCCGGGAAGGGGAAGCCGGTCAGCTCGCTGACGAAGAGCACACCGTGCGGCCCAGCGACGACCGTGGTCGGCACGGACTGCATCTTGATCGCCGGTCCGCCCATCGGTGAGGGGACCGACCGTGCGGCGAACGTGCGGAGGGCCATCACCTTGCCCCGGCTCGACACGGCGACGATGTCGTTGCCCCCCGCGTCGGCGGCCACGAACCCGCTCCCACGCCGGATGAAGCCGACGGGGTTGCTGTCGGGGCCGGCGCGGTCGGGATCCTTGGCCGCCTCGTAGCCGGACAGGTCGGCCAGGACGGACCGGGTCGCGCTGCCGAACCGGGCGGTCGTCAAGGTGCCCATGAAGCGGCGGCCCACCCGCGGCAGCGTCTTGCGCACCGACGGGTTGGCCCCGAGGCCGATCGACAGCACGAACTGACCGCGCTGGCCGATGACGAGGTCGGAGGGCCCGAGCGCAGACGTGCCGTCGGGGGCCGCCAGCGAGGGGAACCCGGAGGCGACCCGGTGGTGGGCGCCCCTGCGTCCGATCACGCTTACGGCGCCGGACGTGCCGAAGCAGACCTGGCCGCCCTCAGGACCCTTCATGCACGGACCCTTCCCGCCCCGCCCGGCCTCCGCGACGTAGAGGCGTCCCCGTCGGTCGAAGGCGAGGTGACGTGGGTTGTCCAGCCCGGAGGGGACCAGCATCCGCGCCTGGCCTTCCGCGGTCTGCTGGGAGGTCTGTCTCGGGACGGGGCGAGGAGCGGCAGACACGGGAGCCACCGAGGCGGTGACGGCAAGAGTCGCCACGGTGGTCCCCGCGACGGTGACGAGGCGAAGGCGATGCATAGCGGACATCAGGTCTCCTGAGGGGGTGGGTCGGGCCGCCTCTCACCATCCGCCCGCCGCAGAGGGCTCGCAAGCCCCGGTGCAGTGCGCCCGGGGCCCGGTCTAGTGCACCCGAGTGGGCCCCTGTGGCCCGGTGCCATGACCGGTTGCAGCACGCCGGTGGTGAAGCGGTAGCGGTAGCGTCCCGGCATGCCTGCACAGCGATTCCGTGGACCCGTACTGCCCAACGGCGAGGCGCGCGACCTCTACGTCGTCGACGGGTGGGTGACCTACGAGGCGCAGTCGGGCGCCGAGACCGTGGCCGAGGGGTGGATCGTCCCGGGCCTCGTCGACGCGCACTGCCACCTCGGGCTCGACGACGACGGTGCCATCAGCGACGAGGAGACCGAGCAGCAGGCGATCGATGACCGTGACGGCGGGGCGCTGCTGATCCGCGACTGCGGTTCCGCCGCGGACACCGCCTGGATCCACGAGCGCGAGGACCTGCCCCGGCTGATCCGGGCGGGTCGGCACATCGCCCGCACGAAGCGCTACATCCGCAACTACGCCCACGAGGTGGAGCCTCACGAGCTGCCGGCGTACGTCGCCCGCGAGGCGCAGCGCGGCGACGGATGGGTGAAGCTCGTCGGTGACTGGATCTCACGGGACGACGGTGACCTCACCCCGTCCTTTCCGCCGGAGGCGTTCGCGGAGGCGATCCGGGTGGCGCACGAGCACGGTGCCAGGGTGACCGCCCACTGCTTCGGCAACGCCGTCCTCGAGGGGCTGCTCGACGCCGGCATCGACTGCATCGAGCACGGCACCGGCCTGACCCCCGAACTCATCGACCAGATGGTGGCCGGCTCGGTGGCCCTGGTGCCCACGGTGATGCAGCTGGAGAAGTTCCCGCAGTACGCCGAGGCGGGCGCGGAGAGGTTCCCCGACTACGCCGCGACGATGACCGACCTGCACCGTCGCCGGCGCGACACGATCATGGCCGCGCACGAGGCCGGCGTGGCCGTGTACGCCGGTTCGGACGGTGGCGGGCTCTCCCGGCACGGCAATCTCTGGGGTGAGGTGCGCGCGCTCGCCGACCTCGGCATGTCGACAGAGCAGGCTCTCGGCGCTGCCTCCTGGCGCGCCCGCGAGTGGCTCGGGCTGGACGGTGCACTCGCGGAGGGCACGGCTGCCGACTTCGTGGTCTACGACCGCGACCCGCTGATGGATCTGTCCGTGCTCGCGGAGCCGAAGCGGATCGTCCTGCGGGGCAAGGTCGTTGGCTGACCGGGCGTCGCAGGCGATGGTCGATCCCGATCCCGCGGTGGTGGAGACCCTGCGCGGGGCCGGCTGCGTGTTCGCCGAGGAGGAGGCAGCACTGCTCGAGACGGCCGCCGGCGAGGGCGGGGATCTCGCGCTGATGCTCGCCCGCAGGGTCCGGGGCGAGCCGTTGGAGCAGGTGCTCGGCTGGGCGGAGTTCTGCGGTCTCCGGATCAGGGTGGCCCCGGGGGTGTTCGTGCCGAGGCGGCGCACCGAGGCCCTGGTCCGGCTCGGGGCAGCGGCTGCCAGGTCGGCCGGGGACCGTCCCGTCGTGGTCGACCTGTGCTGCGGCACGGGCGCCGTCGGGGTCGCCGTCGCCGGCCTGGTGCCGGCTGTCGAGCTGCACGCCGCCGACCTCGACCCGGACGCCGTCGCCTGCGCCCGGCTCAACGTGACGACGGGGCGGGTGCACGAGGGCGATCTGTACGACGCCCTGCCCGACGAGCTGCGGGGCCGGGTCGACGTACTCCTCGTCAATGCGCCCTACGTGCCCAGCGACGAGGTCCGGCTGATGCCGCCCGAGGCGCGGCTCCACGAGCACCGTGTGGCCCTCGACGGGGGAGCGGACGGGCTCGACCTGCATCGTCGGACGGCGGCGGAGGCTGCCGGCTGGCTGGCGCCGCGAGGGTGCCTGCTGATCGAGACCAGCCCGCACCAGGCAGCCCGGACGGCACGCATCTGCGCCGAAGCGGGCCTGGTGGTCGAGGTGCTCGGTGCCGATCCGGTCCGCGTGGCGCGAGCGATTTCACCAGCGCCCGGTCGTCTGGCAGAATGACGGGCTGAGTCGTACGCCGACCGGACCCTCTCATCCGGACTGCGAACGCCCACCGGACTCCACCGCACCTGGCCCCACCGGGTCGCGCGGGGCCCCATCACTACACACTCTCAAGGAGACACCACAAACGTGGCCGTCAAGATTCGCCTGAAGCGCATGGGCAAGATCCGCCAGCCCTACTACCGTGTCGTCGTCGTCGACGCCCGCAAGAAGCGGGATGGCAGGGTCATCGAGGAGATCGGCAAGTACCACCCCAAGGAGGAGCCCTCGTTCATCGAGGTGACCTCCGACCGGGCGCAGTACTGGCTCGGGGTCGGCGCGCAGCCTTCCGACGCCGTCGCAGCGCTCCTGAAGGTGACCGGCGACTGGCAGAAGTTCAAGGGCCTTCCGGGCACCGAGGGCACCCTGCGCACCAAGGAGCCCAAGCGCGACAAGCAGGAGCTGTTCAACGAGGCTCTCAAGGACGCCGCGAACGAGCCCAAGGGCGGCGCGGTGACCAAGAAGAAGGCAGCGACCAAGAAGATGACCGAGTCGACCACCGTCGACCAGTCCGCCGAGGCCGAGACGGCCGACGCACCTGCGGCGGAGCCCGCAGCCGCGACCCCCGCCGACGAGTCGCCCGTGACCACCGAGGCTGCGGCGGACGCCGACGTGGCAGCCGCCGAGACCGAGACCGGGACCGACACCGAGGCAGGGGCCTGATCCCGATGCTCGCCGACGCCCTGGAGCACCTGGTCCGCGGAATCGTGGAGCACCCCGACGACGTCGTCGTGCAGGACAAGCAGCTGCGCCGCGGCTCGATCCTCGAGGTGCGCGTGCACCCGTCGGACCTGGGCAAGGTCATCGGACGCGGTGGCCGCACGGCGACAGCGTTCCGCACGGTGGTCAGCTCGCTGGCCGGCCGTGGCGGTGCCCGCATCGACTTCGTCGACGTGGACCGCAAGCGCTGAACAAGGGTGGCTGAGGCGCGGGCGTCTCGAAACCACTCGGAACGAAACCGCAGGGGCACCCTTCTCCCACGTGGAGAATGGTGCCCCTGCGGTTTGGTCGACTGACGCATCTCACGAAGGAGCAGGGGTGGAGGACTACGTCGTGGTCGGCAGGGTCGGCCCGGCACACGGGCTCAAGGGCGAGGTGTTCGTCGAGCCACGCACCGACGAGCCCGGTCGTCGCTTCGCGGTGGGCCAGACGCTGCGCACGGGGACGGGTTCGCTCACCGTGGCGAGCTCGCGCACCCACTCCGGCAGGCTGGTGGTCCGGTTCGAGGAGATCGACGGGCGCAACGCCGCCGAGGCTGCCCGCGGCACCCAGCTCACCTGCCTGATCGACCCGGACGAGGCGCCCGAGGACCCCGACGAGTTCTACGACCACCAGCTCATCGGCCTGCGCGTCGAGACCGCCGACGGTGGGCTCGTGGGCGAGCTCGAGCGCATCCAGCACGGTGCGGCCCAGGACCTCCTCGTCATCCGTGCGTCTGACCGCGAGATCCTCTTCCCGTTCGTCTCGGCCTTCGTGCCCGACGTGGACGTCCGGGGCGGCCGGATCGTCATCGACGACCGCGCCGGACTGCTCAGCACCGAGTACTGACCCGTGCGCATCGACGTCGTCTCGATCTTCCCTGACTACCTCTCGCCGCTCGGGCTCTCGCTCCCGGGCAAGGCCCAGGCGAGCGGCCTGCTCGACGTGCACGTCCATGACCTGCGCGACTGGGCCCACGACCGGCACCGCACCGTCGACGACACCCCCTACGGCGGCGGCGCCGGGATGGTGATGAAGCCCGAGCCGTGGGGCGAGGCGCTCGACTCCGTGCTCGCTCCCGGGAGCGGCGACCACGCCGTCCTCGTCGTACCCACCCCCTCCGGCGTGCCGTTCACCCAGGCGGTCGCCGCCGAGCTGTCCACCTACGAGCACCTGGTCCTCGCGTGCGGTCGATACGAGGGCATCGACCAGCGGGTGATGGACGACGCCGCCGAGCGGATGGAGGTGCGCGAGCTCTCGATCGGCGACTACGTGCTCAACGGTGGCGAGGTCGCTGCGCTGGCGATCATCGAGGCGGTCGTACGCCTGCTGCCGGGCTTCATGGGCAACGCGGAGTCCCTGGCCGAGGAGTCCCACGTCCACGGGTTGCTGGAGTACCCCGTGTTCACCAAGCCCGCCACCTGGCGCGGCCACAACGTCCCCGACGTCCTGCTGTCCGGCGACCACGGCCGCATCGCCGCGTGGCGCCACGCCGAGTCCGTACGACGGACCGCCGAACGTCGCCCCGACCTTGCCCACCCCTCGAGCGCGGTCGAGCTCGGTGACCTGGCGGGGGAGATCCGGCTCGCGGTCGCGTCCGACGCCGGCGAGCTGTTGACGCTCCAGCGGGCCTGCTGGACGCAGGAGCAGCAGGCCAACCCGGGCGTGCGGGTCGAGGCGCTGCACGAGGACCTGGCCGAGGTGCAGGCCTGGATGCAGCAGTGGACCACGCTGGTGCTGCGCGTGGGGGGACGCCTGGTGGGCGCGGCACGCGGCCGACGCGTGGGCGACGTGTGGGACATCGGCCGGGTGATGACCGCCCCCGACCTGCAGGGTCGTGGCCTGGGTCGGTTCCTGCTCGGGGCGATCGAGGCCGCAGCGCCGCAGGACGTCACCGGCTACGTGCTGTTCACCGGCAGCGGCAGCGAGCGCAACCTCCGGATGTACAAGAAGGCGGGCTACCGCCTGCGCGGCGGCGAGGCCGGGGTCCCGGGCGCCGTGCGGCTCACCAAACGCCGTCGCTAGGCCCGCACCCTCCCGGCCCGCATCGAGGCCTCGGGTGGACGATTCGCCTTGCGCCCCCCCGCTGTGGCAAAATCGCTCCTTGGCTCAGCGAGCCAGAACAGCCGTCCGACCTCGCGTCGGTCGGTGCTCACGGTCCACCTGCCACAGGGGGAGGCCCGTACGGCGTACCGCTGGCCATCCCGAGCGATCAACCACCATCCGTGGATGACCTGTGGCAGTCACGAGGAGCAAATCATGTCGAACGTCATCGACGAGCTGAACGGCGCCATCAAGCGCGACGACGTGCCCCACTTCCGGGCCGGCGACACCGTCAAGGTGCACGTCAAGGTCGTCGAGGGCAACCGGTCCCGGCTGCAGGTCTTCCAGGGCGTGGTGATCCGGGTGCAGGGCTCCGGCATCGGCCGCACCTTCACCGTCCGCAAGGTCTCGTTCGGTGTCGGTGTCGAGCGCACCTTCCCGATCCACTCGCCGATCTTCGACTCGATCGAGGTCGTCACCCGCGGCGACGTGCGGCGCGCGAAGCTGTACTACCTGCGCAACCTGCGCGGCAAGGCCGCCAAGATCAAGGAGCGCCGCGACGCCTGAGCGTCGGGTTCCTGAACTTGCCCTGAGACTGCGACCAGATGGTGCGGCCCGGGGATCCGGCGGACGGCACCACGGTTAGGCTCTGGACGTGACGAACGTGGACGAGGCCGTCGGCTCCGGTGACCGACCAGGTGGCGAGCCGGCGGAGCAGCCCACCAAGAAGCCGATGCCCCTGTGGCAGGAGACGATCCTGCTGCTCGCGCTCGCGCTCATCCTGGCGATCGTCATCAAGAGCTTCTTCGTCCAGGCGTTCTACATCCCGTCGCCGTCGATGGAGCCACAGTTCGTCAAGAACGACCGGATCCTGGTCGAGAAGGTCTCCTACTGGGGCGGCGCGTCGCCGAGTCGCGGCGACATCGTGGTGTTCGAGGACCCGGGCGGCTGGCTCGACCCGGGCGAGACGAGCACGCCCCATTCGCCGGTGACCAGGCTGATGGAGCAGATCGGGCTCTACCCGACCGGCGGCCACCTGGTGAAGCGCGTCATCGGCATCGGGGGTGACCGGGTCGTGTGCTGCGACGCCAAGGGCCGCATCACCGTCAACGGCGTCGCGTTGAACGAGCAGTCCTACCTGCCCAATGGCATGGCCCCCTCGCAGATCAAGTTCGACCGCAAGGTCCCGAAGGACCACCTGTGGGTGATGGGGGACAACCGTGCGTTCTCCTACGACTCCCGCGGCCACATGGGCGGGCCCGGTGGTGGCTACGTCGACGACAACCTGGTGGTCGGCAAGGTGTTCGCGCTGATCTGGCCCTGGAACCGCGCCCAGTTCATCCATCGTCCTTCGACGTTCGACCACATTCCCGACGCCAAGTGACCCACCTGCCAGAGACCCGTCCATGACCACCCTGCCCCGCGGATCGACCGTGCGACGCGACGCCGGTCTCTACGGCTACGAGCGGGCGCTGCGGCGGGCCGGCCTCGCGCCGATCGCCGGCGTCGACGAGGCCGGGCGTGGTGCGTGTGCCGGGCCTCTCGTCGCCGCCGCGGCGATCCTCCCCGAGGGCAAGGCAGGTGTGGTCCCGGAGCTCAACGACTCCAAGCTGATGACCGCCAAGGCGCGGGAGCGCTGCTACGAGCAGGTCCTGCGCCGCGCGCTCGCGTGGTCGGTGGTGGTCGTCGACCCGGGCGAGTGCGACCGGCTCGGGATGCACGTCGCCAATGTCGCGGCGCTGCGCCGCTCGCTGGCTCGCCTGGAGTGCCGGCCGGCGTACGTGCTGACCGACGGTTTCCCGGTCGACGGGCTGGAGGTCCCGGGCCTGGCGATGTGGAAGGGTGACCGCGTCGCGGCCTGCATCTCGGCCGCCTCCGTGATCGCGAAGGTCACCCGCGACCGCATCATGTGCGAGCTTCACGAGCAGTTCCCGGCGTACGACTTCGCCACGCACAAGGGCTACGTCACCGAGCATCACGCCGAGGCGCTGGCCGAGCACGGCCCGAGCCCGGTCCACCGGATGAGGTTCGTCAACGTGCGGCGAGCCGCCGGGATCACGGACGCCGTACCCCTCAGTCTGGAGCCCCAGCTCGAGCTGTGGGAACCCGAGACCATCACCGACGACATCGATATGCAGGAGGTTCTGCGATGAGCACCGAGGATCTCGAGAAGTACGAGACGGAGATGGAGCTCAACCTCTACCGGGAGTACCGCGACGTCGTCGGCATCTTCAAGTACGTCGTCGAGACCGACCGCCGCTTCTACCTGTGCAACCAGGTCGACGTGAAGGCCCGCACCGAGGCCGGTGACGTCTTCTTCGAGGTGACGCTGACCGACGCATGGGTGTGGGACATGTACCGCCCCGCGCGCAGGCTCGCCAGGAACGTCAAGGTGCTGACGTTCAAGGACGTCAACGTCGAGGAGCTCAGCCACACCGAGATCGAGCCCCCGAAGGCCTGAGCGGCTCGAACCGGTCACTCGATGAGGCGGACCGGGTCGCCCTGGACCCGTGCGAACCACGTGGTGGTGTCCGTGACACCGCCGGGAAAGGACACCTGCAACCGGAACCAGCAGCCCCCGGGCTGCGTGGACTGGCAGGTGTAGCCGTTCGGGATCGGAACCCTGATCGTCTGCGCCTTGCCGTTCCACCCCGAGGCGGTGCTGACGTTCGTCAGCTTGCAATCGGTCAGCGCCCCGTTGATGACGCCGGCGCCTGTGCATCCGGTCAGCGGGGTCGAGAGGTTGGAGTCCACGGGCGGGAGAACCTGGATGGTCCCTGCCTGAGTGGCGTCGCCCACGTCGAAGAAGCTGATGGTCAGGGACTTGCTGGCAGCTGCGGGGATCACCCGCACGAGGTTGAACTCCGTGACCGCGGCAGGGAAGTTGGCATAGATCCCCATCTGCTCCCAGCCGGAGATGGAGACTGAGCCCCGGCTGCCGCCGGTCACTCGCAGCGCGAACCGGTTGTTGCCGTTGCCCAGGACGCTGGTGTCGTCGCCCGTCTGGGTGTAGACGCGCGGGTTGTTGCGATAGCCGCCGTTGCCGTCGGCGATCGCACCGGCGGGAATCTTCACGTTGGTGCGGACCTGGAGGTAGTAGTCGCCCGCCACGGTTGGCCTGAAGGTGCACATGTTCACCCACTGGTGGTAGACGCGTGCCCGCTCCTCCACGTACGAGGCGTTGGAACCGTTGTTGTACCGGAGCTCCTTGCTGGTGACAGTCGCCACCTTGTAGCCCTTGTACTGCCGCGCGCACTGGGAGCCGTCGATGCCTGCAACGGGCGCGGCGCTGGCCGGCCGGTACGTGTCGGTGGGTGCGCGCAGGGCGAACGACGTGACAGGCGCCTCGCTCCCTCCAAGGACGTCGCCGGTGCAGAAGGCGTTGGGCTTCCCGCCAGACGGCGTCTTGACATAGCGACTGAGTCCGTCATGGGTGAACGGGTTCATGTTGTCCAGCCAGGGATAGCTCGAGTTGGCATTGGGGCCGACCTCGCAGGTGTCGCCGTTTTCTACGAAGGCGGGATCGTAGATCTGGATCGTGACGTCCGTGCCGACCGCGGCCGGGCCCACTCGCAGCAGGTAGAAGTAGCCCATGGGGTTGAACTGGTCGTTCGTCGTGCCGCTGCATCCCGAGGTCCCGCTGGTGTTGCACTTGCGGGTCATGATGGCGTCCCCACTGCTCTTGTTCGTCTCAGGGCCGGCGATGGCGCCCCAGAACTGCGGGGTCGAGGTGCAGGAGGCGCCGCCGGTCGGCGGCACGATCTGGCTGCCCGGCGACTGCACCTCGGCGGCACCCGGTGGTGGCTCGTTGCCGAACGCGTTGCACGGGCTCCCCATCGGAGCAGGGCCGTTGTAGTCGGCGACGGAGGACCGGCTCACGGTCGCCCAGGCGCTGCCGAAGGACGCGGCGAAGCTGTTGTAGACGACGCTGCTGATCGTCACCTTCAGCTGGGTCGGTTTCGCACCGGGAGTGACGGCGACGGTGACGGAGCTCGAGGCGTCGTCGTACCCGTTGCGCTTGGCCACGGCCTTCGCCGTCACCGCGGCCGCGTCAAGGTCGTCGGGCATGAAGGTGACACCAGCCATCGATGCGGCGTCAGCGGCGTTCTGCAGGCGCTGCGCCTCGACGTACAGCCGTGCGGCGTCGACCGAGAGGGCGGCCAGGGGCAGGAAGACGGCGGCCATCATGGCGGCGACCAGAATCGCGGCGTACCCCTGCTCGGTTCTCCGGCGGTCCCGCCGCAGCCAGTTCGCGCTCAATTGTGCTGCCCCGGCAGGCAGGTCTCGTTGGGCAACGGTTCGAACTGCATCACGCTGCGTTCCGTGAGGTCGACGCCGCTCCCGAAGAGGCCGGTGATCCATGAGTGCCTGATGCGTACGGCGATCCCCACGGAGCTACGGCCGGCGTCGTTGACGCACGCATTGACCTGGGTGGTGGTGTTCCAGGTGCCCGACGAGTACTTGAACTTGTTCGCGGTCGGGTCCCACGTGTACACGACGCAGTTCGAGCCGCACGCCGGATCGCCGCTGGCGGTCGTCACGTTGGTCTGTCCCAGGGGAAAGCCGTTGCCGTTGTCCTGGTAGACCATCATCCACTTCAGGGTGTCGTCGGGCAGTGCGGCGCCGGCGCGTTCGATGGCGCTGGCGGCCGCCTGTCCCACCACGGGGGCAGTGTTCGGCGTGCACGTCGTGTTGCACGGTCCACCTGCAGCCGCCGCGGAGGCGACGCGCGAGCCTGCGCGAACCGAGCTGCTGATCGAGACGACGTCACGCATCAGTAGCGACATCTCGACGATGCCGAACAGCATGAGCATCAGGATGGGCGTCACGAGGGCGGCTTCCACCGCCACGGCACCGCGTTGGTCGCGTCGCACCCCCATGGTCAAGCCGACCTCTCGCCGTTCGGGCATCCGCCCCTCGCAGTCCGAAGAGCAGGAGCATTTTGTCACATTTGTCCGCATCATCCGGACTTATCCGAAGTCAGTCGAGGTGCGTGTTCGCACTGCTCAGGATTTGCCGAGGAGACGATCGCCGTTCTGCACGCACAGGAGCTGTCGAGCGCCCCATGGTCCACAGACCTGAACCTCCGGGTCCCGCCACCCGGCCTTCGCGCGGTCGACTGACGGACATGAGTGGCAGTCCGCACAACAACAACCTCGGTTCCTACGGCGAACGGGTCGCCGCCCAGCGTCTGGTCGCCCTGGGCATGGTGCTCGTCGACCGGAACTGGCGGTGCAACCTCGGTGAGATCGACCTGGTCCTTCGGGACGCTGAGGTCCTCGTGTTCTGCGAGGTGAAGACCCGGAGCTCCGCGGCGTACGGCCATCCCCTGGAGGCCGTCACCCCGGCGAAGGGCGCACGGCTCCGACGGCTGGCCGCTCGCTGGCTGGAGGTGCACGACGTCCATCCGCACGACATCCGGATCGACCTCGTCGGCGTACTGCTGGCGCCGCGGGGAGCACCGGAGATCGAGCACGTGAGGGGGGTGGGCTGATGGTCGCCACCACTCACACCGTGTCCCTGCAGGGCGCCACCGGCCACGTGGTCGACGTCCAGGTGGATCTGTCCGAGGGACTGATCGCCACGGCCATGGTCGGCCGACCCGACACGTCCATCAACGAGGCTCGTGATCGGTGCCGGTCAGCGGTCACCAACAGCGGTTTCAGGTGGCCCGTCACGCGCCGGGTCACGATCCTGCTCTCCCCGACCGACCTGCCGAAGCGTGGTCCGCACTTCGACCT
>NZ_JAOPXP010000033.1 GCF_025965085.1 Marmoricola sp.
CCTCGGCCTCGACACCGGCAAGCCGCAGTCGGTCTACTCGATCGACATGCGCCACATGAAGACCTTCCCGAGCTCCGACCCCAAGCGGCTCGGGCCCAGCGCCCGGATCAAGCTCTCGCCCGGTGACACCGTGCAGCTGCCCGACGACATGGGCTCGATCCACTTCGACCGGGTCGACCGCTGGGTCAAGCTCCAGGTCAGCGACTCCCCGGGCAAGGGCATCGCGCTGGCCGGCGTGCTGCTCGGCATCGTCGGCCTGATGGGCTCGCTGTTCATCCGGCCCCGCCGAGCCTGGGTCCGGGTCGCCCGCGGGGGCGACGACGGGCGACGTACCGTGGTGGAGCTGGCCGGTCTCGACCGCAGCTCGGGTGGCGACCTGGCCTCCGAGATCGACGCCCTCGAGCGGCTCCTGCGGGGAGAGCCGGCTGCCGCCGGCCCGGACGGCCCGGACGGCCCGAACAAGGACCCAGACAGCGCCACCGACAGCAGGGAGCACGCGTGAGCACCGCGGAGTTCGCAGCCTTCAGCGACAACGCCATCATGTTCGCCTCGATCGTCTACGTGCTGGCGTTCCTCGCGCACCTGGCCGAGTGGGTCGCCCTGCGCGCCCTCCCGGTGGCGACGCGGGAACCCGCGCTGGCGGGCGTCGGCGCCGACCTGTCAGGCGCCGACGTCGCCACCGCGACCCCACCGGCCGACAGCTCGGAGGGGGGTGAGGTCCGGGTCGAGATGTTCGGGCGGATCGGCCTCGCGCTGACCGTCCTCGGCTGCCTCCTGCACTTCAGCGGGCTGGTCAGCCGCGGCCTCGCCAGCGACCCGGTCCGGGTGCCCTGGGGCAACATGTACGAGTTCACGCTGGCCGGCACCTTCGGTGTCGGCGTCATGTACCTCGTGCTGATGAAGCGCCACCACCTGCGCTGGATGGGCGTGATCGTCACCGGCTTCCTGGTCGTCGTGCTGATGCTCGACCAGCTGGTGCTCTACCAGGACGCCGGCCCGCTGGTGCCCGCGCTGCACTCCTACTGGCTGGTGATCCACGTCCTCGCGGCCGTGATCGCCTCCGGCGCGTTCGCGGTCGGGGCGCTCGCGCTGACCCTGTTCCTGGTCAAGGACCGGGCCACCCGGCGCGGCACGGTGCGCGACGGCGGCTACCTCAGCCGGCTGCCCTCGCTCGAGGCCCTCGAGCGGGTCGGCTACCGGGTCAACGCGTTCGGCTTCCCGATCTGGACCTTCGCGGCGCTGGTCGCCGGGCCGATCTGGGCGGAGTACGCCTGGGGCAGCTACTGGAACTGGGACCCCAAGGAGGTGTGGGCGTTCATCACCTGGGTGATCTACGCCGCCTACCTGCACGCCCGGGCGACCGCGGGCTGGAAGGGCAAGGCCGCGTCGGTCATCGCGCTGGTCGGGTTCGCGTCCCTGCTGTTCAACTTCGTCGGGATCAACTTCTTCTTCGGCAGCGGCAGCCAGCACTCGTACGCCGCACCGGAGCCGGCCGCGGTCGTCCGCACGCTGGAGTGAGCCCGGCTAGGACTCCTCGTCCTTGCTGTGCCGCTGCTTGCGTTCGAGCTCGCGGAGGAAGTCCTCGTCGTCGTCCGGACCGACCGGACCCCGGGGGAACGGCTTGGCCCCCAGGCCTCCGCCGCCACCCCTGCTGCGCCGGTCGATGAGCCAGAAGGCCGCGTAGACCACCGCCGCGAACAGGGCGAGGAAGAACACGAACCGAAGCATGCGTCCAGCGTAGATGGTGTGCGGTAGACCCCTCGCCGGTCGCGGGTCGGAGGTGGGCCCTGGCCGCGGGGAACGCCTTGTTACCTTGATGAGATGAAGGCGTTCGTGAGCTACACCGTCCTGCGGCTGCTGCTGTTCGTGACGACCTACGCCGTCGTCGCGGGGTTGTGGGTGCTGGTGCTCGGGCAGCAGGGCGTGCTGCTCGCCCCGTTCCTCGCGGCCATCGTCATCTCGTCAGTGCTGTCGCTGAAGCTCCTGGCTCCGCAGCGCGACCGGTTCGCCGCCGTCGTCGAGGCGCGCGCCCAGCGGGCGTCGCGGAAGTTCGAGGAGATGAAGGCCCGCGAGGACGCCTCCGAGTGAAGGAGGCCGTCGTACGTCACCGCGGCTTGCGCTTGAGCTGGCGGTTGATCCGCGTCTCGGACTGTCCCAGCACCCTCGCCAACAGCTTCACGCGGTTGGTGTAGGCGAGTGCGCAGACGGCGACGATGGCAATCAGGATGAGGAACCACATGGTGCCAGTGTGGCAGCGGTGTGGTGGGGGAGCCTGTGCGGTTTCCCCCGTGAACCTGTGAAACGTGCACTTACCCCCTGTTGCAACGAGGGGGAAGTGACAGTTTCACCGGTTAACCGGTGAAACTGCGCCGCTCAGAGCAGGCTGACCGCAATCCCCGCGAGGATCCCGGCCGCGTACAGCAGCTCGGCCACGCCGGTCAGCTGGAGCACCGGGATCAGGCCGGGGCCGGTGGCCTTGTCACCCAGGACCTTGGACACGGCGCGGATCGAGGCCGGACCGGCGGCCAGTGCCAGCAGCACCCACCAGGTCGTGGTCAGCGCGACGCCGACGAGGGCCACCACGGCGAGGTCGATGAGGAGGCCGTAGAAGTGGCGGGTGCGCTCCTCGCCCAGCGCCACGGCCAGCGTGCGCTTGCCGGAGACCGTGTCGGTCGGGATGTCGCGCAGGTTGTTGGCGACCAGGATGGCGCAGGCGAAGGCACCGATCCCGATGGCGGCGTACAGGGCGGGGAGCTCGAAGGTCTCGGTCTGGACGTACGTCGTGCCGATGACCGCCACCAGCCCGAAGAAGACGAAGACCATCACCTCGCCCAGACCCATGTACCCGTAGGGATGCCTACCGCCGGTGTAGAACCACGCGGCCAGGATGCAGAGCAGCCCGACGCCGACCAGCCACCAGGCGGTCGTGGCCGCCAGCACCAACCCGACCAGGCCGGCGGCCCCGAGCGCCGTGAAGGCCGCGGTCTTCACGGCCCGGCCGCTGGCAACGCCACTGCCGACCAGCCGCACCGGACCCACGCGCGCGTCGTCGGTGCCGCGGATGCCGTCGGAGTAGTCGTTGGCGTAGTTGACGCCGATCTGCAGCAGCAGCGAGACGAGGAGTGCGAGCAGCGCCTTCCACCACACGGCCTCACCGGCCCAGAGGGCGATGGCAGTCCCGGCGAGGACGGGTGAGACGGCGGCGGGCAGCGTGCGCGGGCGCGCGCCGGCGATCCACTGGGCGGGGGTGGCCATGGCGGGGATTGTGTCAGGGGAGGGGTTTCCCTTGTTAACTCGGGAAACCGGCACTTCCCAGGAGGAACATCTCGCCGGAAGTGACGGTCGGTCGTGGGGAGCACGACCCGCCATGCCAGGCTCCCCGTTAGCGTTGCCCGCGTGAGCAGCCTGCACCCCGTCAGCGGCACGGCCGAGGAGGTCCTCGGCCTGCTCCGGGAGTGGGACGCTGCCGACGACCCCGAGCCGCTCGTCATCTCGACCTCGGGCTCGACCGGCCGGCCCAAGCGGGTGATGCTCTCCCGGGACGCGATGCGCGCCTCCGCCCTCGCGACCCACGAACGCCTCGGCGGTCCGGGTCAGTGGGTCCTGAACCTGCCGCCGACCCACATCGCCGGGGTGCAGCTGCTCTACCGCTCGGTGGTCGCCGGTACCGAGCCGCTGACCACCCAGGACATCGTGCACGCCCACGAGCACCTGACGAGCGACCGTTCCTACGTGAGCCTGGTGCCGACCCAGCTGCACCGGCTGCTCGACGTCCCCCCGGCGGTCAAGGCCCTCGCGGCCTTCGACGCCGTCCTCATCGGCGGCGCCGCGTTCGAGCGGGGGCTGCGGACCCGGGCCGAGTCGGAGGGGATTCGCGTGATCGCGACGTACGGCATGAGCGAGACCTGCGGCGGCTGCGTGTACGACGGGCTGCCGCTGGACGGGGTCGAGATCAGGATCGACGACGGCAGGGTGCTCCTGCGAGGGCCGATGCTCTTCGAGGGCTACCAGGGCGATCCCGAGCTGACGGCACAGGCGCTGCAGGGCGGGTGGCTGGTCACCCACGACTTGGGGCGGTTCGCCGCCGACGGCCGTCTGCGCCTGACCGGGCGCGACGACGACATGATCATGACCGGCGGGGTGAAGGTGCCGGCGCCGGCAGTCGTCGCCCGGGTCCGCGAGCACCCGTCGGTGTTCACGGCCGAGGTGCTCGGCGTACCAGACGAGCAGTGGGGTGAGCGCGTCGTGGCCTTCGTGGTCGGCCCGGTGGAGCTCGACGCCCTGCGTGACTGGGTCTCTGCCGAGTGCCCGCGCGCGTGGGCGCCCCACCAGCTCGTCCGGCTCGGCGAGATGCCGCTGCTCCCCAACGGCAAGGTCGACCGGCTCCGCCTGCGTGGCCTGGCATGAGGGTCTTCTCGGTCCCGCTCCGTACCCGCTTCCGTGGCATCACCGTCCGCGAGGGCGTGCTGGTGGAGGGGGAAGCGGGCTGGGGGGAGTTCAGCCCCTTCCTGGAGTACGACGCACCCACCTCCGCTCCCTGGCTCGACTGTGCTCGTGAGGCCGCCGACCTCGGCTGGCCCACCCCCGTCCGTGACCGGATCCCGGTCAACGTCACGGTCCCCGCCTGCTCGCCGGAGAGGGCCCGCGAGATCGTGCTCGCCTCGGCCGGCTGCCGCACCGCGAAGGTGAAGGTCGCCGAGCCGGGCCAGGACCCCGCCCAGGACGAGGCCCGGCTCGAGGCCGTGCGCGATGCCCTCGGAGCCGACGGGCTGGTCCGCATCGACGCCAACGGCGGCTGGGCGGTCGAGGAGGCCGTACGCCGGATCGCCGTGCTCGAGCGGGCCGCCGGGGGACTGGAGTACGTCGAGCAGCCGGTGGCCTCGGTCGAGGACCTGGCGCTCGTACGCCGCCGCGTTGGAGTCAGGATCGCCGCCGACGAGTCGATCCGCCGCGCGGTCGACCCCTACCGCGTGCGGGACCTCGAGGCCGCCGACATCGCCGTGCTGAAGGTGCAGCCACTCGGCGGCGTGCGCGCGTGCCTGCGGATCGCCGAGGACATCGCGATGCCCGTCGTCGTCTCGAGCGCGGTCGAGTCGAGTGTCGGCATCGCGGCGGGAGTGGCCCTCGCGGCAGCCCTGCCCGAGCTGCCGCACGCCTGCGGGCTCGCCACGGTGCAGCTGCTCACCGACGACGTGGTGGTCGAGCCGCTGCTCCCGGTCGACGGCCACCTGCGGGTGGGCCGGCCGGATGTCGACCCGGAGCGGCTCGACCGGCTGGCCGCCGGGCGAGACCGGGTGGAGCACTGGCGACGCCGGATGGCCGAGGTCGAGGCCGTGCGGCAGGATCGTCGCTCGTGACCCCCTCCACCGAGCTCGCGACCTGGCTGGTCGACGAGCTCGTGTCCCGAGGGATGACCGATGCCGTCCTGTGCCCGGGTTCGCGCAACGCCCCGCTCTCGTTCGCGCTCGCGGCGGACGACCGCATCAGGCTGCACACCCGGATCGACGAGCGCACGGCCGCGTTCCTCGCCCTCGGACTCGCCAAGGCGTCACGCCGGCCCGCGGCTGTCGTGACCACCTCCGGCACCGCTGCGGCCAACCTGCACCCGGCCGTGCTGGAGGCCGCCCATGCCGGCGTACCCCTGGTCGCGGTCACTGCCGACCGGCCCGCCCGCCTGCGAGGCACCGGCGCCAACCAGACGACCGACCAGGTCAGGCTGTTCGGTGACGCCGCCGGCTTCGTGGACCTGTTCGCCCGGGACGACGACGCCCTCGACGCTGCCTGGCTCCTCGACGGGCCGGTCCACCTCAACTGCCAGTTCGACGACCCCCTGCTGCCCGACCCGGATAGTCCCGGACGTTCTGGCCCCCCAAAGCGGACATCTGAGGGCCAGAACGTCAGGGACTATCCGTGGCGGGGCGATCGTGACGACGCCGTCAAGCTGCCCGACGGCCCGCGCACGGTCGTGGTCGCCGGCGACGACGCCGGGCCGCCCGCCCGGATCCTCGCCGAGCAGGCCGGGTGGCCGCTCCTCGCCGAGCCGAGCAGCGGCGCGCGGACGGGTGCGAACCCGGTCAGGACCTACCGGCTGCTCCTGGGCACCGCCCTCGGCGCGCGCATCCAGCGCGCCGTCGTGTTCGGCCACCCGACCCTGTCCCGGCCCGTCGCGCAGCTGCTGTCACGCCCGGACGTCGAGGTCGTCTCGGTGCGGGCGCGGGGACGGTGGCCGGACCGCCCCTACGCGGTCTCCGGTGAGTACGACGCGGTGGCGGCCGACCCCGGGGACCCCCACTGGCTGGAGGAGTGGCGTCGGGGCGACCGTGAGCTGAGCCGCCGCGTCGACGAGTTCGTGGACGACCAGCCCGGCCTCACGCCGTACGACGTGGCGGCCGCCGTCAACGCGGCCAACCCACCCGGTGGGCTCCTCTTCGTCGGCGCCAGCAACCCGATCCGCGACCTCGACCTGATGGCCACCGCCCACCCGGTCGGCCAGCGCCGGATGGTGCTCGCCAACCGCGGCCTCGCCGGCATCGACGGCACCCTGTCGAGCGCGGTCGGGGCCGCGCTCGGACGTCCGCGGAGCTCCCGGGCCATCGCCTACGTCGGCGACGTCACCTTCCTCCACGACTCCACCGCCCTTGTCCTGGGGCCGCGCGAGCCGCGGCCGGACCTCACGATCGTGGTCGCCAACGACGACGGCGGCTCGATCTTCGCCACCCTCGAGCAGGGCCGCCCGGAGCACGCCGACTCCTACGAGCTGCTCTTCGGCACCCCCCACGGCGTCGACCTGGCGGGGCTCTGCGCCGCCACGCGTACGCCGCACTGGCGGGTCGAGGACCGGGCCGAGCTCGAGCACGCGCTGGCCAGCCCGAACGGCGGGATCGAGGTCATCGAGGCCGTCCTCCGGCGCGACAACAGGCGCGAGCTCGACGAGGCGATCCGGGCGCTCGCGCACTGACCGGCAGGGCCCCGCCGGACCGGCACCGGGCGATCAATTCGGATAATCCTCCGAAAAAGGCTGCACAAGAGTGCCCCGACGCGCCACCATGGTCGGTGTCCGGCCTCTGGAGGGAGCGCCGGCTGTCTGCGCATGAAGGTGAGGGGTCGGTGATGACGCTGTCCACGGTCCTCCGTCGTACTCGCAGCGGGCGTGGCTCCGGTGGTCGCGACCAGCGTGGCGCCGTGGCCGTCGAGTTCGCCCTGATCGTCCCGCTGCTGATGCTTCTCGTCTTCGGAATCCTCGAGTTCGGCTACATGCTCAACCGGGACACCATCATCAGCAACGCCTCACGCGACGGTGCCCGGGTGGCGAGCCTCCACGGCGAGTACCAGGACATCATGCACAGCATCACGAGCGAGCTCGCCCAGTCCGGGATCGCCACGACGAGCCCGACGACGGTGATCAGCATCGACTGCGAGAAGGTCGACGGGACAGTCTGCAACGTGGGTGGCAACGCGACGAAGTACAACACCCTGGCGGGGTCCGGCGCCACCGCGGTCATCTCCGTCTCCTACCGCTACTCCTGGATCACACCGGTGATCAGCTCGATCATGGGCACCTCGACGACGCTGTCCCAGACCACCCAGATGCGGGTGGAGTGACATGTTCCGACTGCTGTCTCCCCGCAGACGCGACGAGGCGGGCGCCGTCGCGATCCTGGTCGCCGTGATGGCGCTCCTGCTGTGCATGTTCGCGGCGTACGCCATCGACATCGGGCTGCAGGTCAACCGCAAGCACCAGCTCAACGACACCCTGGACGCCGCTGCCCAGGCAGGGGCCTTCGCGCTGCCCGGCAGCACCGAGACCGCCAGGACGGAGGCGCTGGCGTTCGCCACCGCCCACGACCCGACCGAGACCGGCAGCCTCGCGCCCAACGTGGACTTCTGGTGCATCACCGCCTCCACCGGTTCGGTTGCCCCCTATGCCGTAGACACCACCCAGATCCCGGCGACCTGCAACCCCGGCACCTCGCCGTACCAGGTCGGTGTGAACTACAAGTCGACTGGTCGGAAGATAAGTTGCAGCAAGATCCTCTGCGCCATCCCCTGCGTGGAGCCGACGAACAACACGGCCTCCCCGAGGATCGCGTGCAACACGATCCGTGTCTTCCAAGGTCGTGATGTTCCCTTCACCTTCGCCAACGCCGGGGGAATCGCGAAGGGGAGCACCGGAAATGTGATCTCGGTGGCCTGCAAGGGGTCGTGTGGCACGGTCGCGCCCAACCCCATGGATGTAGTGGTCGTCGCCGACCGCACAGGAAGCATGAGCTCCGGTGACCTGACCGCCATGAAGTCCGGCATCAACAGCATGCTCTCGAAGATGACGCCCTCGCAGCAGTACGTCGCCTTCGGGACCATCGGGCGGTCGTCCGTTGCGAGCACGCCGGCCAGCGAACCGACCGGTTCCTGCGCGGGTCCGTCGAGCAGCCCGACCTCCGGCACGTGGATCCCGGTCCCTTTCTCCAAGAACTACCTGAACGGGACGACCACCGACGGCAACAGTGCGCTTGTCAAGGCCGTGAACTGCCTGAACTCGTCCAACCAGTCGGGCACCGGAACCAGCCTGGCCGCTCCGATGAAGGCTGCCTCGCGCTACCTGCTGGGCATCTCACCCAACAACCTCTCCTCCTTGGTGCCCGCGCGTGATGCGCCGATCACCAAGGTGCTCATCTTCGAGACCGACGGTGAGCCGAACGAGGAGGGCCCCACTGGTGGCTCGGCATCCCTGTCCGACCCCAGCGACCTCTTCTCCAACAACTCCAGCTACTCGGTCGGGGCGCCGGTCGCATCGGCTCCGGTGTCCTCCGGTCCGACCGCGCCGTATCCCACGAAGCAGAGGACCACGGGTAGTGGGAGCAGCAAGAAGACGTGGACCGACACCTACAGGACCACGACCGTGACGACGACCCGTACCGGTACCGCCAGCCAGAACGGTGGGCAGAACGCGTGCGCGAACCTGAACGGCGTGGCGGCCAACGCCAAGCAGGCGGGCATCTTGGTGATCACGATCGCGTACAACCTCGGCGGGAACGCCTACTGCGGGGACAGCAACCAGAAACCTGCTCTCCCTAGCGCCGTGACGACTGACAGCGCCCCTGTGGTGACCCTGGTCGAGCCGAGCGCCGCGCAGACGTTCGTGAACGGGAGCCCCGCCCTCAAGGCGTCGTACACCGGAAACGCCACAGTCCACCAGAGGGTTGACAGAACCGTGGACAAGACGATCTGGGGCGCCGCCGCACCCGACACCCTGGTCAGGAACACGCTCGCAGCGGCCGCCAGCCCGACGGCCAGTGGCGCGGCCAGCGTCGCCAACAACAGCTGCTCGGCCGGTGCGGAACAGACCGCCGAGAACTCCGACGGCGACTACTTCTTCTGCGCTGCCTCCGGTACGGACATGGCATCCATCTTCACGACGGCGTTGGCACAGGTCTCCAAGGGCATCAAGCTCCTCAAGCTTCCCTGACCGCACGCCGGGCGGGCCTCCTCGAGGCCGGGGGATGATGGACGACATGCATGTCGTCTTCACGCTCGTCGGGATCGTCGCCGTCGTGCTGGCGGTGACGGGCGTCTGCTCGAAGTACGACCTGCCCTCGCCGCTCGTCCTGATCCTCGTCGGCGTGATCGGCTCCTACGTGCCGTTCATCCCCGACGTACGCCTCGAACCGCAGGTCGTGCTGTTCGGGCTGCTGCCGCCGCTGCTGTACGCCGCCGCCCTGCAGACGAGCCTCGTCGACTTCAACGCCAACCGGCGGGCGATCCTGCTGCTCTCGGTCGGTCTCGTCGCGTTCACGACCGTCGGGATCGGCGTACTCGTGCACGCGCTCCTGCCCGACCTCGGCTGGGCCCCGTGCTTCGCGATCGGCGCGGTCGTCGCTCCCCCCGACGCGGTCGCCGCGACAGCGATCGGCCGGCGGATCGGGCTGCCGCGCCGCATCGTCACCATCCTCGAGGGTGAGTCGCTGCTCAACGACGCGACCGCCCTGGTGGCCCTGCGTACGGCGCTGGCGTCGGCCGTGGTCTGGCACCAGGTCGCCACCGACTTCCTGCTCGCCGCGGGCGGTGGGGTCGCCACCGGGCTTGCCTTCTTCGCGGTCATCGGCCTGGTGCGCAAGCACATCACCGACCCGCTCGTCGACAGCGGCCTGAGCTTCCTGACCCCGTTCGCGGCGTACGTCGTAGCCGAGCGGTTCCACGCCTCGGGGGTGCTCAGCGTGGTGGTCGCCGGTCTCCTGCTCGGGCACAGGTCGCCCGTCCTGCAGACCGCCCAGTCCCGGATCGCCGAGCGGATGAACTGGCGCAGCATCGCCTTCCTGCTGGAGAGCAGCGTCTTCCTGCTGATCGGCCTCCAGGCGCGCACGATCATCAACAACGCCGTGGGCGCGGAGGTCACCGTCGGGCGGGTGCTGCTGCTGTGCGCCGCGACCCTCGTCGCCGTGATCGCGCTGCGCCTGGTGTGGGTGTTCATCGCGCGCTTTCTGCTGGTCCGGCCGGGGCCGGACAGCGTCACCGGGCAGCGACCGCCCTGGACGTACACCCTCCTGCTCGGCTGGGCCGGCATGCGTGGCGTGGTGACCCTGGCGGCCGCGTTCGTCATCCCCGAGGGGACGCCCCACCGCGACGTGCTCCTGCTGGTGGCCTTCACCGTCACGGCCGGGACGCTCTTCCTCCAGGGCCTGACCCTGCCCTGGCTCGCGCGGCGCCTGAAGGTGCCCTCGCCGGACCCGGGTGCCGACGCCCTCGCCCGCGCGAACCTGCTGCACCAGGCCTCGCAGGCCGGCCTCGCCGAGCTCGAGCGCATGGAGGAGGAGGACCCGCACGCCGTCAGCGAGGCCATCCGGGACCGCGTCAGGCGCCGTGACTTCGCCGCCTGGGAGCGGGTCGGCGCCGGGGCGGAGGAGACCCCGAGCGAGACCTACGCCAGGCGCCGCAAGGTGATGATCGACGCCGAGCGCAAGCGTGTGCTGGAGATCCGCGACGCCGGCACGGTTCCCCACGAGGTGGTCGAGGAGGTGCTCGCGATGCTGGACGTCGAGGAGTCGATGCTCGACTACTCCGAGGGCCAGCGCGACCGGGTCAGGTCGACCAGGGTCGCGTTCACGCTCGAGGGGGACTGCTACCACCTGCGCGAGGCCCGTCGGCCGGTCCAGCCGGACACCCCCGGCCAGTGCGGCGACTGCCTGCGCGAGGGGACCGCGTGGGTGCACCTGCGCATGTGCGTCAGCTGTGGCCACGTCGGCTGCTGCGACTCCTCGCCCCAGCGGCACGCCAGCCGGCACCACGAGGAGACCACCCACCCGGTGATGCGTTCCGCGGAGCCGGGCGAGGACTGGCGCTGGTGCTTCGTCGACGAGCTCACCGGCTGAGGGGCGGTCCGGCGCACCGGTCGTCCCCGCCGGGCCTCCGAGCGCGCCCTGTGCCCGGGCTCGGGTCAGGAGCGGTGTGGAAGCTGCTGCAGCGCCCAGCGGTTGCCGTCGGGGTCCTCGAACCTGACGAACCGGCCCCACGGCTGCTCGTCGACGTCACTGCACTCCACCCCACGGCCGCGCAGGTGGTCGCGGGCCTCCTCGGCGCTGCCGACCACGACCTGGATCATCTGCTTCTGGCCCTGCGGCAGCATCTCGAGGCCGATGCCGAAGCAGATCGAGCAGGCGGAGCCGGGGGGCGTGACCTGGACGAAGCGCAGGGCCTCGTGCACGGTCTGGTCGAAGTCGACGTTCCAGCCGACCGTGGTGCCGTAGAACTCCACCGAACGGTCGACGTCCGCGACGGCGAGGGGGATGAGCTCGATCTTCCAGTCCATGGGCGCTGGCCTCTCAGGTGGGGGTCCCTTCCCTCGGGACCCCGGTGGAACCACCCTAGGAACGATCCGGCCCAGTCAGGTGTCAGTCCTCCGGCTCTCATGGCCGTGTTCGGCCTGGGGCCGGCCCTAGGGTGGATCCATGCGGATCACCAAGTTCGGACATGCGTGCGTGAGACTCGAGTCCGGTGGCCACACGATCGTCATCGACCCCGGTGGTTTCACCGAGCCGGAGGCCGTCGACGGTGCGACCGCAGTACTCATCACCCACGAGCACGCCGACCACTACTCGGCCGACCACCTGCGGCGTACGGACGCCCCGGTCCACACGATCGCCGCGGTCGCCGCGAAGATCCGTGAGGACGTGCCGGAGGTCGCCGAGCGCGTCACCGTCGTCGCGCCGGGCCAGCAGTTCGACCCGGGTGTCCCGACCATGGTGGTCGGGGAGAAGCACGCGGTCATCCATCCCGAGATGCAGCACTTCGACAACAGCGGATACCTGCTGCAGGTCGAGGACCTGACGATCTTCCACCCGGGGGACTCGCTGACCCTGCCCGGCGTACACGTCGACCTGCTGCTGCTCCCCGTGAGCGCGCCCTGGCTGAAGATCAGCGAGTGCATCGACTTCGCCCGCGACGTCGGGGCCCAGCGGTCGCTGGCGATCCACGACAAGGTCTACAGCGAGACCGGTCTGAAGATGGTCGACGCGCACCTCTCCCGGATGCTCGGCGAGCGCGCGCAGACCTTCGTCCGCCTGCAGCCGGGCCAGGATCTCTAGTCCTTCCCACGAAGAACCGGCACATATTCCAGGCGTCCCGGCAGGATGTGACGGTGATCGACTGGCTCCAGCACCGCTCCCTCGTCCAGCTCGTGCTGGTGACGCTCGGCGCACTGGCCGTACTCGCGTTCGGCGCGGCTCTCATGACCCGGGCGCTCGTACGGCGCGGCATGCGCGCCCCCTTCGTCATCCGGCGCATCAACCGGCTCGCGCAGTGGTCGGTCGACCTGGTCAAGCGGCCGATCACGATCGCCGTGCTCGACGAGGTGGCGGACGTGATCCAGACCGGCCACTACACGAAGAACATCTCCGCTGCCCTGGTGGAGAACCGCGACGAGCTCGTCGCGCTGGTGGCGGAGAAGGTGCGCCAGGACCCGGCCTCGCGCGTCGTGGGCCTCCTACCCGGGTACGACGCGGTCGTCGGGCAGGTCAGCGAGACGACGCTGCGCGTGCTGATCGAGATGCTCGGCGACCCGCGGATGGACGAGCTGGTCTCCGACCTCCTGCGCAACAACCTGGAGCAGATCAAGCGAGCCGTGAGGGAACGCGAGAACCTGGACGTGCCGCCCCACACCCCGCCGGACCCGTCGCCGATGTCCCGTCGGCGCACGAGCGCCTAGTCGGACAGCGCGTCGCGCACGGGCAGGAACTTGGCCTGTGCCTCGGCCAGCTCGGCCTCGGGGTCGGAGTCCGCGACGATGCCGCAGCCGGCGAAGAGACGCACCTGGGCGCCGTCGATCTCGGCCGAACGCAGGGCGATGCCGAACTCGCCGTCGCCGGCAGCGTCCATCCAGCCGACCGGGCCGGCGTAGCGACCGCGGTCCATGCCCTCGATCTCGGCGATCATCTCGACCGCGACCTTGGTGGGCGTCCCGCCCACGGCGGCGGAGGGATGCAGCGCGGCGGCGAGCTCGAGGACGCTCGCCCCGCCGGAGTCGTGGACGACACCGGCGACGTCGGTGGCCAGGTGCATCACGTTGGGCAGGTGCAACACGAACGGGACCTCGGGAACGTTCATCGACGAGCAGTACGGCGCGAGCGAGTCGGCGACCGAGCGGACGGCGTACTCGTGCTCCTCGAGGTCCTTCGAGGAACGCGCCAGCTGACCGGCCAGGGCGAGGTCGTGCTCGTCGTCGCCGGTACGCCGGATCGTGCCGGCCAGCACCCGGGAGGTGACCAGGCCGCGCTCGCGGCGTACGAGCATCTCCGGCGTGGCTCCGAAGAGCCCGTCGACGTGGAAGGTCCAGCACATCTCGTAGTGGTCGGCGAGCTGCCGCAGCGGCCACCGCACGTCGATCTCGCTGTCGGCGGTGGCGATCAGGTCGCGGGCGAGCACGACCTTCTCCAGCTGGCCCGCCTCGATGCGGGACACGGCCTGGCCGACCACCGACTCCCAGGCGGCGCCACTCATGGCGCCGTCGGCGAAGACGACGTTGCGGGGAGCAGGTACGTCGTCCTGGACGGTGAGCTCCGGCAGGGGCGTCAGCTCGTCGGTGCCGATCACCGTGATCCAGGAACGGTCGTCACGGGTGCCGACCACGACGCGGGGCACGACGAGGACGCTGTCACCCGGGTCGTCGGCGAAGCCGAAGCTGCCGACGCTGATCAGTCCGGTGCCGGGGAGCCCCACGTCGTCGCGGACCACGGCGGAGGCCGAGACGGTGCGCCACCAGTCCACGGCGTCCGCGAACCGGTCGGGCCCCGAGGTCGCGCACCGGGCGGCCTCGCCCCAGGCGACGATGCCCTTGCCTCGGCGCAGCCAGGCGACCGGATGATCGAGCGGAAGCAGGTCGAGCAGGTTCTCCGGCAGACCCGTGGTCACCTCGACCGTGCGGGCCACCAGCCGGCGAGCCGATACGTCGCTCGTCGGGCTGGGGCTGCTCACCCAAAAAGCGTACGCGGTGACGAATCGCGGCCGTCGCCGGATGCCCGGGCCGGCGCGGGGTCCTGGCGTCGAGGCGGTCCGGCGTGCGCCGGAGATCGGGTTTCGCCGCGAAGTACGCCGCTTGGCCGGGCTATCGGGATCTGACCGGCGTGATCGGGCTGCGCGCGGCTGCATAGGCTGACCCGCGTGATCACCCCACGACGCCGCCCGTCAGTGCCCACACCACTGCATGGATCCCGATGACGCGCGCCGACCTCGCGAAGAAGCCCGCCGAGGTGAGGGCGATGTTCGACGACGTCGCGCGGCGCTACGACCTCACCAACGACGTCCTCTCCCTCGGTCAGGACCGGCGCTGGCGACGGCAGGTGCTCGATGCCGTCGACCCGAAGCCGGGCGAGCTGGTGCTGGACCTCGCGGCCGGAACCGGCACGTCGTCGCAGCCGTTCCGGAACCGCGGCGCCACCGTCGTGCCCTGCGACTTCTCGGTCGGGATGCTCCAGGTGGGCAAGCGCAACCGCCCGCACCTGCCGTTCACGGCGGGTGACGGCACGCAGCTCCCCTTCGCCGGCGACACCTTCGACGCAGTGACGATCTCCTTCGGACTGCGCAACATCGTCGACCCCGACGCGGCCCTGCGCGAGATGCTGCGTGTCACCCGGCCCGGCGGCCGGCTGGTGGTGTGCGAGTTCAGCTCGCCCACGCACCGCCCCTTCCGGACCGTCTACATCGAGTACCTCATGAGGGCGCTGCCCTCGGTCGCGCGCGCGGTCTCCTCCAGTCCGGACGCCTACGTCTACCTCGCGGAGTCCATTCGCGCATGGCCCGACCAGGGGGCCCTGGCCACTCGGATCGAGGCGGCCGGCTGGGGCCGGCTCGAGTGGCGCAACGTCACCGGCGGCATCGTCGCGCTGCACCGCGCCACCAAGTAGCGCGGCGACCGGTCAGTAGGACCGGTCGTGCAGGCAGAGCACGTTGCCGTCGGGATCGCAGAACCAGGCGGCCTTCTCCCCCTCCATGGAGGCGATGTGGTCGACGGTCTTCAGCCCGGGGACGTCGTAGTCCTCGAACGTGACACCCCGCCCCTCGAGGTCGTGGACCTCTGACTCGACGTCGTCCACCTCCCAGCTGAGCGCCGTGGCCTCCGACCGCCGGGCACCCGGACGGGGGAGGAGCATCAGCGTGGTGCCGCCGCCGAGCTGGAACATGGCACTGCCTTCGGCGTTCGTGCCGGCGTAGTCGAGCCCGAGATTCTCGACGTAGAACTCCCTGGCCCGGTCGACATCCTCGACCGGAAGCATCACGGCCACTGCGCGGGTTGCGAGGGACATGTGCTCACCTCCTCGGATCCTCTTCAGCCTGCGCTGGAGGTGAGGGAGCGGCAAGGGACGAATGCCGCGACTTCCGCCGGGACCCCCAGCAGCCAAATAGGCAACATGAACGTTTCCTAATCCGCTGGTCAGAGGCCTAACGGACTCGTCGGGGTGGGGTTCGCGCGATGTGAGACAGACCTCTATGCTGACTTCGTCACAAGTTCGTGAAGACATTCACATGTTCACGAAGACGCGCTCAACGAGGAGGATCATGGAGCTCTACACGCCGGTCCTGGCACTCATGATCCTCGCGGCAGGGTTCGCGATCTTCTCGGTGGCGGTCAGCGCGCTGACCGGCCCGAAGCGCTACAACCGCGCCAAGCTCGACTCCTACGAGTGCGGCATCGAGCCCACCCCGCAGCCGGTGGGCGGCGGCCGGTTCCCGGTCCGCTACTACATCACCGCGATGATGTTCATCGTCTTCGACATCGAGATCGTGTTCCTCTACCCGATCGCGGTCGCCTTCGACCGGATGGAGCTCTTCGGGCTCATCGAGATGGTGCTCTTCATCGTGCCGGTCTTCGTGGCCTACGTGTACGTCTGGCGCCGCGGCGGACTCGAGTGGGACTGACCGTGCGTTTCCAGGGGCGTTCCGTGGGCACCGTCCGACAAGCAGGGACTGACTAGACATGGGCATTGAAGAGAAGCTCCCCTCCGGTGTACTCCTCACCACCGTCGAGGGTGTCGCGGGCTACATGCGCAAGGCGTCGTTCTGGCCGGCGACGTTCGGCCTGGCCTGCTGCGCGATCGAGATGATGACCAGCGGCGGTCCGAAGTACGACCTCGCGCGCTTCGGCATGGAGGTCTTCCGGGCCAGCCCCCGCCAGGCCGACCTGATGATCGTCGCGGGCCGGGTGAGCCAGAAGATGGCACCGGTGCTCCGGCAGATCTACGACCAGATGGCCGAGCCCAAGTGGGTGCTCGCCATGGGTGTGTGCGCCAGCTCCGGTGGGATGTTCAACAACTACGCGATCGTCCAGGGCGTCGACCACATCGTGCCGGTGGACATGTACCTCCCCGGCTGTCCTCCGCGGCCCGAGATGCTCATCGACGCGATCCTCAAGCTGCACGACCAGATCCAGGCGGGCAAGCTCGGTGTGAACCGACTCGCCGAGATCGAGGCCACCGAGGAGGCTGCGCTCAACGCGCTCCCCTCGTCCCAGATGAAGGGCCTGATGCGATGAACACCCCACGAAGCTGCTCGCTTCGCTCCCGTCTGCGCAAGGACCCCGTGTGATGGCAGGCGACAGGCCCGACTTCACGACCGGTCCGCTGACCGAGCCCGGCACCGACGTGGACGCCACGGACGGGATGCCCGAGAACGTCCCCGACGACGGCACCGGCGAGCAGATCGGCCGCCGCGAGGGCATGTTCGGTGTCCGCGGCACCGGCGACACCTCCGGATACGGCGGCCTCACCCGGCCCGTCGAGATGCCCGGCCCCTCCCAGCCGCCCTACGGCGGCTGGATGGACGACGTGGCCACGGCGCTGTTCGAGGCCAGCCGCTCCGCCGGCATCGAGCACGCCGTCGAGAGGGTCGTCGTCCACCGAGGCGAGATCACCTTCCACGTGCGCCGTGAGGACCTGGTCGAGGTGGCCAGGCTGCTCCGCGACGACGAGAAGCTGCGCTTCGAGCTGCTCTCGGGCGCCAGCGGCGTGCACTACCCCGACGACGCCGGCCGCGAGCTGCACGTCGTCTACCACCTGCTCTCGCTGACCCACAACCGGCGCATCCGCCTCGAGGTCACCGCCCCCGACGCCGACCCGCGGGTCCCGTCGGTCGTGGCGACCTACCCCACCGCCGACTGGCACGAGCGCGAGGTCTTCGACTTCTTCGGCGTGGTCTTCGACGGGCACCCCTCCCTGACCCGCATCCAGATGCCCGACGACTGGCCCGGCCACCCGCAGCGCAAGGACTACCCGCTAGGTGGCATCCCGGTCGAGTACAAGGGTGGGTCCATCCCGCCGCCCGACCAGCGGAGGTCGTACAACTGATGTCTACCGAACAAGACGCCTACGCCCCGCAGGCCGAGACCAGCCAGGGCCGTGTCTTCACCGTCACCGGTCAGGACTGGGACTCCGTGGTCTCCGGCATCAGCGACGAGCACGACAACAAGGTCGTCGTGAACATGGGGCCGCAGCACCCCTCGACCCACGGGGTGCTCCGCCTGATCCTCGAGCTCGAGGGAGAGACGGTCACCGAGGCCCGCTGCGGCATCGGCTACCTGCACACCGGCATCGAGAAGAACATGGAGTACCGCACCTGGGTGCAGGGCGTCACCTTCTGCACCCGGATGGACTACCTCTCGCCGTTCTACAACGAGATGACCTACTGCCTCGGCGTGGAGCGCCTCCTCGACATCGAGGACGACATCCCTGAGAAGGCCCAGGTCATGCGGGTCCTGCTGATGGAGCTCAACCGCATCTCCTCCCACCTCGTCGCGATCGCGACCGGGGGAATGGAGATCGGCGCCCTCACCGTGATGACGATCGGCTTCCGTGAGCGCGAGCTCGTGCTCGACCTGTTCGAGCTGATCACCGGCCTGCGCATGAACCACGCGTTCATCCGTCCGGGCGGGGTCGCCCAGGACATGCCTCCCGGGGCCCTCGACCAGATCCGCGACTTCATCACGCTGATGAAGAAGCGCCTGCCCGAGTACGCCGCCCTGTGCAATGCCAACCCCATCTTCAAGGCCCGCCTCGAGGGTGTCGGCCACCTCGACCTCGCCGGATGCCTGGCGCTGGGGATCACCGGACCGGTGCTGCGCTCGACCGGCTACCCGCACGACCTCCGCAAGAGCGAGCCGTACTCCGGCTACGAGGACTACGAGTTCGACGTCCAGACCTGGGACACCCCCGACGCCTACGGCCGCTTCCGCATCCGGGTCAACGAGATGTGGGAGTCGCTGCGCATCGTCGAGCAGGCGGTGGAACGCCTCGCCGGCCTCGAGGGCGCACCGGTGATGGTGGGGGACAAGAAGATCGCGTGGCCCAGCCAGCTCGCCATCGGCAGCGACGGCATGGGCAACAGCCTCGACCACATCAGGCACATCATGGGCGAGTCGATGGAGGCCCTGATCCACCACTTCAAGCTGGTCACCGAGGGCTTCCGCGTCCCCGCCGGCCAGGCCTACGTCCCGGTCGAGTCGCCCCGTGGCGAGCTCGGTGCCCATGTCGTCTCCGACGGTGGCACCCGCCCGTTCCGTGCCCACTTCCGGGACCCGTCCTTCGTGAACCTGCAGGCCACGTCGGTGATGAGCGAGGGGGGCATGGTGGCCGACGTGATCGTGGCCATCGCCTCCATCGACCCCGTGATGGGAGGTGTGGACCGATGAGCGAGGGACGCATCCCCGGCATCGACGACGGCACCAACGCCACGGCAGTGTCGTCGACCCCGGTCACCCGTGAGACGCCGCTCGACCCGGCGACGTACGCCGAGCTCGAGGAGATCGCTGCCCGCTACCCGCAGGCGCGCTCCGGCCTGCTCCCGATGCTGCACCTCGTGCAGAGCGCCGAGGGTCGCGTGACCTCGCGCGGCATCGAGGCCTGTGCTGCGATCCTGGGCATCAGCGCTGCCGAGGTCAGCGGCGTCGCGACCTTCTACACGATGTACAAGCGCCGCCCGGTGGGCGACTACCACGTCGGTGTCTGCACCAACACGCTGTGCGCGATCATGGGCGGCGACCTGATCTTCGAGCGTCTCAAGGACCACCTCGACGTGGGCAACGACGAGACCACCGACGACGGCAAGGTCACCCTCGAGCACATCGAGTGCAACGCCGCGTGCGACTACGCCCCCGTGATGACGGTCAACTGGGAGTTCATGGACAACATGACGCCCGAGTCCGCGACCGGACTGGT
>NZ_JAOPXP010000096.1 GCF_025965085.1 Marmoricola sp.
GGGCCGCACAAAGAACGAAAACGACCCCGGACGCTGACAAACGTTAGAAGGCGTTTGTGCAGGTCAGGGGCCGTTCTCAGGTACTCAGCCGGTGGGCGTCACCCACGCGGGACTAAATGTCGTAGTACAGCTCGAACTCGTGCGGGTGCGGTCGCAGCTGCACGGGCAGGATCTCCTGGGTGCGCTTGAAGTCGATCCAGGTCTCGATCAGGTCCGGCGTGAAGACGTTGCCGGCCGTCAGGAACTCGTGGTCGCGCTCGAGGTTGTCGAGCACGGCGCCGAGGGAGGTGGGCACCTGGTCGATGTCGGCCATCTCGTCCGGCGGCAGCTCGTAGATGTCCTTGTCGATCGGGTCGGACGGCTCGATCTTGTTCTGGATGCCGTCGATGCCGGCCAGCAGCAGCGCCGAGAAGGCGAGGTACGGGTTGGCCGAGGGGTCGGGGCAACGGAACTCGATGCGCTTCGCCTTCGGGTTCGAGCCGGTGATCGGGATGCGCACGCAGGCCGAACGGTTGCGCTGGCTGTAGACCAGGCTGATCGGCGCCTCGAAGCCCGGCACCAGGCGGTGGTAGGAGTTCACCGTCGGGTTGGTGAACGCCAGCAGCGACGGGGCGTGCTTGAGGATGCCGCCGATGTAGTGGCGCGCCATGTCGGAGAGGCCGGCGTACCCGGTCTCGTCGTAGAACAGCGACTCGCCACCGTTCCAGATGGACTGGTGGACGTGCATGCCCGAACCGTTGTCACCGAAGATCGGCTTCGGCATGAACGTCGCGGACTTGCCGTTGCGCCAGGCGACGTTCTTGACGAGGTACTTGAACTTCATCACGTCGTCGGCCGCCTGCAGCAGCTCGGCGAACCTGTAGTTGATCTCTGCCTGGCCGGCGGTGCCCACCTCGTGGTGCGCGCGCTCCACCTGCAGGCCGGCGTTCTCTAGCTCGATGACCATCTCGTCGCGGAGCTCGCCGAAGTGGTCGGTCGGGGCGACGGGGAAGTAGCCGCCCTTGTACTTGACCTTGTAGCCGCGGTTGTCGTTCTCGAACGCGTCGCCGGTGTTCCAGGCTCCGGCCGAGGAGTTGATCTCGTACATGCCGATGTTGGCCGCGGTCTCGAACCGCACGTTGTCGAAGACGTAGAACTCGGCCTCGGGGGCGAAGTAGGCCGTGTCACCGATGCCGGTGCTGGCGAGGTAGGCCATCGCCTTGCGCGCGATGTTGCGTGGGTCGCGGGAGTAGGCCTCGCCCGTGATCGGGTCGTGGATGAAGAAGTTGACGACCAGGGTCTTGGCGCTGCGGAACGGGTCGATGTACGCCGTGGTGGGGTCCGGGAACAGCGACATGTCCGACTCGTGGATCGCCTGGAAGCCGCGGATCGACGACCCGTCGAAGCTCAGGCCGTCGTCGAAGACCGACTGGTCGAACGAGGAGACGGGCACGGTGAAGTGCTGCATGATCCCGGGCAGGTCACAGAAACGGACGTCCACCATCGCGACGCCTTCGTCCTTGATGTACTTCAGCAGCTCTTCGCTGTTCTGGAACATTCGTCCTCCTTGGCCGCAGGGCGACCGGGTGAAAGTGGTGAGCGTCCGCGCTCGCAACGCTGCGAGAGCGACGACGCGAACTTACGGACGGGCCGTTGCATGACCGTATCCACTTTGTTTCGCGGATGTAACAGCGGTCCGCCATGGCGTGCCTGACGGGCGTAGGGCGCCCGATAGGGTCACCGCGTGCCTGAGTACGCCTCGTGGAGGCGGCGGATCGTCGCCCTGATCATCGACTGGGCCGCATCCGTCCTGGTGACCATCGGCCTGATCGGTGCCGGCAACTACGTCCGGGACCCGAACTCCGGCTGGGTCGTCCTGGGAGTCTTCGCGCTCGAGGTCTCCCTGCTGACCACCCTGGCCGGCGGTTCGTTCGGTCAGCTCATCACCCGCGTGCGGGTGCTGACCACCGACGGCCGCCCGTTGAGCCTCCTGGTGGCCGTGGCGCGGACCCTGCTGATCTGTCTGGTCGTCCCGCCCCTGATCTTCAAGCCGGACAGCGGGCGCGGCCTGCACGACCTGTGGACCGGTTCCGCCGCCTACGTGCGCGGCTGACCACTCGTCCCTCAGCGGAACCGGTCAGCGCCCGCGCTGCTGGCCGCGCATGCCCTTCATGCTCGTGGGCATGGGGCCCTTGGGCATCGGGATCGCGGAGCGGTTCGAGTCCAGTGCCTTGATGCGGGCGAGTACGTCGGTCATCTGTGCGGGCTTGAGCTCGCGGCCCAGCTTGGTGACGTGACGCGTCAGCTTGGCCAGCGGCACCTGGCCGGGAGCGTGGCCGACCACGATCTCGTGGATGGGGGTCTCGCTGGCGACGCGCTCGTGCTTGCGGCGCTCGGAGGTGAGCAGCGGACGCAGGCGGTTCACGTTCCCCTCGCCGATCAGCACGATGCCGGGCGGCCCGACGACACGGGTCACGACGTCCTGCTGCTTGGTCACCGCGATCGCCGGCTCGGTCTTCCAGCCGCGACGGAGCATCCCGAGGGCAGCAGCAGCCGCTCCGGGCTTGCCCTCGATCTGGCTGATGGCCGCCCGCTGGGCGCGCCGGCCGAAGATGATCAGCGTGGCGAGGAACCCGACGAGGACACCGAAGACGATCGCGAACGCGAGGATCCGGAAGACCAGCAGCATCGCCGCAAAGCCGGCGAGCCCGGCAAGCAGGAACACGCCCAGAAGGATGAGCCCGATCCGGGGATCGGACTGCTTCGTCATCGTGTAGCTCTGCCGGACCTGCTTGATCCGTCCGACCTTGTCGGGGTCCTTCGGGGGTTTCGCCTGCGTGGGCTTCTTGGCCATGCCGGGTGCCTTTGCCTGTCTACGACGGGTGGTGAGAGTGGAGCGGCCAGTCTCTCAGACGGTGGCGGTCGAGGACGCGTCGGCGCTGCGTGCGTCCATCGCCTGCTGGTAGAGCCGCCCCGCGCGGTACGACGAACGCACGAGCGGGCCGCTCAGGACGCCGGCGAAGCCGATCTCCTCGGCCTCGGCGGCCATCTCGACGAACTCCTCCGGCTTGACCCAGCGCTCGACCGGGTGGTGGCGCGGTGAGGGACGGAGGTACTGCGTGATCGTGATCAGCTCACAACCGGCGGCGTGCAGGTCGACGAGCGCCTGGTGGATCTCCTCGCGGGTCTCGCCCATGCCGAGGATCAGGTTGGACTTGGTGACCAGGCCGAAGTCGCGAGCCTGGGTGATGACGTCCAGGGAGCGGTCGTAGCGAAACGCGGGGCGGATCCGCTTGAAGATGCGGGGGACCGTCTCCACGTTGTGCGCGAGCACCTCCGGCCGGCTCTCGAAGACCTCGCGGAGCAGGTCTGGCTCACCGTTGAAGTCGGGGATCAGGTTCTCGACGCCGGTGCCGGGGTTGAGCTCGTGGATCGCGCGCACCGTCTCGGCGTACAGCCAGGCACCACCGTCGGGGAGGTCGTCGCGTGCGACGCCGGTGATCGTGGCGTAGCGCAGGCCCATCGTCTGCACCGACTCCGCGACGCGGCGCGGCTCGTCGCGGTCCAGCGGCTGCGGCTTGCCGGTGTCGATCTGGCAGAAGTCGCAGCGTCGGGTGCACTGGTCGCCACCGATGAGGAAGGTGGCCTCGCGGTCCTCCCAGCACTCGTAGATGTTGGGGCAGCCGGCCTCCTGGCACACGGTGTGGAGTCCCTCGGACTTCACGAGGCCCTGGAGGTGCTGGTAGTTCGGGCCCATCCTGGCGCGGGTCTTGATCCACTCGGGCTTGCGCTCGATGGGGGTCTCGGCGTTGCGCACCTCGAGCCGGAGCAGCTTGCGACCCTCGGGAACGGCCGTGCGGGGGGCCGGACCGGAGGCTGGGGCGGCTTGTTCAGGCGCTTGAGTCACGGCCCAACTGTACGTCGCAGCCCGCCGGCCCCACCGGCGACGGTCGAGCGCCACCGGCTGCACAGGCTGAGAGAGGTCACACGTCGCGGCGGCTGAACCACACCAGCGACACCACGACCGAGATCGCCAGCAGCACGCCGAGGAAGCTCCCGGCCTCGAGGTGGCTCATGACCTGCGTCGTGCTGCAGCGTGACCCGGGGGAGCAGGTGATGCTGGGGTCGTAGTAGTCGTGGTGCCGGGCGAGCCACCCCATGGCGTTGTTGCCGACCGACCACCGGCCGGCCCCGTCGACGGGCAGCAGGTTGACGAGGATCTCGCCCCCCACGGCGTAGACGAAGAGCAGGGCGAGCGTGGCCACGGTGTGGCGGAAGATCATCGTGAGCGCGAACGCCCCCAGCCCGGCGGCCATCCCGAGCCCGACGGCGCGCACGACATGCCAGACCAGGTGGGTCAGGTCGGCGGAGGACGTGCTGACGCCGCGGGCTTCGGCGAACAGCCCGAGCCCCAACCAGAACCCGCTGAGCACGACGAGGGTGATCACACCGCTGCCGACCATCACCGCGGCCGCCTTGGCGAGCCAGACGCGCACGCGGCGGGGGTCGAAGACCAGCTGGTTGGTCAACGACCCCGAGGACCAGTCGGCGCCCACGAACGTGCTGCCGGCGATCACGATCAGCCCGATCACGACCAGCGCGAGGCCGATGCCCTCATCGTCGAGGACCCTCCTCAGGTCGAGGGCGTCGCGCGGGTAGTAGCTCTCGGCCGACGGCACGAGGGCGTCGGCGCACTCCGCAGCC
>NZ_JAOPXP010000147.1 GCF_025965085.1 Marmoricola sp.
CCCGAGGGCGGATCACTCTTCGACCTCGAGGCACCCGCCGAGGAGCCCGCACCCGCAGCCTCCGACGAGGCGACCCCCGCCGACCACGACGCAGCCGCCGACTCCACCACCGACGCGGACACCGACCGCAGCAAGGACGCCGCCGACACCGACGTCGCCCCCTCGAAGGCGGAGGACAAGGCTGCCGAGCCCGAGGAGCCCGCGGAGCCCGCGGAGCCAGAGGCTTCCAACGCGGACGCCGAGGCGACGGCCCAGGCAGCACCTGCCACCACCTCCACCGGCACCACCGCCACCCCGGCCAGCAAGGTCCCCGAAGGCGGATCACTCTTCGACATCGAGGCACCCGCCGAGGAGCCCGCGCCCGCAGCCTCCGACGAGGCCACCCCCGCCGACCACGACGCAGCCGCCGACTCCACCACCGACGCAGACACCGACCGCAGCAAGGACGCCGCCGACACCGACGTCGCCCCGGAGGACGGCGCCGAGGACGACGCGACCGAGTCCGCGGACGTAGCCGACGCTGCGGCGCAGGGACCGACCCCCGACTCGGACGGCTCGGAGTCGTCCGACGCGCCGCTGACCTCGTTGCGCGACATCAAGGCGAAGTACGCCGAAGGGGCCGCCACGAGCACCGACTCGGAGACCGCCGCACCCGACGCGGACGAGGGAACCGAGACCCCCGACACCCCGGAGGCCACGGAGGCCACGGAGGCCCCGGAGGCCGACGCGGTCCCCGAGCCCCACGACGAGCCTTCGGACGCGGTCACGGATCAGCCGTCCGCCGGGGCGTCAGACGCGGAGGACGAGCCGGCCGAGGAGGACACCACCGAAGAGTCCGGGGCCTCCGGCGAGAACAAGGCGAAGCCGGCCACCTCGGGCGACTCCCACTCCCCGCGGACCGACGCCGAGATCGGTGAGGGCGGCTCCCTCTTCGACCTCTGAGTCGACGTACCACGGCAGACAACGGAGGATCCCCGGCACACCTCGTGCCGGGGATCTTCCGCTTTCAGGCCTTCGCGACCCGGCGATGGTCGGGGCCGCGGACCCCGACGGTCAGATCTGCGTCCGCTGGAAGTTCGCGTAGGACCGTGACGGCGTCGGGCCCCGCTGGCCCTGGTAGCGCGAGCCGTACTTGGCCGAGCCGTAGGGGTGCTCGGCCGGCGAGGAGAGCCGGAAGAAGCACAGCTGGCCGATCTTCATGCCCGGGTAGAGCTTGATCGGCAACGTCGCCACGTTGGCCAGCTCGAGGGTGACGTGGCCACTGAAGCCCGGGTCGACGAAGCCGGCCGTGGCGTGGGTGAGGAGGCCGAGGCGTCCCAGTGAGGACTTGCCCTCCACCCGGGCGGCCAGGTCGTCGGGCAGGGTCACCACCTCGAACGTCGACCCCAGCACGAACTCCCCGGGGTGCAGGATGAACGGCTCGTCACCCACGGGCTCGACCTCGCGGGTGAGGTCCGGCTGGTCGGCGGCGGGGTCGATGTGGGGGTAGCGGTGGTTCTCGAAGACGCGGAAGAACCGGTCCAGCCGGAAGTCGATGCTCGAGGGCTGGACCATAGCCTCGTCGTAGGGCTCCAGCAGGATCCGCTTCGCAGCGATCTCGGCGAGAATGTCTCGATCGGAGAGCAGCACCCCGACAACCTACCCCGCGACGCGGGGCCCGAGGCCGGCCCCCAGAATGGCGCGATGCACTTCACCCGTTTCGTCGCTATCGGAGACTCCTTCACCGAGGGCGTCGGCGACCCTGATCCGGGGCGACCCAACGGGCTGCGCGGCTGGGCGGACCGGGTGGCCGAGGTGCTCGCGGGCACGTCCGGTGACTTCGGCTACGCCAACCTCGCCATCCGGGGACGCAAGCTGCGCCCGATCATCGAGCAGCAGCTCGAGCCGGCGCTGGCGCTGGCCCCGGACCTGATCACGTCCTACGCCGGGGCCAACGACATCCTGCGGCCGCGTGTGGACATCGACGACCTGGCCACGGCGTACGACGAGGCCGTGGGACGCATGTCCGCGACAGGCGCAACCGTGGTCCTGTTCACCGCGTTCGACCCGGGTGGCTCGGCGATCTACCGACCGATGCGGGGCCGCTTCGCGCTCTACAACGAGGCCGTGCGAGAGATCGCGGACCGTCATGGAACCAACGTCGTCGACTTCTGGCGGATGCGCGAGTACCGCGACTTCGGCTTCTGGGACGCCGACCGGATGCACCTCGGCCCGGCCGGGCACCAGCGGATGGCGATGGCCGTCCTGGACAGTCTCGACGTGCCGCACGACCTGCACCCGCTGCCGCCGACCGAGCATCCCGAGCTGAGCGGGCGGGAGATGCGGGCCAGGAACCTGGAGTGGGCCCGGACGCACGCCGCGCCGTGGGTGCATCGCCGCCTGACCGGCCGATCATCGGGTGACGACGTCTCGCCCAAGCGGCCGGAGCTGGCCCCTATCTCATCCGTGGCTCAGTTCGGGTAGCCTCTGCTCCGTCGGTGCGGGTCCGCCCGGGACCGACATGCGGATGTAGCTCAGCTGGTAGAGCGCGACCTTCCCAAGGTCGATGTCGCGAGTTCGAATCTCGTCATCCGCTCCATGGATCGATTCACCGGTTTCCCCGACGCGGCCCTCGACTTCTACGACGACCTCGAGCTGGACAACACCAAGTCGTTCTGGGAGTCGCACAAGCACGTGTACGACGAGGCGGTGCGCCTCCCGATGCTGGCCCTCACCGCGGCCCTGGCTGACGAGTTCGGTCCCGCGAAGGTGTTCCGGCCCTACCGCGACGTGCGCTTCGCCAAGGACAAGACGCCGTACAAGAACCACCAGGGTGCGATCGTGCAGGTCGGCTCGGCCACCGGCTACTACGTCGAGGTCGGCTCACCGGGGGTCCGGGTCAGCGGCGGCTACTACCACGCGGGCGGCCCCGACCTGAGCCGGATCCGCAGGGCCATCGACGTCGCGCACTCCGGCGAGGAGCTGGAACGGATCGTGGCCGAGCTGCGCCGCGACGGCTTCGAGGTCCGTGGCGACCAGTTGAAGACCTTCCCGCGCGGCTACCCACCAGACCATCCCCGGATCGACCTGCTGCGCTACAGGTCGATGTCGATGGCGAAGTCCTACGGCTTCGAGAACCTCCACACCGCGGACCTGCTCGACCGGGTCCGCGACGACTGGCGAGCACTCCGCCCCCTCGTCGAGTGGGTGCGGGCCCGGGTGGACGTCCTCGGCTGAGCAGCCGCTCGCCCGGGAACCGTCACGTGTTCGAGTTCTCCTGCGCTATCTCGTCGGCGCCGTGGATCGCTGGCGCTCCAGCTTCCGCCTGAGCTTGCGTCGCTTGCGGTCGAGGCGCTCGCGGTCGGACTCGAGCGCGTCCACGACCGTCCGGAGGCGGGAGTTCTCGGCCAGGGCGTCTGCAAGCGCGTCGACGGCGATGCCGAGCTGGTCCTTCGGTCCGGGCATCGGCGCCCCCTCTCCCTCGCCGACCAGGGTCGCGAGCTCTCCGCGCAGGTCATGGCCGGCGCTCGTCAGGGTCTCGGTCCAGCGCTCGACCCGAGGTGCCAGCGATCCCGTGTCGATCGCCGGCATCACGGCGGCCCCTGGGTCGCCCGCGGTCAGCAGCGCGACAGTGCTCGGCCCGAGGGGCTGCTCCAGCTGGCGGTTCACCCTGCGGAGTACGGCGACACCCGCCGGATCGGGGTACGCCGGGACGACCGGGACGAGGTCCTCGCCGGGAACGCCCGCGATGTCGAGCAGCTGGCGCCACTGCTCCCCGATGTCGGGGAAGGCCAGCACGTGCGACCGCTCGGCGTGGAAGGTCCAGCCCCACCGGCTGAGCATCGCCGGAAGGTCGTGGCCGGCCCAGAACTGCTCGCCCTGACGGTGCCCGGGGGTCGGCGCGAGCACGCGGTCGGCATATTTCTCCCACCCGGTGGTGCGACCGGACCGCAGCTCGGCGAGCCAGCCGCCGTAGAGCTGCCCCGCGAACGAGTCCACCGTGAGCACCGGGTGCACCTCGACGCCGATCAGCGGGTCGAGCGCCAGCCTGATCTGGTCCTTGTCGGCCGCGCACAGGTCGGGGGTGGAGACCAGGGAGACGCCCTTGTGCTGCCACACCCGGTCGCAGATGCGCGCCCACCGCCCCTCCACCTCAGGCCGGGACAGCCCCTCCTGCAGGTGCGTCCGGAGCAGCTCGTGCGTGGCCAGGTGGGCCTCGTCGGCGGTGGCGACCACCTGGACGCCAGCCTGCGCGAGGTGCTCGCGGTGGGCCTCGAGGTTCGCTCCGATGACCGGACGCGGCGCGTGGGCCAGTCCGAGGTGCCAGATCAGCTGTCGTCGTGCCATGGCCGCGAGGCTTCCCTGCCCCCACCACCGGGCGGTGAACGCCGGGTGGCCGGGAGGGCAGCACCGGGTGACGCGTCGCGTGCCGTCACGCCGCCCGGGGCAGCACCGTCAGTGGGGCTGCCACGCGTCCTCGTCCTTGGTGAGCGCATCGATCTCCGGCGGCAGCCGCCGCGCGGCCAGCGCCTCGATGGTGACGTTCTCGAACACCTCGCGAAGGCTGCTGCGCGCGGCGATCCAGACGTGTTGGAGGATCTCGGCGGACTCGTTGTAGGACACCGCCTCCGGGCGGAGCCCGTAGACGCTGACCAGCGGACCGTCCACGGCCCGGATGACGTCGGCGACGGTCACGTCGGCCGGCCGGGTGGCCAGGCGCCAGCCTCCCGACTGCCCGCGCTGGCTGACCACGATCCCGGCCCGGCGCATGTCCGCGAGGATCGCCTGCAGGAAGCCGTGCGGAATCTCCTGGAGCCTGCCCACCTCCTCGGCACTGACCGGCAGCCCGTCGTCGCGGTTGGCGATCTCGATGAGTGCCCGGAGGGCGTAGTCGGCCTTGGCGGAGACGCGCATGAGCGAAGTGTGTCAGATCGCTCTGATTAACCGACCTGGTCGACTCTGCTCGTCGGACACCGGGGACGGCGTTTGCCCCGTGCACGCGGCACTTTGTCCTTCGTCACATATGTCGACGAAGTGCTTGCGCGGCCAGGGCTCGGGGCAGATACTGCTTGTTACCGGCCGGTAGCAACCGCACGGCCAGGTCCCGATCTCAAGAAAAGGTGGGGTAGTGAGCCACTACAAGTCCAACATCCGCGACATCGAGTTCAACCTCTTCGAGGTGCTCGGCCGCGACGAGGTCCTCGGCACCGGACCCTTCGAGGCCGTCGACGGCGAGACCGCGCGCTCGATCCTGACCGAGGTGGAGCGCCTCGCCCGCGAGGACCTGGCCGCGTCCTACGAGGACAGCGACCGCAACCCGCCGGTCTTCGACCCCACCACCCACACCGCTCCGCTCCCCGAGTCGTTCAAGAAGAGCTACCAGGCCTGGCAGGACGCGGAGTACTGGCGCCTCCAGCTGCCCGAGGTGCTCGGCGGCACCCCTGCCCCCTCGAGCCTGATCTGGGCCCTGGGCGAGATGGTGCTCGGCGCCAACGCGCCGATCTGGATGTACGGCGCCGGTCCGGCCTTCGCCAGCATCGTGCACCGCAACGGCAACGAGCGTGACAAGAAGATCGCGCAGATCATCGTCGACAAGGCCTGGAACACCAGCATGGTGCTGACCGAGCCCGACGCCGGCTCGGATGTCGGCGCCGGCCGCGCGAAGGCCACGCCCAACGACGACGGCACCTGGAACATCACCGGCGTGAAACGGTTCATCACCTCCGCCGAGAGCGACCTGTGCGAGAACATCATCCACCTCGTTCTCGCCCGCCCCGCGGGCGTCGAGGGCGTCGGCGGACCCGGCACCAAGGGCCTGAGCCTGTTCGTCGTGCCGAAGTTCCACTTCGATCCCGAGACCGGCGAGCTCACCGGCGAGCGCAACGGCGCCTACGTCACCAACGTGGAGCACAAGATGGGCATCAAGGTGTCCAACACCTGCGAGCTCACCTTCGGCGACCCCGGCGTCGGCGGCGGCGAGGCCGCCCGCGGCTGGCTGCTCGGCGAGGTCCACGACGGCATCGCGCAGATGTTCCAGGTCATCGAGAACGCCCGGATGATGGTGGGCAGCAAGGCCATCGCCACCCTCTCGACCGGCTACCTGAACGCCCTCGACTACGCCAGGACCCGCGTCCAGGGGTCCGACCTCACGCAGGCCGCGGACAAGACCGCGCCGCGGGTGACGATCACGCACCACCCCGACGTGCGTCGCTCACTGATGGTCCAGAAGTCGTTCTCGGAGGCCATGCGCTCCCTGGTGCTCTACACCGCGTCCTGGCAGGACCGCGTGCAGATCGCCGAGCACAACGGCGAGACCGACGAGCTGGCCATGCGGGTCAACGACCTGCTGCTGCCCATCGTCAAGGGCTACGGCTCCGAGCGTTCGTGGGTCCTGCTGGGCACCGAGTCGCTCCAGACCTTCGGTGGCTCCGGCTTCCTCCAGGAGTACCCGGTCGAGCAGTACGTCCGGGACGCCAAGATCGACACCCTCTACGAGGGCACCACGGCGATCCAGGGCCAGGACTTCTTCTTCCGCAAGATCGTCAAGGACCAGGCCAAGGCCCTCGGCTACCTCGCCGGCGAGATCGACAGCTTCGTCAAGAGCGAGGCCGGCAACGGCCGCCTCAAGGTGGAGCGCGAGCTCCTGGCCAAGGCCCTCGAGGACGCCCAGGCCCTGGTCGGGCTGATGATCAACACCCTGATGAGCGCCGACGAGTCGGCCGAGGGTGGCGACATCAGGAACATCTACAAGGTCGGACTCAACACCTCCCGCCTGCTGATGGTCCTCGGTGACGTGGTGTGCGCCTGGCTGCTCCTCAAGGGCGCCGACGTCGCCCTGCAGAAGCTGGGGGGCGAGGTGTCCGCCAAGGACAAGGCGTTCTACGAGGGCAAGGTCGCCGCCGCGCAGTTCTTCGCGCAGTACAACCTGCCCAAGCTGAGCGCCGAGCTGGCCATCGCCGAGGCCACCGACCTCTCCCTGATGGAACTCGACGAGGCGTCCTTCTGACCTGGGCCCGGAAGGGCGTCCCGAAGAGGGTTGAGCGGTCAACTGTCGGGGCACACTCAGGCCAACCGAAGGGAGCATTGCCATGGGAATCGGACTTGGAGTCGTCCTGCTGCTGATCGGGCTCGTCCTCACGCTCGGCGTGGTCGACCTGCCAGCGAGCATCGACGACGTCGTCGCCACCAACACCCTGGGCTGGATCTTCATCATCGTGGGGATCCTCGCCATCGTGCTGGCACTCGTGATGAACGCCCAGCGCACGCGTCAGACGACCGTCATCGACGAACGACGCGTCGAGCCACCCCGCTGAGGACCAACCCTCATCTGCACGCGGCGGCCCGTCTGCTCCCCCCACTGGGAGCGGACGGGCCGCCCGTACGCTGTGCGCCATGAGTGACGCCCCGGAGACCCCACCGGAGACCTCACCGGACGCCCGACCGGACCCCCGGCTCGTCCAGCTCGTCGAGGTCTGGCACAGCGCGTGCGACGAATTCGTGGCGCTCGTGCGCGACCTTCCGCGCGAGCAGTGGGCCCTGCCCACCGACCTCGACGGCTGGACGGTCAAGGACAACGTCGCCCACACCGCACACCTCGAGGCGGTCCTCGCCGGGGCGCCCGAGGAGACGATCCAGGTCGACGAGGCACCGCACGTCAAGAGCCTGATGTGCTACTACACCGAGCAGGGCGTGCTCGCCCGGCGCGGCCGTGACATGGACGCGCTCGCCGACGAGATAGAGCAGGCGGTCGAGCGCCGCTACGCCGCGCTCCTGGCCGAGCCTCCTGTCGACGGCTCCGCCAGGCCGGCGAAGACTCCCGGCGACGTGCCGTGGGACCTCCGCACCCTGCTGAGCAACCGCCCCTTCGACGTGTGGATGCACGAACAGGACATACGCCGGGCCGTCGGCCGACCGGGCGGCTACGAGCGTGCGGCTGCCCAGCACGTGCTGACTGTCCTGGGCCGTGGCCTGCCGATGGTCGTGGGCAAGCGCGTCGCGCCGGCTCCGGGAACCGTGGTGCGCGTCAGCGTGCCCGAGGCTGCGCTGAGCTGGACCGTGGCCGTCGGGGACGACGGGCGCGCGGCCCCGGCGGACCACCGGGCACCGGCCACCGCGACCGTCGAGCTGGGGGCCGAGGACTTCGTGGTGCTTGCGGGCGGACGTCGCGGACCGGAGAGGACGAGCCCCGTGATCGAGGGGGACGAGGACCTCGCGCGGCGCCTCCTCGAGTCGCTGGTCGTCACGCCGTGAGGGCGCCCATGAGGCTGCGACCCATCAGCCTCGCCGACCACGGCGAGGTGCTGGCCCTGAACGAACGCAACGTCGAGCTCCTTGCACCGCTGGACGAGGACCGGCTCGTGCAGCTCGTGGGCCTCGCCGACACCGGGCACGTCATCGATGTCGACGGGGCGTTCGCCGGCTTCGTGATCACGTTCGCCTCCGGGTCGGCGTACGACGGAGAGAACTTCGGATGGTTCGGCGACCGCTTCGACGACTTCTGCTACCTCGACCGGGTCGTGATCCACGAGGACTTCCGCCGACGCGGCCTCGGCTCCCAGGTGTACGACGAGCTGGAGTCGACCTGCGGCCGCTCGTTGTTCGCCCTCGAGGTGAACCTGGACCCGCCGAACGACGCCTCGCTCGCCTTCCACCACGCACGCAGGTTCGTCGAGGTCGGCCAGCGCGTCTCGAGCGGCCACCTGGTCTCGATGTTCCTCAAGACCCTGCCCTCGGCCTAGTCAGTCGACGACGCGCAGGACGACCTGGTCCTTGGCATAGCGCACCCCGGCACGGAAGTGCTTCTGGTAGAGCGCGACGAGCTGGGCGAGGTCGCCGGGGGCGAGCTTGATGCACCCGGCCGACATGTAGTCGTTGACGCGCGGGAGCTCCCAGCGGCAGGGCTGGTCGCCACGGCGGTCGGCGCACTGCCGGTTGCGCGGGCCCTGCTCGGTGTGGATGAACAGGTCGAAGCGCCGGTTGCCCCTGGCGCAGGCCTTGTCGTCGAGGCGGAAGGCGCGGCCCTTGATGAGGTTGCCGGGGTAGTCGTCGTACTGCCGCATCGCGTAGGTGCCGTTGGGCAGCCAGCCCCTGTCGTTGACGCACGCGTTGCGGCCCCGCCTGCCGGGCATCCCTGAGCCCGACCGCCAGCTGCGCGTCTCGACGACCTTCCACCTCCCGTCGCCCTGGCGCTGGTGGAGCTGCCAGACCAGGCGCGAGCTCGACGGGTTCCTCCAGTTCTTGTCGAACGTGACCACCCCACGCCACGCAGGGGTCGCGGAGCCCGCCGGGGCGGCGAGAAGGAGGGAGGCCAGGACCACAGCGAGGGCCATCACCGAGGCCGCCAGTCTCTTCACGCACCGACCCTAGGGGATCCGCCCTTCTCGAACAGGCGCTTGCGTGGAGGGCTGACAGGGAGCAGGTTGGGGCAATGCGACTTCTCGTGCTCGGCGGCACCGTGTTCCTCTCCCGCGCGGTCGCGGCAGAGGCCGTCGCCCGGGGCCACGACGTGACCTGCGCGGCGCGCGGCGAGTCCGGATCGGTGCCCGAGGGCGCGCGCCACGTCGTGCTCGACCGCGGAGCGCCGGACTGGTCCTCGCTGGACGACGGGGGCGACGGCGAGTGGGACGCCGTCGTCGACGTCTCGCGCTCGCCGGTCTGGGTCGCCGAGGCGCTGGAGGCGCTGGGCGACCGGATCCCGCACTGGGTGTTCGTCTCCTCGATCAGCGTGTACGCCGACCAGTCGACGCCAGGCGGCAGCCAGGACACCCTGCCGCTCCTCCCACCGATCACCGAGGACGTGGAGCAGGACACCCCCGAGAAGTACGGCTCCAGCAAGGTCGGCTGCGAGCAGGCTGTCCAGGCGCGCGCCCGTGAGTGGCTGGTGGTGCGACCCGGCCTGATCGTGGGCCCCGGCGACCCGAGCGGCCGTTTCTCCTACTGGGTCGCCCGGCTCGCGGAGGGTGGCGACGTGCTGGCGCCCGAGTCCCCCGACCGCGGCACCCAGGCGATCGACGTCCGCGACCTGGCGGTCTGGATCGTCACGGGCGCCGAGAAGGGCCTCACCGGGGTCTACGACGCGAGCGGGCCGGTCATGCGGTTGGGCGACCTGGTCGACGAGGTCGTCGCGGCGGTCGGCGGGCACGCGGCCAAGCAGGTGTGGGCGTCGGCGGAGTTCCTCATCGAGCGCGACGTCGCCTACTGGTCGGGTCCCCGGTCGCTGCCGCTCTGGCTGCCCGAGGACAGCCGTGGCATGACCGCCCACGACGTGAGCGCCGCCGTCGCTGCTGGGCTGACCGTGCGTCCGATCGGCGAGACGGCCACCGACACCCTGGCCTGGCTGCGCTCCACCCAGGACCCACCGCTGACGGGCCTGAGCCGGGCCGAGGAGCAGGACCTCCTCGACGACTGGCATACCATCCGCGCGTGACTCATCTGGGCGCTCGCGAGCTGATCGACCTCGTCCTCGACGAGGGTTCCTGGGACAGCTGGGACACTCCGCCGGACCGGGCCGGCGTCAGCCCCGACTACGCCCAGGCGCTGGCACGCGCGGCCGAGCGGTCGGGCGTCGACGAGTCGGTGATCTCCGGCGAGGGCACGCTGCGTGGCCGTCGTGTGGCGGTGGTCGCCGGCGAGTTCTCGTTCCTGGCCGGCAGCATCGGCCGTGCCTCCGCCGAGCGCCTCATCGCCGCGGTCGAGCGTGCCACCGAGCAGCGCATCCCGCTGCTGGCGGCGCCGGCCAGCGGCGGCACCCGGATGCAGGAGGGCACACCCGCCTTCGTGCAGATGGTGCGCATCTCGGCAGCAGTGGCTCGCCACAAGTCCGCCGGACTGCCGTACCTCGTCTACCTGCGTCATCCCACGACCGGTGGCGTGATGGCGTCGTGGGGCTCGCTCGGTCACATCACGGTCGCCGAGCCCGGGGCTCTGGTTGGCTTCCTCGGACCCCGCGTCTACCAGGCGCTGTACGGCGAACCGTTCCCCGCGGGTGTGCAGACCGCCGAGAACCTGTTCGCCCACGGCATCGTGGACGCGGTTGTCCCGCCCGAGGAGATCGGCGACGTCCTCGACCGGGCCCTGAAGATCCTCAGTCCCGGCGAGGTGGAGCAGGTCGCCGATCCTGGCGAGGAGGACCTCCCCGAGGTCGACGCGTGGGACGCGATCACCCGGTCGCGCCGCACCGAGCGGCCCGGCGTACGACGACTGCTGCGGTACGCCGCCACCGACGTCATCCCGCTCAACGGCACCGGTCAGGGCGAGTCCGAGCCCGGCCTGATGATCGCGCTGGCCCGCTTCGGCGACGCCGGCTGCGTCTTCCTGGGCCAGGACCGCCGCGGCCAGACCGCCTCCCTCGCCCTCGGCCCGGGTGCCCTGCGGGAGGCCCGCCGGGGCATGCGACTGGCCGTGGATCTGGGACTGCCACTGGTGACCGTGATCGACACTCCCGGCGCGACGCTCTCAGCGGAGGCGGAGGAGGGCGGCCTGGCCGGTGAGATCGCCCGCTGCCTCGCCGATCTGGCCATGCTCGACGCCCCCACGCTGTGCCTGATGCTCGGCGAGGGCAACGGCGGCGGCGCGCTGGCGTTCCTGCCGGCCGACCGGGTCATCGCCGCCCAGCACGCCTGGCTCTCCCCGCTGCCGCCCGAGGGGGCGAGCGCCATCGTCCACCGCGACACCGACCACGCCCCCGAGATGGCCCGCGCCCAGCAGGTGCGCGCCCAGGACCTCCGCGCCCGCGGCGTGGTCGACCGCATCGTGGCCGAGCACCCAGACGCCGCCGACGAACCGGAGGAGTTCTGCCTCCGGGTCGGCGCGGTGCTGCGCTTCGAGCTGGCCTGGCTCCGGCAGCAGGATGCCAAGGCCCTGCGGCTGAGACGGCCGGATCGGTTCCGGGCGGTGTCGCCGGGGGCCCGGTGAGTCGGCCACCGTGTCGGCCACCGGCTGGACGCCGCCGGCCCAGGCCTCAGAACACCAGCCCGGTGGCCGGATCCTCCATGATCGAGGCGACGTCGGAGAGGAAGCGCGAACCCTTCTCCCCGTCGACGTGACGGTGGTCGAAGCTGAGGGCGAGCTGGGTGACCTGGCGTACGACGATCTCGTCGCCCTGCTCGGTGGAGACGACCCAGGGCTGCTTGCGCACCGCCCCGAAGCACAGGATCGCGGACTCGCCGGGGTTGATGATCGGGGTGCCGCCGTCGACGCCGAAGACCCCGACGTTGGTGATCGTGAACGTTCCTCCCGCCATCTCGGCCGGCTGGGTCCTGCCCTCGCGTGCCGTGGCGGCCAGCCGGTTGAGTGCCTCGGCGAGCTGGAGCAGGGACAACTGGTCGGCGTCCTTGATGTGGGGTACGACGAGGCCGCGCGGTGTGGCCGCCGCGATGCCGAGGTTCACGTAGCCCTTGAAGACGATCTCCTGTGCCTCCTCGTCCCACCAGGAGTTGATCTCCGGCGTACGCCGCATCGCCAGGATCGCGGCCCGGGCCAGCACCAGCAGCGGCGAGACCTTGACGTCGCGGAACTCCGACCGGGTCTTGAGCCGCTCGATGAACTCCATCGTGCGGGTGACGTCGACGGTGACCCACTCGGTGACGTGAGGTGCGGTGAAGGCCGAGGCGACCATCGCCTGGCCCATCATCTTGCGCACGCCCTTGATCGGCTCCCGACGCTCCCGCTCGTCACCGCCGCGAACGCCGGTTGAGGAGCGAGCGCCAGCAAGTGTCTCGAGACCTGCCTCCGTCGTTTCGGGACGGGTCTGGCGGCCCTCCTCCACCACCGAGAGGACATCGTCGCGAGTGATCGTCCCGTTGGCCCCCGTGGGGGTGACCGAGCCCAGGTCGATGCCGCGGTCCTTGGCCAGCTTGCGCACGGGCGGCTTGGCCAGCACGCGCACGTCGGTCTCGTGCCGCGCGCCGGAGGGGACCATGTCCGCGACCGGCTCCTCCGGCTCGACCGCCGAGGTGGCCGGCACCGCAGGCTCGTCGGCGGCGGCGACGTCATCGGTCTGGGCGCCACCGGGCGTGAAGGCCCCCTGCAGCTGGAGCTGGGTGGCGGCGCCGGCCTCGGTGCTGGGTGAGGCAGGCCCCTTGCGCGGGCGCCGCTGCGGCCCGCGGTCGGCCTTGTTGCGACCGACCAGGCTCTCCCCCTCGCCGCCGCCGCTGGCCGCGGGGTTGGAGAGGTCGATCTCGCCGACGTCGGTGACGGACGCCCCGGCGGCTGGCGCCGCGGGTGTCGAGACGCTCGTTCCTCGCTCCTGCACCACCGGGGAGGAAGCGTCGCCGATGGAGATGATCGGGGTCCCGACGGGCACCGTCTCGCCCTCGGGGACGAGCAGCGCGGTGACGGTGCCGGCGTACGGCGAGGGCAGCTCGACCAGCGACTTGGCCGTCTCGATCTCCACCACGATGTCGTTGATCTCGACGACGTCGCCCTCCTTGACCCGCCAGGAGACGATCTCGGCCTCGGTCAGGCCCTCACCGACGTCGGGGAGCAGGTAGTCGGCCACCTCAGAACTCCAGTGATCGGTCGACGGCGTCCAGCACGCGGTCGAGGTCCGGCAGGAAGTCCTCCTCGATCCGGGAGGCGGGATAGGGGATGTCGAACCCGCAGACGCGCAGGACCGGGGACTCCAGCGAGTAGAAGCACTCCTCCTGCACGCGGGCAGCGACCTCGGCCCCCACCCCGAGGTTCACGTGCGCCTCGTGCGTGATGATGGCGCGGCCGGTGCGGCGTACGGAGTCGAAGACCGGACCCATGTCGAGCGGGCTCAGCGTGCGCAGGTCGATCACCTCCAGCGAGCGTCCCTCGGTCGCCGCGGCCTCGGCGGCCTTCATCGCGGTCTTCACGGTCGGCCCGTAGGCGAGCAGCGTCGCGTCGCTGCCGCGGCGCACCACCCGGCTCGAGAACAGCGGGTCGGGCGCCATCGAGTCGTCGAGGTCAGCCTTGTCGGCGTGGTACTGCCGCTTGGGCTCCAGGAAGATCACCGGGTCGTCGGACGCGATCGCCTGCTGGATCATCCAGTAGCCGTCGACCGGGTTGGAGCAGGCGACCACCTTCAGTCCCGGCGTGTGGGCGAACTGGGCCTCCGGACTCTCGGAGTGGTGCTCGACCGCCCCGATGCCGCCGCCGAACGGGATCCGGATCACCATCGGCATCGGCGAACGGCCCTGGGAGCGGTAGTGCATCTTGGCCACCTGGGCCACGATCTGGTCGTACGCCGGGTAGACGAACCCGTCGAACTGGATCTCCACGACCGGCCGGTAGCCGCGCAGCGCCAGGCCGACCGCGGTGCCGACGATGCCGGACTCGGCGAGCGGCGAGTCGATGACGCGGTCCTCGCCGAAGTCCTTCTGCAGGCCGTCGGTGATGCGGAAGACGCCGCCCAGCTTTCCGACGTCCTCCCCCATGATCAGGACCTTGGGGTCGTCCTCCATCGCCTTGCGCAGGCCCATGTTGAGACCCTTGGCGAGGGTGATCCTCTGCGTGCGCGTCGAGCTCATCGGGCCCCCTCGAAGGTCTCGAGGTACGCGGCGTACCCCTCCCGCTGCTGGCGCAGCTCGTCGGTCTCCTCGGCGTACACGTGGTTGAACATGGAAAGCGGCTTCGGGTCGGGCAGGGCCTTGCAGCCCTCGCGCAACCGGTGGCCGAGGTCGTCGGCCTCGGCCTGGATGCTGGCGAAGAAGTCGTCGTCGGCCAGCCCGTTGCGGGTCAGGTAGACCTTCACCCGTGCGATCGGGTCCTTGAGCTTCCAGCGCTCGACGTCGTCGGAGAGGCGGTAGCGGGTCGGGTCGTCGGTGGTCGTGTGTGCGCCCATCCGGTAGGTGTAGGCCTCCACCAGCGTCGGCCCGCTGCCCTCCCGCGCGCGCTGGAGGGCGGCCTGGGTGACGGCGTACGTCGCGAGGACGTCGTTGCCGTCGACCCGGACGCCGGGGAAGCCGAACCCGAGGGCCCGCTGGAAGAGCGGGATGCGGCTCTGGCGCTCGATCGGCTCGGAGATGGCCCACTGGTTGTTCTGGCAGAAGAACACGACGGGCGCGTTGTAGGAGGCGGCGAAGATGAACGCCTCGTTGACGTCGCCCTGGCTGCTCGCGCCGTCCCCGAAGTGCGCGATCACGGCAGCGTCGCGGTCGTGGTCACCGGTGCCGACGGCTCCGTCACGCTGGATGCCCATGGCATAGCCGGTGGCGTGCAGGGCCTGGGCGCCGATCACGATCGTGTAGAGCCCGAAGTTGTGGTCCTTGGGGTCCCAGGAGCCGTGGTCCACGCCGCGGAACAGCCCGAGCAGGTGGAGGGGGTCGACACCGCGGCACCAGGCCACGCCGTGCTCCCGATAGGTGGGGAACACGTAGTCCTGCGGGCGGAGCGCGCGGCCAGCGCCGATCTGTGCGGCCTCCTGGCCGAGCAGCTGCGCCCAGATGCCGAGCTCCCCGTGGCGCTGCAGCGCTGTGGCCTCGGTGTCGATCCGGCGGGTGAGGACCATGTCGCGGTAGAAGCCGCGCAGCTCCTCGGCACTGAAGTCCCGGTCGAACTCGGGGTGGTGGACGCGTTCACCCTCCGGGGTGAGCAGCTGGACGAGGTCGGGGCCTCCGTCCGCCGCGGCGGGACCGAAGACCTCTGCGAGGTCAGGACCGAAATCGGGCATCAACTCTCCTGTGTCCGGGCGAGTGCGGGGTCTCCGCGTTCGCGTGGCCTCCACCGGCTCGGTGGTCACAGGGGTGGCGTGACCGGGTCGACCCGATGGTCGAGGCGAGCAGGCGACATCCTGTGATGGAGGCCACAGCTCTCCCAAAAGGTAGCGGACGACCCGACCGGCGACCAATCCCGGTCAGGCCGGTTCGAGCTCCTCCTGCGGCCGGCTGCCCCGGGTCGCGGCAGCGACGCCGACCACCGTGATCACCAGACCCGCGATCTCACGGGCACCCAGGGTCTCGCCGAGAGTCGTCCATGCGAGTACGGCGGTGACCGGCGGCATCAGGAAGAAGACGCTCGCCGCCGCGCCGGCTCCCCCCGCTCGCACGAGGATGCCCAGCAGGCCGAGGCCCAGGACGGAGTTGACCACCGCGAGGTAGACCAGCGCGATGCCCGCCGCCGCCGGGTCGCGTACGACGTCGGTGCCCTCGACGACCAGGGCGAGCACCAGCAACGGCGGCGCCGCCACGCCGAACTGGATCGTCCCGGACCACAGCGGGTCCGGGGCGTGGCCGATCCAGCGCTGGCCGAGCGTGCCGAGGCTGAGCCCGAGCAGGCTGACCACGCCACAGGCGATCCCGACCGCGCCTCCGGCCTCGTCGACGTCGGGGCCGAGGACCAGCAGGACACCGCCGACCCCGATCACGAACCCGAGCACCTGCAGCCTGGTCAGCCGCTCCCCGAGGAAGGCGGCCGCAAGCAGCGCCGTGAGCACCGGGCTCAGTGAGTGCATCAGCGAGGCGAGCGTGGCACCGAGACCGGCGTCGAAGGCGAGGTACATCGCCCCGAACTGCACCCCGTTGAGCACGAAGCCGGAGAGCCCGATCCGCACGGCGTCCCGACGGGTGACCCGCAGGGGTCCGCGAAGGGCGCGGGCCAGGGCCAGGGCGACCAGGGCGGCGAGCACGAACCGGGCCGCCACGAGCATCAGCGGGGACATCGCCTCCACGCCGTAGGGCCCCGCGATGTAGCCCGACGACCACACCAGCACGAACCCCGCGGCAGGCGCGAGCGGGAGGCCGGACCCGGTGGGGCGTCCGGCCGGCGGCGTACCCATCCCCGGCCCTCCCTCGTCCGCCCCGGTCCCCCGACCGGCTCCCGGCACGCTAACCGACTCCCCCCGGTCTGCTCGACTCCGCCGCATGAGCATCCGCAAGGGCACCGCACCCGGGTCCGGTGGAGATGGCGAGCAGGACTGAGGCCGTGCCTCAGTGCGGAGCGGGGTCCTCGTCCTCGTCGTCGCGCCGAACGTGCCTGCCCGTCGTCGGGTCGACGGCCTGCTGACCGGGCGGCAGGTTCGACAGGTCGGGCGCGATCACGGTCCGCTCACGGCTGTCCGGCAGGCGTACGCCGCTGGGCCGGTCACCACCACCGACGAGCACCAGGTCCCCGGCATGCGCCTTGGGCAGCGTCTCGCCACGGAAGTACGCCGGGGCGATCCTCTGGTAGATGAGCATCAGCACGACTCCGAGCAGAAGTGACCCGATGCCGATCAGGAACACGCCGCCCACGCCGGCGATGCTGGTGAAGCCGTAGGTCGGGTCGGCGTACGTCTTGGCGGCGATGAGGAAGAAGACCAGCAGCAGCACCCCGCCGAGCAGCGGCAGGAGCCCCTGCATCACGACGTCGCGCGGCCTGCGCCACATCGTCGTGCGGTAGAACCAGGCACAGGCGAAGCCGGTGAGACCGTAGTAGAAGGCGATCAGCAACCCGACCGCTGCGATCGTGTCGGCGAGGATGTTCGCGCTGACCAGGGTGAGGCCGACGTAGAACACGATCGAGACGCCACCCATCCAGATCGTCGACTCCGACGGCGTGAGATACCGGGGGTGGATGCGTGCGAACCGGGCGGGGATCGCCTTGAAGACCGCCATGGACAGGGTGGTCCGCGCGGTCGGCAGGATCGTGGTCTGCGTGGACGCGGATGCGGAGGTGAGCACGCAGATGGCGAGCAGGTGCACCATGATCCATCCGACCACGCCGCCACCGAACACCTCGTGGCCCATCGCGGCGAAGATGTCGTCGGCGTTGGCCGCGTTGCCCAGGCCGATCCCCGTCGTGCCCACGCCGGCGAACGCGATGGTCGCGACGGAGACCAGTGCGTAGGTGAGCAGCAGCAGGACCGTCGACATCACCGCTGCCCGGCCCGGGGTCGTCGCCGGGTCGTCGCACTCCTCGTTGGTGGCGACGGCGGTGTCCCAGCCCCAGTAGATGAAGACCGCGATCAGGGTCGCGCTGACGATCGCGGTCAGGCTCATGCCGGTGGGCGAGAGCCAGGCGAGAGAGGGCTCGATGCCGGCGGGTGCGCCACCGGCGTACACCTTGACCAGGGCGAACAACGCGAACGCCACCAGGGTGGCGACCTCCACCCCGAGCAGGGCGTACTGCAGCCGGACGGAGACCTCGATGCCTCGGTAGCAGATGTAGGTCATGACCACGATCCAGACGATCCCGGCGACCGTGCTCCAGAACGTGCTCGCGGCCAGGGTGTCCGCGCCCACCAGGCTGAAGCTGTAGGACCCGGCGATCTGGGACAGGTTCGCCATCACGATCACGTCGGCGGCGATGATGCCCCAACCGCCGAGCCAGCCGGTGCGGGTCCCGAACGCGCGGGCTGCCCAGGTGAACGTCGTCCCGCAGTCGGGCTCGGCCTTGTTCAGCTCGGAGTAGGCCACGGCGATGAAGTACATCGGGACGAAGGCGAGCACCATGATCAGCGGGGCCTTGACGCCGATGATCCCGCTGCCGTTCTGCACGATCACGACATAGCCCAGGCTCGCGGCGAGGCTGTACGCCGGCGCCGTCGACGCGATGCCGACGACGATGCTTCCCAGCAGCCCGATGACGCCGGGGCGCAGACCCTTGCTGTCTCGTTCGTGTCCCTGCTGCGTTGTGGCCATGCACCGCCTCCGGTCCCCAGTCCCGAGATCGTTGCGATGACACTAGGTCGGCGCCGAGCCGTTTTCGAGGAGCGGCGATCGGCTGACCTGAGGGGGTCAGCCCAGCGACTCCCGGCCATGGGGCGTGAGCCAGCTGTCGCGATCGGGGCCCTTCGGGACGATGCCCGAGGGGTTCACGTCGCTGTGCACGACGTAGTAGTGCTGCTTGATCTGGTCGAAGTCGACCGTCTCCCCGAAGCCGGGGGTCTGGAACAGCTCGCGCGCGTAGGCCCACAGGTTCGGCATCTCGGTGAGCTTGTTGCGGTTGCACTTGAAGTGGCCGTGGTAGACCGCGTCGAAGCGCGCCAGCGTCGTGAACAGGCGTACGTCGGCCTCGGTGATCGTGCTCCCCATCAGGTAGCGACGGTCGGCGAGCCGCTCCTCGAGCCAGTCCATCGCCGTCCAGAGCCGGTCGTAGGCGTCGTCGTACGCGTCCTGCGAGCCGGCGAACCCGCACCGGTAGACGCCGTTGTTCACCTCGGTGAAGATCCGCCGCATCACGGCGTCCATCTCCTCGCGGACGTCCGCGGGCCACAGGTCCGGGGCGTCGGGACGGTGGTGCTCGCGCCACTCGAAGAAGAAGTCGTGGGTGATCCAGGGAAAGTCGTTGGTCACGACCTGGCCGCTGGGGACGTCGACGATCGCGGGGACCGTGATGCCGCGCGGGTAGTCGGGGTCCCGCGCGAAGAAGGCCTCCTGCAGCCGGTGGATGCCCAGCACCGGGTCGACGCCGCCGGGATCGAGGTCGAAGGTCCAGCTGTTCTTGTCGTGCACCGGGCCGGCCAGCCCCATGGAGATGACGTCCTCGAGGCCGAGCAGGTTGCGCACGATGATGGCGCGGTTGGCCCAGGGACAGGCCTTGGCGGCCACCAGGCGGTAGCGGCCCGGTTCGACGGGCCAGTCGGCGCTGTCGCGCGTGATGCGGTCAGGGAGGTAGTTCATGTCCCGGTCGAAGGACTTGCCCTGCTCCACGTA
>NZ_JAOPXP010000108.1 GCF_025965085.1 Marmoricola sp.
CTGCAGCTTCTCGCGGTCGTAGTCGGAGTCGCTCTTCTCGATCTCGGCACGGATCTGGTTGACGCGGCCGGCGATCGACGCGGCGTTCTGCAGCGCCGAGCGGTGACCTTCACCGGATCGGCAACGCCGGCCGCCAGCAGGTCCTCGTACGCACCGGTCTCGGCGTTCAGCCCATGACCGGACGGCAGATTACGCACCTTCTCGGCGACGACGCCCGGCTCGAGCCCGGCGTTGAACGCGATCTGCTTCAGCGGAGCCTCCAGCGCCACCTTGACGATGTTGCTGCCGGTGGCCTCGTCGCCGGTCAGTTCCAGCTTCTCGAAGGCGTTCACTCCGGCCTGCACCAGGGCCACGCCGCCACCGGCGACGATGCCCTCCTCGACGGCCGCCTTCGCGTTGCGAACGGCGTCCTCGATGCGGTGCTTGCGCTCCTTGAGCTCCACCTCGGTGGCAGCGCCGACCTTGATCACCGCAACACCGCCGGCCAGCTTGGCCAGGCGCTCCTGCAGCTTCTCGCGGTCGTAGTCGGAGTCGCTCTTCTCGATCTCGGCACGGATCTGGTTGACGCGGCCGGCGATCTGGTCGGCGTCACCGGCACCCTCGACGATGGTGGTCTCGTCCTTGGTCACGACGACCTTGCGGGCCTGGCCGAGCAGCTCGATGCCGGTCGACTCGAGCTTGAGTCCGACATCCTCGGAGATGACCTGGCCACCGGTGAGGATCGAGATGTCCTGCATCATCGCCTTGCGGCGGTCACCGAAGCCCGGAGCCTTGACAGCCACGGACTTGAAGGTGCCGCGGATCTTGTTGACCACCAGCGTGGACAGGGCCTCGCCCTCGATGTCCTCGGCGATGATCAGCAGTGGCTTGCCGCTCTGCATGACCTTCTCGAGCAGCGGCAGCAGGTCCTTGACCGTGGAGACCTTGGAGTTCGCGATCAGGATGTAGGGGTCGTCGAGGACGGCCTCCATGCGCTCCGGGTCGGTCATGAAGTACTGGGAGATGTAGCCCTTGTCGAAGCGCATCCCCTCGGTCAGCTCGAGGTCGAGCCCGAAGGTGTTCGACTCCTCGACGGTGATGACGCCTTCCTTGCCGACCTTGTCCATCGCCTCGGCGATGGCCTCACCGACGATGGTGTCGGCAGCAGAGATCGAGGCCGTGGCGGCGATCTGCTCCTTGGTCTCGACGTCCTTCGCCATTCCGAGCAGCTGCGCGGAGACGGCCTCGACGGCCTTCTCGATCCCGCGCTTGAGCTCCATCGGGTTGGCGCCGGCAGCGACGTTGCGCAGACCCTCGCGCACCATGGCCTGGGCCAGGACGGTGGCGGTCGTCGTGCCGTCACCGGCGACGTCGTCGGTCTTCTTGGCAACTTCCTTGACGAGCTCGGCCCCGATCTTCTCGTAGGGGTCCTCCAGCTCGATCTCCTTGGCGATGCTCACACCATCGTTGGTGATGGTGGGGGCTCCCCACTTCTTCTCGAGTACGACGTTGCGGCCCTTGGGGCCGAGTGTGACCTTGACCGCGTCGGCGAGAGTGTTCATTCCTCGCTCGAGCCCGCGGCGGGCCTCCTCGTTGAAAGCAATCAGCTTCGGCATGGCTCTGGGTGATTCCTCACGCTAACGAGTTCGATGGCCGTCGTCGTCGCCCGCGACGGACGGTTCGGGCTGACCCGGCGGACCCTTCCCGCCAGCGCCTTCGGACCTCGACTCGGACGGCCGTGGATCGGTGCTGCTCCTGTCACTCTCGCAGGGAGAGTGCCAACTGCATTTTTAGCACTCGACCCCCCCGAGTGCAAACGACCGAGGGCGTCGAAGAAGCAGATCCCCGTTCTGGTCACGCGCGGGATCGGGGCTGGGACAGACGTGACACCACGAGGTCGGCGAAGGCGTCGGCGTTGTGGGGCACCAGCTCGAGGTAGAGGCCTGGCTCGGTGACCTCCAGCTCACTGACGGCCAAGGTCCCGTCGGGAAGCCTCATCTGGTCGACCCGGGCGTAGTCGAACCGCTCCCCCAGCAGCGACGTCGCAGCCGCGACTGCCCGCAGGGCCAGGTCGGCTGCCTCCTCGGTGACCTCGGCAGCGACGGTGGAGCCGCCGTACTCGGGATGCACCCGGATCTCGCCGGCCGCGGGCAGCTTCTGCACCTGGGACGCGACCTGCCCGTCGAGCACGTAGACCGACGTCTCGCCCTCGGTCCGCACGGCCTCGACCAGCGGCTGCACCACCCAGGGACCGGCGCCCACACCCGAACCCTCCAGGTCGACAGGCGCTCCGTCGATGACGTCGAAGAGCCTCACGCCGCGACCACCCGCCCCCACGGTCGGCTTCACGACGGCGGACCCGAACTCCCGGATGGCAGCGGGCAGCTCGGACCGGTCGCGGACGATGACCGTCGGGACGACCGGGACACCGGCCGCCGCCAGCTCCGGGAGATAGGACTTGTCGGTGTTCCAGGTAAAGATCTCAGCGGAGTTGAGCATCCACGGAACCGTGCGCGCCCACTCCAGGAACTCCTCGCGGCGCTCCTCGTAGTCCCACGTGGAGCGCACGGCCACCAGACCGGCCGACCAGTCCACCGTCGGGTCGTCCCACTGGACCCAGCGGGCGTCGATGTCACGGGCGGCGAACGCGTTGGGCAGGTGCGCGGTGCCGTACCACTCCTCGCCGTCGGGCAGCAGCGAGCAGGTGACCAGCAGGACGACCGGCCTCGTCGGGGTGCGCACCCCTCAGCCGTCGAGCTCGGGCGGAAAGCCACCGGTCGCGATCGGGCCCCAGGACTCGATGGTCACGCGGATCAGGGACTTGCCCTGGTCGCGCATGGCCTGGCGGTACTCGTCCCAGTCCGGGTGCTCACCGGAGATGCTGCGGAAGTAGTCGACCAACGGCTCGACGGCGTCGGGCTGGTCGATCACCTCGGCGGTGCCGTCGAGCTGGACGTAGGGACCGTTCCAGTCGTCGCTGTGGATCAGTACGGTCACAGCGGGCTCGCGCCTGAGGTTGGCGACCTTGGCGCGCTGCGGGTACGTCGAGATGACCAGGCGACCCTCGCCGTCGACGCCCGCGGTCACCGGAGAGACCTGCGGGCGGCCGTTCCTGCGCGTGGTCACGAGCGTGGCGTTGTGCCGGGTGCGGACGAAGTCCAGCATCTCGTCGCGCCCGACGCGGTCTTGGGTGGCGATCTTGCGAGGCATGTCCGCAAGTCTGCCTCACCGGCGACCGGGGTCCGCCGGTGGCAGGATGCGTGCGTGACTCCCCGCCGCTCCGGACCCCTGGCCGTCCACGAGTACGGCGATCGCGACCGGCCCGTGCTGCTCGCGCTCCACGGGCTGACCGACTCGGGGCCGTGCTGGGCAGACCTCGTCGAGCGGCTGGGGTCGTCGTACCGCATCGTCGCGCCGGACGCGCTCGGGCACGGCGCCTCCGACAGGTTCACCGCCGAGCAGCTGAGGTCCGAGGACCCCGTCGAGCACATGTACGCCGCCGCGCTGGCGGTGCTGCGCGAGGCCGCGCCGACGGGGGGCGCGCTGGTGATGGGTCACTCGATGGGGGGTGGGACGGCCGCCGCCCTCGCCGTTCGCGCGCCCGACCTGGTGCGCGCGGTCGTGCTCGAGGACCCCGCCTGGCTGGACGAGTCACCGTCGGACGACGCCGACGGGTCGACCCGCCAGCGCGTGGCCGACGTCGACTTCGCCACCGCCGATCCTGTCGCCGCCATCGCCCAGTGCCGCCGGGAGCACCCCGCGTGGCCGGACAGCGAGCTGGTTCCGTGGGCGGCCGCCAAGGCCGACGTGGACCGGGCGTTCCTGCGCACCGGCAAGGCCAGCCTGGACATCCCCTGGAGGGAGACCGCGGCAGCGATCCGACGGCCCACTCTGCTCGTCACCGGCGACCACGAGGTGATCCTCCACGCCGGCGTGCGCGAGGAGATCACGAACCTCGGCAATCCCGCGCTGGAGATCAGCGTGGTCCCCGGAGCCGCGCACTGCGTACGCCGCGACCGGGGGGACGCCTTCCATGCAATGGTCGACCCGTGGTTGGCCGGCCACGCGGACGGGTGACGATCGGGCGCGCAGTTTCACAAGTGAACCGGTGAAACGTGCACTTACCCCTTGAAATTTCAAGGGGTAAGTGACTGATTCACAGGTGAACGGGTGAAACCGCCAACGCGCTCAGCCCCCTGCAACCGCCGGGATGATGCTGATCTGCACGCCCTCCGGGGTGGCGCTGGCGAGCCCGTCGATGAACCGCACGTCGTCGTTGCCGACGTAGACGTTGACGAACCGCCGGATCTGCCCGGCGTCGTCCAGGACCCGGGCCTTGATGCCGCTGTGGTTGGCCTCGAGGTCGTCGAGGACCTCGGCGAGGGTGCCGCCCTCGGCGGTGACCTCCGAGACCCCGCCGGTGTAGCTGCGCAGGATGGTGGGGATCCGGACGTGGACGCTCATGGCTCTCCTCGGGTTCGGTGAGTGGTGGGGCCGGCGAGGCCCGGGATCAGGACAGGGTCAGACGATGCCGGAGGCCGTGAACGCGGCGTACGACGGCTCGATGGTCGCTGCGGGCCCCACCCGGTCCGAGACGGCGTCGAGGGTCTTGAGCCCGTGGCCGGTGTTGATCACGACGGTCTCCAGGCTGGTGTCCAGCTGACCGGTCTCGACGAGCTTCTTCAAGACGCCGACCGTCGTGCCGCCGGCCGTCTCGGTGAAGATGCCCTCGGTCCGGGCCAGCAGCACGATCGCGTCGCGGACCTGGTCGTCGGTGACGTCCTCGACGGCACCGCCGGTCTCCCGGCAGATGTCGAGCACGTAGATGCCGTCGGCCGGGTTGCCGATCGCCAGGCTCTTGGCGATCGTGTCCGGCTTCACCGGGCGGATCGCGTCGATGCCGGCCTTGTAGGCGACGGAGACCGGCGAGCAGCCCGTCGCCTGGGCGCCGTACACCTTGTAGGGCTTGTCCTCGACGAGCCCGAGCACGATGAGCTCCTGGAACGCCTTGTGCACCTTGGTCAGCTGGGAACCCGACGCGACCGGGATCACGATCTGGTCCGGCAGGCGCCAGCCCAGCTGCTCGGCGATCTCGTAGCCCAACGTCTTGGAGCCCTCGGCGTAGTAAGGCCGCACATTGACGTTCACGAACGCCCAGCCGTCCTCCTCGCCGGCGATCTCCGAGGCGAGGCGGTTGACGTCGTCGTAGTTGCCGTTCACCGCGACCAGGTTCTCGGTGTAGATGGCCGAGTTGACCTGCTTGGGCTGCTCGAGGTTCGAGGGGATGAAGACGACGGTCTTGATGCCGGCGCGGGCCCCGGCAGCGGCGACGGCGTTGGCCAGGTTGCCGGTCGAGGGGCAGGCGAAGACCTTGCTGTGGAACTCCCTCGCCGCACTCAGGGCGCAGGCCACCACGCGGTCCTTGAAGGAGTTCGTGGGATTGGTGGAGT
>NZ_JAOPXP010000117.1 GCF_025965085.1 Marmoricola sp.
CACCCCGGCGTACGCGAGCCTCTACTCCCCCGAAGGCGCGGGCTGGCCGCCCCCGGCCGGTCGCCAGGTGACGGCGGACCTGTTGAAGGAGAAGCTCGACGCGGCCGTTCGCTACTCCGACATGTGACCGAGGGCCGTCGCCAGCCCCTCGAGGTCGGCGACGGTCATCGTCGCGCCGGGATGCCTGATCGTCCGGGTCGGGTCGAGGGCGGCCACGGGCTCGCGGAACTGCACGCACAGGGCCCGGTCGCCGTTCGTCTCGAACGTGACAACGACCTCGCCACGCCCGGTGAAGAGCCGCGCCTTGGGAGCAGGCCCTAGGTTCTCGGGATGAAGTACTCCAAGCTCACGTCGCTGCTCACCGCCGGCTACGGCGCCTTCGCGCTGGCCAGGCCGCGACACCTCGCGGACGCACTGAAGGCCCCCTCGCCCCAGGCTCCGGCGTTCGACCGCATGGCGTACACCTACGCCGCACGCGACCTGACCGTCTCGGGACTGGCGCTCGCCTCCACGAACCCGTCGGTCGTGACCGCCGCTATGGTGCTCCGGATACTCGGCGACCTCTCCGACGCCGCGGTCCTGGGCACCAGCACCTCGAGGCCCGACGTGCAGAGGAAGGTGCTCGCCGTGACGGTCGGCTGGGCGGCGCTCAACGCCGCGGCGCTGGTGGCGGACCGTCGCGCACTCAAGGCCTGAGCCATGAAGAGCGTGCGCGTCGTCCCGGGAGAGGAGTGACATGACCACCAGCCGCACCGCCCTCGTCACCGGCGTCTCCTCCGGCATCGGCCGGGCCACCGCGCAGCTGTTGCTCGAGCGTGGGCACCGGGTGGTCGGCACCAGCCGCGACCCACGCGGGATCCCGGCCGAGGCCCGGCTCGAGGGTGTCGCCTACCGCGCGCTCGACCTGACCGACCTCCACGGCGTCGGGGACTTCGTCGAGGCGCTCGACGCCGACGGCCTCCGCGTCGACATCCTTGTGAACAACGCCGGTGAGTCCCAGAGCGGACCGCTCGAGGACCTCCCGGTGGCAGCGCTCGAACGGCTGTTCCGGCTCAACGTCATCGGTCCCGTGCACCTCACCCAGCTGCTGCTCCCGGGCATGCGCGGGCGCGGCTTCGGGCGGGTGGTCATGGTGGGCTCCATGCTGGCCAGCTTCCCCCTGGCCTACCGGTCGTCGTACGTGGCGAGCAAGGCGGCCCTCAAGGGCTTCGCCACCGCTGCGCGCTTCGAGATGGCGCCCTTCGGCGTGTGGCTGGCGACCGTCGAGCCAGGTTCGGTCAACACCGGCATCAGCGAACGACGCACGAAGTACGTCGCCGACGACTCCCCGCACGAGCACGCCTTCCACACGATGCTGGGCATCCTCGACCGCAACCAGAAGGACGGGATCGCACCCGCCCGGGTGGCGCGCACGGTCCTCCGCGCGATCGAGGCGCACGAGCCCGACGAGCTCTACGCCGTCGGCAGCAACGCCCCGACCGTGTTCGCCCTGCGTCGTGCCCTCCCCCGCTCGGTCGTGGCGACCGTGGTGGCACGCAAGTTCGGCATCTCCCCGAAGCCGCACTGAGGGCGCTGGTTACGATCGGTGCCGTGATCTCCCTTCGTCGCCTGGCTCCCCTGTTCCTGACTGCCCTGCTGGCCCTGGCTGCAGGCTGCGGCAGCGACACCACGACGCCGACGGCGACCAACCCCCAGTGCGACTACCCCACCTCGACGCAGCCGGCGGCCAAGCAGGCCCAGAAGCCCCCGGGCGACCTCCCCCAGGACGAGCCCACCGAGGAGACCATCGCGACCAACCGCGGGGACGTGAAGGTGAGCTTCGACGCGGACAAGGCCCCGTGCACGGTGAACTCGTTCGTGTCGCTGGCCAAGCAGGGCTACTTCGACGGCACGAAGTGCCACCGGCTGACCACCCAGGGGCTGTTCGTGCTGCAGTGCGGCGATCCGTCCGCCACCGGCTCGGGCGGGCCGGGCTACGAGTTCGGGGACGAGCTCGTGGACCAGGACCCGCGCCTCCAGCCGTGCCAGACCGACCCCGGCTCCGGCCAGGACGTCTGCACCTACACGACCGGCACCGTCGCGATGGCCAACGCCGGCCCCGACACGAACGGATCCCAGTTCTTCCTGGTCTACAAGGACTCGCCCCTGCCCGCGGCGTACACCGTGTTCGGCCGGATGAGCGCCGCGGGCGTCAAGGTCGTGCAGGACATCGCCAAGGCCGGCACGGGGGCCGACGGTGTCGCACCCGCGGCTCCGGTCACCATCACCTCGGTCAAGTAGCCGCCGCCGGGCGCCTTGCCGGCGCCCGTAGGGTCGAGGGCATGGAATTTCGATACCTCGGCAACTCGGGCCTCAAGATCTCCGAGATCACCTACGGCAACTGGCTCACCCACGGCTCCCAGGTCGAGAACGACGTCGCCACGCAGTGCGTGCGGACCGCTCTCGACGAGGGCATCAGCTCGTTCGACACCGCTGACGTCTACGCCAACACCAAGGCGGAGTCGGTGCTCGGCGAGGCCCTCAAGGGCGAGCGTCGCGAGTCGCTGGAGATCTTCACGAAGGTCTTCTGGCCCACCGGTCCCGGCGGCAAGAACGACACCGGCCTGTCGCGCAAGCACATCATGGAGTCGATCAACGGGTCCCTGAAGCGGCTGCAGACCGACTACGTCGACCTCTACCAGGCCCACCGCTTCGACACGGAGACCCCGCTCGAGGAGACCATGCAGGCGTTCGCCGACATCGTCCGCCAGGGCAAGGCGCTCTACATCGGCGTCAGCGAGTGGACCGCCGACCAGATCCGCGCGGGCCATGCCCTTGCCACGGACCTCGGCGTCCAGCTCATCTCCTCGCAGCCCCAGTACTCGATGCTCTGGCGGGTCATCGAGAAGGAGGTCGTGCCGACCTGCAAGGAGCTCGGCATCTCGCAGATCGTGTGGTCCCCGATCGCCCAGGGGGTGCTGAGCGGCAAGTACCAGCCGGGACAGGCCCCGCCCGAGGGTTCACGCGCCACGGACGAGAAGGGCGGCGCCGACATGATCAAGCGGTTCATGAACGACGACATCCTCGCCCGCGTGCAGGCGCTGCGGCCCGTGGCCGAGGAGCTCGACCTCACCATGGCCCAGCTCGCGATCGCGTGGGTGCTCCAGAACGACAACGTCGCAGCCGCGCTCGTGGGTGCCTCACGCCCCGAGCAGGTCAGCGAGAACGTCAAGGCCGCAGGGGTCAAGATCCCCGATGAGCTGATGACGAAGATCGACGACGTCCTCGGTGACGTGGCCGAGACGGACGCCGGGAAGACTGCCGAGCAGACCCCGAGGACGCGCGTCGCCTGAGCGCACGACCGCGGCCGTCGGCTGACCTGTCAGCCGGCGGCCCGGCAGCTCCGGAACGACGCGTGCCTGACGAGGGCCGGGTACCTCGCACCGAGCTGTCTGGGCAGCACGTTGTCCGCGATCTCCTCGGTCCTGCCGGCCGTGACCTCGTTGCCGTCCACGGCGTACGACGTCCGCTTGATGTCCCACGCGAACAGCACGCCGGCCGGTTCATGGGCGACCGCCTGGGTGAGCACCACTCCCCCGTCGCCGCAGTCGACGGCCATCGGGTGCTCGTCCACGTCGAGCACCACGAACGGGACCAGAGGTCGACCCTCGACCGTCAGCTCGGCGAGCTCGTTGTCCTCCAGGCCCCACATCCGCAGCTGGAAGCCGCCCCGGGGGTGGTCCTGCCGCGTCACGACCACGGATCCCTGCCGGCCGGGCAGGTTCACCCCGAACGCCGTACGCACGGCGGGTTGGCCGGTCGGGAGCACTGCGGTGACCAGGGACCCGCCGCTGACGTGCACGACGAGCAACGCCGGACATCCGCGGGCGCTCCCGAGCTCCACCTGGTCTGCACTCCCATCGCCGTCGACGTCCACCTTCGCGAGGTTCGCTGTGAACCTGAGCCGGGAGTCGGTGGCGCACGGGTCCGGGTGCCCGCTCGGTGAAGCCGTCCCGGAGCTCGGCGGCCCCGCACCCACGGAGCCCGACCGCTCGTCCGACCCGCAGCCGGCCAGCACGAGGAGGACGGCGGCGGAGACTGCGAGTGTGCGCACCATGGCGATGGGACGCAGTCGGGAGCGCTCGGGTTCCGGCATGGGCTCACGTTAGTCCCGCGTCTAGAGTCATCAGGGTGAGCTCGACGAAGTCCAGACGCCCCGGCCCCTCGGTCCGCACCCGGGTGGCGGAGTTCCGTGACGGAGCCCGTCTCGACCACGAGGACCGCGTCGCCACCGAGGAGCCGCTCGAGATCCGCGTGACCGCGCCGGGGCTCCCGCCACAGCGCGTCGCGGTGACGATGCGCACCCCGGGTCACGACTTCGAGCTGGCCGCGGGATGGCTCGTGCACGAGGGCGTGACGACCCCCGGCGACGTCAGGGCGGTGCGCTACTGCACCGACACCGACCTCGGCCCGCTCGAGGAGTTCAACGTCGTCACGGTCGAGCTCGCCGCTCCCCCGTCGTCGCTCCCGACCGCGCGCCTGGTCAACTCCGCCTGCGGGGTCTGCGGCACCGACACCGTCCGGGACGTCCTGGCCGCTGCCCCTTCCACGGCCCCGGTGCGGCTCGACCTCGCCATGCTTCTCGACCTGCCCGACAGGTTGCGCGAGCACCAGCCGGGCTTCGGCCGGACCGGCGGGCTGCACGCGGCCGGACTCTTCGACGTGGACGCGACGGTGGTCGTCGTGCGTGAGGACGTCGGCCGGCACAACGCCGTCGACAAGGTGGTCGGCTCCCGGATCCTCGCCGCCTCGCCGCTGCCGCCCGTGCTGGTGCTGAGCGGGCGCATCGGCTTCGAGCTGGTCCAGAAGGCCGTCGTCTCCGGGGTCTCCGCCATCGTCGCCGTGGGGGCGCCCACCTCCCTGGCGCTCTCGCTGGCCCAGGACGCGGGGCTGATCCTGGCCGGCTTCACCAGGGCACAGCGTTGCGTGGTGTACGCCGGGGCCGACCGGGTCGCGAACTAGCAGACCCCGTGCCCGCGGCGTGTGCGCAGGGTTCTGTCGGCGGGCTCTCCTAGCGTGGCCCCATGCGCATCCTGCACACCTCCGACTGGCACCTGGGCCGGTCGTTCCACGGGGAGGACCTCCTCGCGGCGCAGCGTGCGTACGTCGACCACCTGATCGAGACCGTCGAGGTCGAGCAGGTCGACCTCGTCGTCGTCTCCGGTGACGTCTACGACCGGGCCCTCCCGCCCGTCGACGCGGTCGCGCTCGCCGACGAGGCGTTCACGCGGCTCGCTTCGTCCCGCGCCCGCGTCGTGGTCACGAGCGGCAACCACGACTCGGCGCGCCGGCTGGGGTTCAGCTCGCGCCTGGTCGACGAGGCCGGTGTCCACCTGCGCACCGACGCCGGGCGGGTCGGCGAACCGGTGCTCCTCGAGGACGAGCACGGAACCGTCGCGGTCTACGGCATCCCCTTCCTGGAGCCCGACGTCCTGCGGCACGCATGGGACCTACCGAAGCGCTCCCACCACGCGGCGCTGGCCGAGGCGATGCGACGGATCCGGGCCGACCTGGCCAGGAGACCGGTGGGCACCCGCTCGGTGGTGATGGCGCACGCCTTCGTCGCCGGGGGCCTCCCGAGCGAGAGCGAGCGCGACATCGCGGTCGGCGGCATCTCGGTGGTGCCGACCGAGCTGTTCGACGGCATCGACTACACCGCCCTGGGGCACCTGCACGGCCGAGCCACCCTCACCGAGTCCGTGCGCTACAGCGGCTCCCCCGTGGCCTACTCGTTCTCCGAGGCGGGGCACCTCAAGGGGTCGTGGCTGGTCGACCTGGGGGCCGAGGGACTCGCCGGCTCGCGGTTCGTCGAGGCGCCGGTGTCTCGTCCCCTCGCCTGCCTCGAGGGGACGCTCGACGACCTCCTCACGGACCGTCGCCACGAGGCCCACGAGGACTCCTGGGTGCAGGCGACGCTCACGGACGCAGTGCGACCGGCCCGGGCGATGGAGCAGCTGCGCACCCGCTTCCCGCACGCCCTGGCGCTGCGCTTCACCCCGGTGGGTGGCGAGACACCGCCGACCAGGCCGTCCACCAGTGGGAAGTCCGCCCACGCGATCGCGCTCGACTTCGTCCGCCACGTCCGCGGCACTCCCGCGAGCGTGGAGGAGTCCGACCTGATGCGAACCGCGCTGGAGTGCTGCTCCGAGGACCCCGACCTCGTGTCCGCGCGCGACGCAGTGGTGAGCGGCTGATGAGGCTGCACGAGCTCTCGATCACTGCCTTCGGCCCGTTCGTCGACACCGTCCAGGTCGACTTCGACGAGCTCGCCGCCGCAGGCGTGTTCCTGCTGACCGGTGACACCGG
>NZ_JAOPXP010000144.1 GCF_025965085.1 Marmoricola sp.
GCGAGCACCTCGGCCCACGCGACAACACAGCCCATGACCTCGGCGCACGGCTCCTGCAGCGCGCGCAGATCCAGCAGGGAGGACCCGCATGAACAACAACGTCACCATCGAGAACGGCCGGCTCATCATCGAACCGGTGGGGCTCGACAAGCTCTGGGGGCTGCGTCGACGCATCGACGTGCCGCTGCGCCAGGTCCGCGGCGCCACCTACGACCCGGGGGCGGCGTACGCCGGCAAGGGCCTGCGCGCACCGGGGCTGGCGCTGCCCGGGGTCAAGTGGGTCGGCACCTTCTACCGGGACGGCGACAGGTCCTACTGGAACGTGCGCGCGGGCCGACCGACCATCGTCATCGAGCTGGCGGACGCACCGTTCGCTCGCCTCTACCTGACCGTCGCAGACGCCCGCGCCGTGGTCGACCGGATCAACGCGGCGATCACGGCCTGAGCGTCAGGAGACGACGACCTCGATGCGCTGGAACTCCTTGAGCTCGGTGTAGCCCGTCGTCGCCATCGCGCGACGCAGCGCGCCCATCAGGTTCATGGTGCCGTCCGCCACCCGGGAGGGCCCGAACAGGATCTCCTCGAGCGAGCCGACCGTGCCGAACTCCACCCTCTGACCGCGGGGGAGGTCGGCGTGGTGCGCCTCTGCACCCCAGTGGAAGCCCCGGCCCGGCGCCTCGGTGGCACGCGCCAGGGGCGAGCCGATCATCACGGCATCCGCGCCGCAGGCCACGGCCTTGGCGATGTCGCCGCTGCGGCCGATGGAGCCGTCGGCGATGACGTGCACGTAGCGCCCGCCGGACTCATCCATGTAGTCGCGACGGGCCGCGGCAACATCGGCCACCGCGCTGGCCATGGGTACGGCGACACCGAGCACCGTGCGCGTCGTGTGGGCCGCTCCTCCACCGAAGCCGACGAGGACACCGGCGGCGCCCGTGCGCATGAGGTGCAGCGCTGCCTGGTAGGTCGCACACCCACCGACGATCACGGGCACGTCGAGCTCGTAGATGAACTCCTTGAGGTTCAGCGGCTCGGCCTGCGCGCTCACGTGCTCGGCGCTGACGGTGGTGCCACGGATCACGAACATGTCGACGCCGGCGTCGACCACGGTCTTGGCGAACTCCTTGGTCCGCTGGGGGCTGAGGCTGCCCGCGACGGTCACGCCGGCGTCACGCACCTGGCGGATCCGCTCGGTGATCAGCTCGGCCCTGATCGGCTCGGTGTAGATCTCCTGCATCCGGCGTACGGCGTCGGGGCCCGTCAGGCCGGCGACCTCCTCCAGCAGGTCGGTCGGGTCGTCGTACCGCGTCCAGATGCCCTCGAGGTTCAGCACGCCCAACCCGCCGAACTGGCCGAGCGCGATCGCCGTCGCAGGCGACATCACGGAGTCCATGGGAGCAGCCATGATGGGCAGCTCGAAGCGGTAGGCGTCGATCTGCCAGGCGGTGGACACCTCTTCGGGGTCACGCGTGCGCCGGCTCGGCACGATCGCGATGTCGTCGAAGGCATAGGCGCGGCGCCCGCGCTTGGCGCGCCCGATCTCGATCTCAGTCACCGACAGAGTCTTTCACGTGCGGCACCGGCTCAGCGCCAGGAGTAGTTCGGGGCCTCGGCGGTGATCTGTACGTCGTGGGGGTGGCTCTCCTTGAGACCCGCGGAGGTGATCCGCACGAAGCGGCCCTTCTCGCGCAGCTCGGGGATGGAGCGTGCGCCCACGTAGAACATCGACTGGTGCAGGCCGCCCAGCAGCTGGTGGGCCACCGCGGAGAGCGGACCCCGGTAGGCGACCTGCCCCTCGATGCCCTCCGGCACGATCTTGTCGTCGCTGGTGACGTCGGCCTGGAAGTAGCGGTCCTTGGAGTAGGACTTCTTGCCCCGGCTCGACATGGCGGCGAGCGACCCCATGCCGCGGTAGGACTTGTACTGCTTCCCGTTGACGAAGACCAGCTCACCGGGGCTCTCCTCGCACCCGGCGAGCAGCGAGCCGAACATCACCGACTCGGCCCCGGCGACGAGCGCCTTGGCGATGTCGCCGGAGTACTGCAGGCCACCGTCGGCGATCAGGGGTACGCCGGCCGGCCCACAGGCGAGGGAGGACTCGTAGACCGCCGTGACCTGGGGGACGCCGACCCCGGCCACCACACGCGTCGTACAGATCGACCCGGGACCCACGCCCACCTTGACGGCGTCGACACCTGCGTCGATCAGCGCCTGCGCGCCTTCGCGGGTGGCGACGTTGCCGCCGATGACCTGGACGTGCCGGGTGGCCGGGTCGCTCTTGAGCCGGCGAACCATGTCGAGCAGCAGGCGGGCGTGGCCGTGCGCGGTGTCCACCACGAGCACGTCGACCCCGGCCTCGACCAGCGTGGTCGCGCGCTGCCAGGCCTCACCGAAGTAGCCGACCGCCGCACCCACGAGGAGCCGTCCGTCGGAGTCGTTCGAGGCGTTGGGGAACTGCTCGGACTTCACGAAGTCCTTGACGGTGATCAGACCGGTCAGACGTCCTTGGTCGTCGACGATCGGCAGCCGCTCACGCTTGTGCTGGCGCAGCAGCGTCGTGGCGTCCTCGCGGCTGATCCCCACCGGAGCGGTGATCAGCGGCATCGGGGTCATCACCTCGTCGACCTTGGTGGTCGACCACTCCGCGACCGGGGTGAAGCGCAGGTCGCGGTTGGTGATGATGCCGAGCAGCCGGTCCCCGGAGTCGACGACCGGGAGGCCGGAGACGCGGTACTCGCCGCAGATGTGGTCGAGCTCCTCGAGCGTCCTGTCGGGCCCGATGGTCACCGGGTTGGAGATCATGCCGGTCTGGGTCCGCTTGACCAGGTCCACCTGGTAGGCCTGGTCCTCGATGGACAGGTTGCGGTGCAGGATGCCGATGCCGCCCTGGCGGGCCATCGCGATCGCCATCCGCGACTCGGTGACGGTGTCCATCGCGCTCGAGATCAGCGGGGTGCGCAGGCTGATGCCACGCGTCAGTCGGGTGCTGGTGTCGACCTCGCTCGGGATGACGTCGGTCTCACCCGGGAGCAGTAGAACGTCGTCGTAGGTCAGGCCCAGCGGTGCGAACTTGCTGGGAACCTCTGAGGGGACACCTTCGGTCATCAGGTCCGGGGGCCTTCCGGTGTGGCGCGGGGGTGGTGCGACTGGCCCTGAGTCTAACGGCCGAGGGGTGTGCGTTCTTCCCGAGGGACCGGAGTGGTCGCGCCGGAGCGGCGTACGCCGGTGACCACGATCGTGGCGCGCAGCAGGTCCCCGCTCAGCCGGATCCGCGCACGGAGACCGGCGTTGCTCACCATCGTGACGAACCCCTCGTCGGTGGCCGGGGCCAGCAGCACCATCTCGTCGTCCCCTGCGGCCGCCGCCTGCGAGGCCGCGCGGGTCAGGAGCTGGGTGCCGATGCCGAGCCGCCGCCACGCCGGGGCCACCTCGATGGTCAGCTCGCGCCGTTCGGTCAGGGCGAAGGCCGCGACGCCGACGACGTGGCCCCCGATGCGAGCCACCAGGCCGGTGGGCGTCTCCTCGTACTCCACCGGCGCGGAGGCGGGCTGCGCCGACCGGTCGCCCACGGACTCGGCCAGGGAGGTGAGCGCGGCGGCACGTGAGTGCTCGGTCGCGCTCCACTTCTCGGGGTGCTGCCCGAGGAGCTTCTCCAGCATGGTCGGCAGCATCGTCGGGTCCGACATGAGGTCGTGGGCGGCGGTGAGCCAGCGCGTGGGCTGGTCGATCAGGTCGTGAGTGGTGCAGGGTTCGACGCTCACCTCGTCCCCGCCTGCACCACTCACGAGCTCGGCGACCGCTCTCGCGGTCCAGGTGTCGGGCGTGCTGATCACCAGTTCGTCGGTGACCCGGCCCAGGTCGGGGAAGATCTGCAGGCCCAGGATGTTGAGGCCTGCCTCTCCACAGCGCGTGGCGAGCAGCGCCAGCGCTCCGGGCCGTTCGGTCAGCGAGGTGCGCACCCGGAAGAACATGCGGCAACTGTGGCGTCGACGTGTTGCGCGTTGGTCGCAGCCGTGTTGCAGGCATGTCAACAAACGCCGGCGAAGGGACGCCGTTCGGCCAGGACACAGGGCCGCCCCGCACCGGCAGGGTGCGGGCGGTCCAGTGGTGCTGCTACTTCTTGAAGCCGACCTGCGTGTAGTCCGGGGCCTGGAACTGTGAGGCGCCGGCGTTCACCAGCCCCTTCTCGGCCGCCCAGATCGTCGGCGTCGTGCCGAGGGTGACCATGGGCACGTAGTCGAAGACCACCTTGTCGATCTCGTTGACGATGGCCTGCTGCTTGGCGGGGTCGAGCTCGGCGTTGGCCTTGTCCCACAACGGAGCCAGCCTGGGGTCGGTGATGCCGGTGTAGTTCTGCCCGGACTTGACCGGGTCGAAGAGCGACTGCGAGGTCGAGACAGGGAACGGCGTACCCGACCAGCTGAACGAGGTCATCTGGTAGTTCAACGGCGTGACGTAGTCACCGAAGTACTTCGCGGTCGGCACGGTGTCCAGCTTCACGGCGATGCCGGCCTTCTTCAGGAAGCCCTGGATCAGCTGGGCCCGCTGGGCGTTGGTCGGCGTGTCCGAGGGAACCGTGATGGAGAGGCTGACCGGCGTGCCGTTCTTCGCGAACATGCCGTCGGATCCCTTGGTGTAGCCACCCGCCTTCATCTCGGCTGCCGAGTCCTTCAGGCTGTAGCCGATCTCGGTGTCGGCGACGTCCTTGTAGCCGGCCTGCCCCGGGACGTAGACGACGCTGCCCTGGACCGACGGCGTGACGCCGAGCTGCTTCTGGATGACGGACACCATCGTCTTGCGGTCGATCGCGTGCGCGATCGCACGCCGGAGGTGGACGTCGTTCAGCGGCGCCTTGGACCCGTTGAACGTCAGCTGCGTCCACGTCAGGCCGCCGGACTTCTGGATCTCCGCGTCCGGGCGCTTCATGGCCTGGGCGAGCACGTCGGGGTTGGCCTGGGTGTCGAGGAGGTTGATCTCCTTGTTCGCGAAGGCCTGACCCAGGGAGTCCTGGTTGACGACCCGCATCACGATCTTGTCGAGCTTCGGCTTGCGACCCCACCACCGCGGGTTGGGGATCTCCGTCACGACACCGGCGTTGGCGTCGATGCTGCTGACCACGTAGGGACCGTTGCTCGGGTACATCTTCTTGACGTAGCCGGTGTTGAACGCCTTCGGGTCAGAGGTCACCACGGAGGGGTACGCCGGGTACATGTAGTTCGGCCAGTCGGCGTTCACCTTCTTCCAGGTGATCGTGTACTCGAACTCGTTGGCTCCCTTGGTGACGGCGGAGATGTCCTTGAACCCCTGGTCGGACAGGATCTCGAACTTCGGGTTCGTGCCGTTCAGGGCCTTCCACGTGTTCACCATGTCGACGTAGGTGATCGGCTTGCCGTCGCTCCACACGGCCTTCGGGTTCAGCTTGACCTCGATCCTCAGCGGGTCCTTGCTCACCACCTTGGCCGACTCGACGGTGTTCGGGTCGGGCTGCCAGGTGCCGTCCGGCTTGAAGATCACTCCGCCCAGCACGGTGGGCGCCTCGATGGTGACCGTGTCGCCGAGGCCGTCGTTCGCCTGCTGGAACACGAAGTTGTAGGGCAGCTGGCTCACGGCCTGCACGAGCGTGCCGCCCTGCTTGACCTCGTCGTACGACGCCTTCGCCCAGGCGGTGTTGGGGAGCACCGCGCCGTTGTTCGGGCTGCCGGAGCTGCTGTTCGAACCACCACCGCACGCTGCGAGGGTGAGCGTCGCCGTGGCCGTGACGGCCACGAGGGCTGCCGTTGTCTTCCGCTTCATGGTTCCTCCTGGGTTGTGTGCGTCCGGCTACAGCGGTTGCAACGTGTTCTGCTCGACGTGGTGGCACGCCGCCGACGTCGTGTCGATCATCCGCAGCCGCGGGTCCTCGGTCACGCACTGCTGCTGACGCGACGGGTCGAGGATCTTGTACAGCGGGCACCTGCCGTGGAAGTTGCAGCCGCTGATCTCGTCTGTCGGGCTGGGGAGGTCGCCGTCCAGGAGGATCCGTTCGCGCGAGCGCTCGGCCTCCGGGTCCGGGATCGGCACCGCCGACATGAGGGCCTGGGTGTACGGGTGGTGCGGCCGCGCGAACACCTCACCGACGTCGCCGGTCTCGACGATGCGTCCGAGGTACATGACCGCGACCGTGTCGGCGATCTGCCGCACGACAGCGAGGTCGTGGGCCACGAACAGGTAGGAAAGGCGCAGACGTGCCTTGAGGTCCTCGAGCAGGTTCATGACGCCGGCCTGGATCGACACGTCGAGCGCCGAGACGGGCTCGTCCAGCACCAGCAGCCGGGGGTTCGTCGCGAGCGCGCGGGCGATGCCGATGCGTTGTCGCTGACCGCCGGAGAACTCGTGCGGGTAACGGCTCGACATCGAGTGCTCCAGCCCGACGAGGTCGAGCAGCTCGGCCACGCGTCGGCGTCGCTCCATCTTCGAGTCTCCGTGCACGGTCAACGGCTCACCGATGATGTCCCCGACCGTGAGCCGCGGATCGAGCGCGGCCATTGGATCCTGGAAGACGATCTGCACGTCCTTGCGCAGGCTGAGCCGGTCGGATCTGGAGAGGTCCGCGACATCGCGACCCGCGATCCTGATCGAGCCGGCCTGTGGCCGGGTCATCTCGAGGACCTCGAGGATCGTGGTCGACTTGCCGCAGCCGGACTCACCGACCAGACCGAGCACCTCGCCCGCGCGGACCTGCAGGTCGATGCCGTCCACGGCCTTCACAGTGCCGATCTGCTTCTTGAAGACCATTCCGGTGGTCAGTGGGAAGTGACGCACCAGTCCCTCGATGGTCAGGACGGGCTCCTGCTCGCTGCCGATCTCGCTCCCCAGCGAGACAGGCTCGGGACGGGGAAACACGTCCGAGGCCTGCAGGGCACCGGACTCGATCTCGGGGGCCCGGATGCACGCCGCCGAGTGCCCTCCCCCGAGGACCAGCAGCGGCGGTTCGGCGGTGGTGCACTCCGGCACCGAGATCGGGCACCGGGGCTCGAAGGGACACCCGGGTGGCAGGTCGGACAGCGACGGCGGCCGCCCCTCGAGCGGCACCAGCCGGGTGCGACCGGCCGTGACCAGGTTGGGCACCGAGCGCAGGAGCCCGATCGTGTAGGGCATCTCCGGCCGGCTGAACACGTCGTCGACCGAACCGGTCTCGACGAGGCGGCCGGCGTACATGACGGCGATGCGGTCGGCGTTGCCGGCGACCACGCCGAGGTCGTGGGTGATCAGTACGACGGCCGCACCCGTCATCTCCTTGGCCTGCTGCAGCACCTCGAGGATCTGTGCCTGGATGGTCACGTCGAGGGCCGTGGTCGGCTCGTCGGCGATGATCAGGTCGGGGTCGTTGGCGATCGCGATGGCGATCATCACCCGTTGCCGCATGCCGCCGGAGAACTCGTGCGGGAAGGCCTTCACGCGACGTTCGGGAGCGGGGATGCCGACGACACGCAGGAGCTCGACCGCACGCACGGACGCGGCCTGCTGGCTGAGCGCTCGATCGTGCAGCATCAGGCCCTCGGCGATCTGGTCGCCGACGGTGTACACCGGTGTGAGTGCCGAGAGCGGGTCCTGGAAGATCATGGCGATCTCCTTGCCCCTCAGACGGGAGAGCTCGCGGTCGTCCCTGCCCAGCAGGGACTCACCCCGCAGCAGGACGTCGCCGGTGACCACCGCGTTGCGCGGCAGCAGGCCCATGATCGCCATGGAGGAGACGGACTTGCCGGAACCCGACTCCCCCACGATCCCGAGGAACTCCCCCTGGTCGACCGTGTAGGAGATCCCCCGCACCGCACGTACCTCGTCGGCGCCCTGCGGGAAGCTCACGGAGAGGTCCCTGACCTCCAGGAGCGGCGCGTCAGTCACGGGTGCTCCCGGAGGTCGGGTCCACGGCGTCCCGCAGGGCATCACCGACGAGGCTGACCGCGAAGAGCAGCACGACGAGCACCAGCGCCGGGAAGACGAACATCCAGGGCCGGGTGGTCGCCGAGGGGGTGCCGTCCGCGAGCAGCACACCGAGAGAGACCTGCGGCCGCTGGATGCCGAAGCCGAAGTACGACAGGGCGGTCTCGCTGTTGATGGCCGCCACGACGCCCAGGGTGGCGTCGATGATCAGCAGCGAGGCCACGTTGGGCAGGATGTGCCGCCGGATGATCGTGCCGGTCCCCACGCCCATGAACCGGGCGGCCTTGACGAACTCGCGGTCTCGCAGCGACTTGGTCTGGGCACGGATGACCTGGGCCATCACCATCCAGGTGAACAGGGCGATGAAGGCCGTCAGCACGAGGAACGACAGGCTCTTGAAGACCGGGCTCAGCAGCACGAGGATGAAGAAGGCCGGGAGGACCAGCAGCAGGTTGATCAGCCAGCTGATCACGGCGTCGGCCCGACCGCCCGTATAACCCGCGAAGGCTCCCACCAGGGCCGCGATCAAGGTGCTCGCAGGCCCGGCGATGAGACCGATCACCAGCGACCTGCGCAGCCCGGACACCGTCTCCGCGTAGATGTCCTGACCGATGTCGTCGGTGCCGAACCAGTGGCTCGCGGTGGGCCCGACGCTGGAGTTGATCAGGTCCTGGTCGGTCGGCGACCACTTCGTGATCCACAGCCCGGCGATGGCCCACACGATCATCGCGCCCACCACGAGCGCACCGACCCAGAACCGCGGCGTGGAGCGCAGCCGCGTCCAGATGAGGGCGGCCCGGCTGGAGTTGCGGGGGGCCTTCCGGGAGTCGACGAGCTCGGCGGTGACGTCCACGTCGCTCGTGCTCAGGGGGTCGATGATCGCCATCAGATCCTCACTCTCGGGTCCAGCGCCGCGTAGAGCACCTCGGCCAGGGTCGAGGAGATCAGAACGAGGATCGAGAGGTAGAAGACCGACCCTGCGGTGGCGTTGACGTCGTTCTGCGTGATCGAGGTCAGGGCCAGCTCACCCATGCCGTGCCAGCTGAAGATCAGCTCCAGGAACGTCGACCCGGCGATGAGCGTGCCGAAGCTGTAGGCGAAGTAGGTGGACATGGGAATCAGCGCCACCCTCACGCCGTGGCGGATCATGGCGGAGTTCCGGGTGCGGCCCTTGGACCGGGCCGTGCGGATGTAGTCCGCGCTGAGCACGTCGAGCATGGCGTTGCGCTGGTAGCGGGAGTACTCAGCCGCCCCCAGGGCCGCCAACGCGATGGTCGGGAGCAGCAGGTGGCTGAGCCGGTCGGCGAGGACGTTCCAGGTGCCGCTCAGCCCGGGCGTGTACTGCCCGGTGAACTGGATCACCTGCTGTCCTGCCCACCCGTTGAAGCTCGTCGCGAGGATCATCAGCAGCACGCCGATCACGAACACCGGTGTGGAGAGCACGACGTACGACGCGTAGGTCACCACCTGGTCGCTGAGCTGGTACTGCCGCACCGCGCCCCAGACGCCGAGCGTGACGCCGAGGACGGCACCCAGGACCGACCCGATGAGGAGCAGCTGGAGACTGACGCCGGAGCGGACCAGCATGTCGTGCCCGACCGGGTCCAGGTTGTTCTCCAGGCCGAAGGTGCCGTGCAGGAAGATGCCCGACATCCAGTCCCAGGTGCGCTCGAGGAGGGGCTTGTGCGGGTCGACGCCGAGCCTCCGCAGTGAGCTCTCGATGGCGGCGTCGCTCGGGCGGGGGTTGCGCCCGTAGAACCGCGCGGCCGGGTTGAGCACCAGACTCGCGAGGACGTACCCGACGACGGTCGCGAGCAGGGTGAGGACCAGGTAGTTGATGAAGCGACGAACGCCGTAGAGGATCACGCCATCGCCTCGAGATGTCCTGCGCACGCCACGATCGAGCCTCGCTTCCAGATGCCCAAGCAGACGCTCGGGCCCGGAGAATTACGTGCACGCTAGCAAGCACCCGGAAGTTCTGCGGGATGTTGACCAGAACAACTAGCGAAACCATATTCCTGTGCTCGCGGCGACGAGTGCCACGAGCGCCAGCCAGGGGCGCCAGCGCCAGGACGTGGCCACGGTGGCCTCCGGCTGCCCCCGGCCGGCCGTGCGCTCCCAGGAGCT
>NZ_JAOPXP010000180.1 GCF_025965085.1 Marmoricola sp.
GCCGGGACGGGCGTGCCCGTGGGCACGGGCAGGGGTAGGACGTCGGCGTTCTCGGTCCTGCGCCTGCGCAACGACAACAGGCGCACACCTCCCAGCAGGAGGACCGTCGCGGCGCCGCCGATGACGAGACCAGTGCGGACCCCGAAGACCTCCAGCAGCGCGCCGAGCGCCGGCGGGCCGGCCAGGCCCCAGCCAGTGCTGGCGGTACGCCAGGCACCGAGCACGCGACCCCGCAGCTGCTCTGGGGGAACGGTCTGCAACATGGTCTGGGCCGTGGTCGCCATCGCACCTTCCGCTGCGGCCATCGCCATCGCGACCAAGGCCACCATGAGCAGCGCCGGGCTCAGCCCGACGACCGCCTGCAACGTGGCAGCGGTCCCGGCCAGCAGGAGGACGACGCCGAGTCGCGGCGAGTGCAGGCGTCCCGCCAGGACCCCCCCGAGGATTCCGCCAGCCGCCAGGGCGGTGCCCACCTGCGCATAGCTGCTGGCGCTCGCCTGCAGAGGTCCGGTGACCAGGGCGGCCATGCTCATCGTGTAGTTGCGCCCCAACAGGTTGGAGATCGCACCCACCGCCACCAAGGCCAGCAGGGTGCCGTCCCTGGTCAGGTACCGCATCCCGTTTTTCACACCGACCTCGGACGAGTCCGCCAGGGATGCGGCCTCGACGGCCTCGCCTGGCACGGTCACGACGTCGAGCCGTCGGGCGCTGCGCAGGAACGGGATGCAGGCTGCGACCAGCAGGAACGACACCCCGTTGGCGACGTAGGCAGCGCTGATGCCTGCGGCCGCCACGGTCACGCCGGCCAGCGCCGTGCCGGCGAGCCGGCCCACGTTGCTCGCGACCGATCCCACCGCGATCGCGGAGGACACGTCCTCGCGTGGCACCAGCTCGTTGCCGAGCAGCGTGCACGCGGGGCCGTCCGCAGTGGCGATCACGCCGCTGAGCACCCCGAGCAGCATCACCACGACGACGCTCAGCAGGTCGAGGGCGGCGAGGGATGCGGTGAGGAGGGCCACCGCAGCCAGCGCCATCTGGCCCACGGTGGCGACCAGCCGGCGTGGGTACTTGTCGGCGATGGCGCCGCCGAGGAAGCCGAACAGCAGCCCCGGAGCCGCCTGCGCGGACAACGACAGGCCGGTCATCATGGCCGAGCCGGTCAGTTGGAGCACCAGCAGATTCTGGGCGACCATCTGCATCCAGGTGCCGGCGTTGCTGAGGACATTGGCTGCCGTCCACAGGCGCATGCTGCCGTGACGAAGGCTGCGCCAGGCGCTCTGCTTGGCTGGAGGCGAGGATGTCGCGAGGTCGGGGACGGACGGAACGGGTTGAGGGCGTCGCCGGACGCTCCTGGGCATGCAGAGACCACTCTTGGCTGGAGGACAGGAAAGGGACCGCCCGGCGCTGGCCTGGGCAGTGAAGTTGTAGGTTGCAACAAGCCGTCGATCCCGGGCATTCCGCGGGCCGGGCACCCGTCAGTCACGACTGGCCGGCAGGTGTCGCCGTGGCCTGACGGACTCTCAGCGGCGGGAGATGATGCGGGCGGCTCCGGGCTCGGTCACGATGTGGTGGATGTCGTCTGGGTGGTCCGTGCGGTACAGGTCCTTGGTGGGTCGGCCGGTGCGCAGGTACGAGGCGATGTCGCGGGCCACCTTCGCCGGCGCCTCCCACTGGACGTTGTGGCCGATGTCGCTCTCCTGGAAGCCCGACGCCGGAAGCGCCCGTGCGCCGTACTGCTTCCAGGCGAACGAGCCCTTGCCCCGAGCGGCCCGGGTCAGCGCCTTGACCAGGCGGTGCTGGTCGGTGCCGTAGAAGATCGAGTCCTGCGCTCCCCACAGCACGAGTGTGGGGATCTTCAGGTGCCTGAGCCGACGGGTGTTGTCGGTCCCCAGCAGAGCTCTCGTCTCCCCGAGCCAGGTCCCGAGCGGCACCAGTGCGGTCTCGGCCGCGATGGCGTTGACCAGTGGCTGCGGAGCGACCGGGTCCGCATCCCAGGACTGCTTCATCCACTCCACCGCGTTGGGGTCGGCATCCAGGGGCGTGCGCGCGTAGGCGTCCTGTGGCCAGCTGTGGCCCTGTGCCACCAGGGAGTTGCGCCAGGGGCCTTCGACCTGCGGTAGGACGAAGTCGCGCAGGGTCGGATTGTTCACGCCGGTCGTCGAGGACGCGACGAGGACCAGGCGGTCCGCCCGTCGGGGGTACCGGAGCCCGATCTCCTGGGCTACGAAGGAACCCATCGAGTGTCCGGCGATGCTGGCCGACCGGATGCGCTGGGTGTCCATGAAGGCCACCACGTCGGCCGCCAGGTCCTTCATCTCGTAGCACCGCTCCGGGTGTGAGCGGCACGCCTGCTTCTTCGGCTGGGATGAGGCGCCCTGGCCGCGAAGGTCGAGGGCGTAGATGTGCAGGTTGGGCCGGAGCCTGTGCAGGGCTCGCATCGACAGGGACCAGGAGCGGCTGCTGTCAGTGAGCCCGTGCAGCAGGATCAACGGCTTGCCGCGACGGGGCCCGACCTCGGCGTACGCCATCCGGATGCCGGTGCGCAGCCGGACATGGCACTTCGGCCCGTCGACTGAGGGACAGGGCTGCGCCCGGCCGCCCGACTGAGCGGGCCTGGCGTGCACTCGAGGTGCGTCCTGCGCTGACGCCGTGGGGACCCAGGCCAAGGCGCCCACCACGAGGGCGCCCAGCACGAGGAGCACCGCAGCAGGGAGTGATGCGATTCGAGCACGCATGAGCAGTCCTTTCGAGGACATCGACAGAGGTCGTTCACGGTGTCAGCGGTGGTGCGGGAGCGTCATGCCTCGGGCGGCGTACGCGCGCTGAGGATGGCAAGGGTCCTCATGGCGCGGTGTGATTGAAAGCACAACCTACTGACGCCGTTCCACACCGGTCAATCGCCGGTCTTGTCGTCTACCACCGCGCCCAGGCATGCCACCGCATCCGTGAGCGCCCGTGCGCCGTACTGCTTCCAGACGAAGGAGCCCCTTGCCCCGAGCGGCCCGGTGCGACGCTGCGGTCAGTACGGCGTCGTGCGGGCCAGCTGCAGGGCGCGGGGCTTGTCGAAGGGGTCGGCCTGCATGTACAGCCACGGGCGGCCGAACCACAGGTAGGCGTCCACGTACTTGGCCGCCTTGGCCCGGTTCAGCTTGCTGAGCCCCCACCGGGGCGAGGCCACGTTCGTGGTCGGGGGGATGCCGAGGGTGACGCAGTGCTGCTCGCTCCGGGTGCGGCACACGTTCGCGTGGTCGGGGTGCGACCCCCGGGCGGTGCCGAAGACGAAGCCGCGGCCGTTGGAGGAGGTGTTGATGACGAAGTGCTTGCCGCGCAGGCCGCGTCGGTTGAGCTCGGCGATCAGAGCGGTGCCGGCCTCGATCTCACGCGCGGTGGTGGCGTAGTGGGTGGAGTTGAACGCGAAGCCGCGGGCGTACTTGATGCCGGCCGGCACGAGGATGTTCGCTGCCTTCTTCGGGTCGTTGATGGGCCAGTCGGACGCCCCAGCGTCGATGTAGACGTGTGTGTTCGGCAGGGCGGCGTACTTCCTGGCCGAGTACGCGATGAGCTGGGACGGCAGCGGGGAGTGGCCCGGGGCGCACAGTGCGAACGGACCGTCGGGCTGCAGGATCAAGGCGACGTGGGCGCTGCCGATGGCGGCTGCGGCCCGGTCGGTCCACTGCTTGTAGCTGGCCTGCTCGGCCCGGGTGGGCAGGCGCTTGCAGGCGTCGTGCTCCCAGGGCTGCATCCGGAACATCGTCATCTGCGAGAGCACGTTCGGGTCCCCGCCGGTGGAGTTCGCGATGTACTCGTCGACCTTCTTGCCGATCGCCGCGTTGGAGATCCAGTCGCCGAACCACTTGGCCTTGGGTCGCTCGGAGATCTTGGCCAGCAGCTGCCGTTCGGTCCCCTTGGAGGCGGCGTACGGGGCCCAGGACTGGTCGGCGTTGCCCTTGTAGACGCCCCACCTGCGTCCGGCGAGCGGGTTGCCGGTCGAGGTGCCGCGCGCTGTCGTGGTACTCGCCGCCTGCGGAGGTGACGAGGCGGTGGCGGCGCCCGGGTCGAGGGCCGGGTTGAGGGCCGGGGCGAGAGTCGCGGCCAACGCCAACACGAGCGCCGCGCCGACGCCCGCGGCGAGGCCGGAACGGCGCACCGAGCGTCGCCTGCGCGAGGTCGTCGGCGCGCTGTCGGTGGCGTTCTCGGGGGTCTGGGGGTCCGGGCTGGTCGTTCGGTCTCGCACGGTTCTCCTTGCTGTCCGGGTGCGGGGCACCCTGCGTCGTCGGAGGTCCCGTGGCGCTCCGGCGCAAAAGAGAAGTATCGCCCAAAAACGGACGAATAGCACATCCGTCCAGCGAACCGGCACCCGGGTGGACCGCGGAGGGCGCGCGGCCCGGATGTCGTGACCTGTGCGGAGGCTTCGCGGGGTGCGTGCGCACTCTCAGCGCGATTGGGTGGGTCGTCGCCGGGTATCGGCGCGCCATGGGCAGAGTCGCCGTCGTCGGAGGTCACGGGAAAGTGGCCCGCCACCTCCATCCGATGCTGGTTGACGCCGGCCACACGCCGGTCGCGCTCGTCCGCAACGAGGACCACCGCGGCGAGCTCGAGGCGCTGGGAGCCGAGGTCCGTCTGCTCGACATCGAGGCGTCCACGGCCGAGGACTTCGCCGAAGCCTTCGCCGGGTGCAACGCAGTGGTGTTCGCGGCGGGAGCCGGCGCTGACGGGAAGGTCGAACGCAAGCGCACCGTCGATCTCGAGGGCTCGCTGAAGTCGATCGACGGGGCACGTGCGGCCGGCATCGAGCGCTTCGTGCAGATCTCGGCCATGGCAGTCGACGACCCCGTGCCCGAGGACGCGACTCCTGTCTGGCGCGCCTACATCGAGGCCAAGCGCAAGGCCGACGAGGCCCTACGTGGCAGCGGACTGCACTGGACGATCCTGCGGCCAGGTTGGCTGCAGGACGGGCAGGGCACGCGGCGGGTGCTCATCGGGCGCGACGTGCCGGAGGGCGACATCGCGCGCGCGGACGTCGCTGCGGTCATCACGGCCGTCCTGGACGACGACGTGACGATCGGCCGCCAGTGGGAGCTGATCGGGGACGGGCTGCTGATCGACCAGGCGATCGCCGTGGCAGTGCTCGCGGAGCAGGAACGCTCCTCCCAGTGGGCGGGCGGGGGTTGGTTCCGCGACGCCCCGGTGCAGGGGCGCCGGAGGTAGGTCACCCGGGGAGGCCGTCGCTGAGGCGTGCCCCGGTCCACACGCCCTCCGCGACCAGCCGCCGTACCGCCCGGACGACCTCCGCGGCGACGGCCTGCACCGGTGCCGGAGTGCGCCCACCGCGATGGAGACCGAGTACGACGTGACGAGTCACGCGCGGCTCACGGAGCGGCGCGCCGCTGAGCAACCCGGAGTCGACGTCGCGGCTGACCGCGGCCGCGGGCAGCATGGTCCACCCGTGGCCTGCCCGCACCAGTGTCTTCTGCAGCTGCATCGAGTTGACCTGCACGGCGACCTGGGGCCGGGTCTCGATCGTCGACCGGGCCCGGTCGATCAGGGCGCGCAGGCCGTGCCCCGGGACCGGGAGCACCAGGGGATGCTCCAGCACCACCCGGCACGCCACCGGCGTCATGGGCGACAGGTCGCTCCCGGGGGGAGCGACCGCCCACAGCTCCTCCTCCACCAGCGGGGTCACGGCCAGGGAGGGGGAGGAGTCGAGGTCGTAGAGGAGTGAGAGGTCCACGTCACCGAGGTCGAGCCACTCCTGCAGGTGCCCCGAGTAGGCGGTCACGAGCCGCAGGTCGATCCCCGGGTGGTGGACGGCCAGTGCCCGGACCAGCGGCTCGGCCAGGATCTCCACCACACTCTCGAGCAGGCCGAACGTCACGACGCCCACGATGCCGCCGGGATCGGGCTGGATCTCCGCGCGCGCCCGGTCGAGCTCCTGCAGGACCCGCCGTGCCCGGTCCACGAGCAGTGAGCCCTCCGGGGTCGGGGTCATGCCCAGCGAGGTCCGCGTGAAGAGCGGCACCCCCAGCTCCTCCTCGAGCATCCGGATCTGGCGGGTGACCGACGGCTGGACGAGGTGCAGCATCCGGGCTGCTCTGGTGATGCTCCCGGCCTCTGCCACCGTCACGAGCGCCGTGAGCTGCTTGAGGTCCATCCGGTGCTCCTGCCATGACGGACGATGATGGGGGTATCGAGAATGGCTATTTTACAGCCGGACGCATCAGCGATCAGGATGTCTGCGCAGGCGACGAAGCTGGGGGACCACTGCCCAGCGAAGGAGACGGTGACCGTGCTGGACCTCAAGGAGCTCGAGCTCGACGCCGAGGAGACGGCGATCGTCGAGGTCGTCCGCGACTTCGTGGACCGCGAGGTGAGGCCGGTCGCGCGGGGGCTCGACCACGGCGACATCTATCCCGACAAGCTGATCGACCAGATGAAGGAGCTCGGCATCTTCGGCCTCGCCGTCCCCGAGCCGTGGGGAGAGGTCAGCGTCACGACCCCCTGCTACGCCGCCGTCACCGAGGAGCTGGCCCGCGGCTGGATGAGCCTCGCAGGCGCCATGGGTGGCCACACGGTCGTGGCCAAGCTGCTGGTCGCCCACGGCAGCCAGAAGCAGAAGGACCGCTACCTGCCCAAGATGGCGACCGGCGAGATCCGCGCCACGATGGCGCTGACCGAGCCCGGTGGTGGCTCGGACCTCCAGGCGATGCGGACCACGGCGCGGCGCGAGGGCGAGGAGTATGTCGTCAACGGCTCCAAGACCTGGATCACCAACGCCCGTCGTTCCCAGCTGGTGGCGCTGATGTGCCGCACGGACCCCGAGGCGCAGCCCGCGCACCGGGGGATCAGCGTCCTCCTCGTCGAGAAGGGACCGGGCTTCGAGATCTCCCGCGACCTGCCCAAGCTCGGCTACAAGGGAGTGGAGAGCTGCGAGCTGTCCTTCGAGGACTTCCGCACCCCGACCGGCAGCCTGCTCGGTGAGCAGGAGGGCCACGGGTTCGCCCAGATGATGCGGGGACTCGAGATCGGTCGCATCCAGGTCGCGTGCCGGGCACTCGGCGTCGGTCGCGCCGCCCTGGAGGACTCCCTGGCCTACGCCCAGGAGCGGGAGAGCTTCGGCAAGCCGATCTGGCAGCACCAGTCGGTCGGCAACCTCCTCGCCGACATGGCCACGTCCCTCACCGCGGCGCGCCAGCTGGTCATGTACGCCGCCCGACGCTACGAGTCCGGACAGCGAGCAGACCTCGAGGCCGGCATGGCCAAGCTGTTCGCCTCGGAGACCGCGATGAAGATCGCCCTCGACGCGGTCCGGATCCACGGCGGCTACGGCTACTCCACCGAGTTCGACGTCGAGCGGTACTTCCGGGACGCGCCGCTGATGATCGTCGGGGAGGGCACCAACGAGATCCAGCGCGACGTGATCGCCCGCCAGCTCGTCGCGCGTCACCCCGTCCGGCCATGACGGCGCACGAGTCCGTCACCTGGCTGTTCGTGCCGGGCAACCGCGAGGACCGCTTCGAACGAGCGGCCCTGTCCGGCGCGGACGAGGTCATCCTCGACCTCGAGGATGCCGTCGCCGCGGGCGCGAAGGACGCGGCGCGTCGCCAGGTCGGGTCCTGGCTCGACGGTCGCGGCGCCGGCTGGGTCCGCGTCAACGCCATCGGCACCGCGTGGCATCGAGACGACCTCGCGGCCGTGGTCGGCCGGGCCGGTCTGCGGGGAGTGGTCGTTCCCAAGGCCGAGGACCCGGACTCCTTGGTGAGGCTCCGCGAGCGGCTGCCGACCGGGGTCGGTCTGGTGGCCCTGGTCGAGTCGGCTGTGGGGATCGACCGGGTGTCCGCCGTGGCGGCCAGTGGGGCCGCGGACCGACTGGCCTTCGGTTCGGTCGACTTCGCGCTCGACATCGGAGCGGACGAGAGCGACCAGGCCGCCCTGCTGTTCGCGCGCAGCTGCCTGGTCGTCGCCTCGCGGGCCGGGTCGCTGCCCCCTCCGCTGGACGGGGTGACGGCATCCACCACCGACGACGCCGAGGCGCGTGAAGCGGCAGCCCGGGCTCGGGCCCTCGGCTTCGGCGGCAAGCTCTGCATCCACCCGCGACAGGTCGAGCCGGTGGCCGAGGGCTTCCGCCCGACCGCTGCGCAGCTCGCGTGGGCCACGCGAGTCCTGGGCGAGGCGGGAACCGACGACACCGACCCGGACGTCCTCAGTGTCGACGGCCAGATGGTGGACCGACCCGTGCTGGCGCGGGCGCGGGCGATCGTGGCCCGGGCCGGCGTACGCGAATGACCGCCACGAGTGCACGCCGGCACGAGCGCCCCGGCGACGACCCCGGCGACGACAAGGAGACGCACGTGCTTCCTCTCGACGGCATCACCGTGGTCGCGCTGGAGCACGCGGTGGCGGCACCCTTCGCCACCCGTCACCTGGCCGACCTCGGGGCCAGGGTCATCAAGGTGGAGCGCCCCGGAGTGGGTGACTTCGCCCGCGAGTACGACCGCAGCGTGCACGGCCAGGCGAGCTACTTCGTCTGGCTGAACCGCGGCAAGGAGAGCATCGAGCTGGACCTCAAGTCCGACGCCGACCGCCGGCTGCTGCTCACCATCCTCGACGACGCGGACGTGGTGGTGCAGAACCTCCTGCCGGGGGCGGTGGACCGGCTGGGACTCGATGCGGCCACCCTGCGCGCGAGGCGGCCCGAGCTGATCCACTGCTCCATCTCGGGCTACGGGGCCGACGGTCCCTACGCCGACAAGAAGGCCTACGACCTGCTGGTCCAGTGCGAGTCCGGCCTGCTCAGCACGACCGGGAGCCCGGAGGAGCCCGCCAAGGTCGGTGTCTCGGTCGTGGACATCGCCACCGGGATGTACGCCTACTCCGGGATCCTCGCGGCCCTCTACGAACGCGAGCGCACGGGAGTCGGCGCCACGCTCAGTGTCGCGATGCTCGACGCAGCCGGGGAGTGGATGATGCAGCCCACCTACCTCAGCGTGTACGGCGCGAAGCCCTTCCTGCGTACCGGGGCCCGGCACGCCTCCATCGCCCCCTACGGTCCCTACCGGTGCTCCGACGGCACCGTGTTCATCGGCGTCCAGAGCGACCGCGAGTGGGCCAGCCTGTGCCGGGAGGTCCTCGACCGCCCCGAGCTCGTCGACGACGAGCGCTGTGCGCGCAACACCGAGCGCGTGGCCCACAACGAGATGATCACCGGCGTCCTCGAGGCAGCCCTGGCGGACCGGCGGGTCGACGACGTGGTGCAGGAGCTCGAGCGGTGCGGCCTGGCCTGTGCGCGGCTGCGGACACCCGAGGAGTTCTTCGAGCACCCCCAGCTCGCGGCACGCGACCGGTGGCGCGACGTCGGCTCCCCCGGAGGTCCGGTCCGCGCACTGCTCCCGCCCGTCACGGTCGAGGGACGGGAGGCGGCGATGGGGGACGTCCCCAGCCTCGGCGAGCACTCGGAGGCCCTACGACGCGAGTTCGGCCAGGCGCCGCCACCGGTCGGGAGCGAGTCCGCATGAGCGAGGTCATCGAGCGCACCGAGATGCTCACGCCCGGACCCGCCATCGCCCTGGCAGGTCTGCTGGACGTGCCGCTGCCTGACGTCGAGTCGGAGGGGCTGCCGCTCACCTGGCACTGGCTCTACCTGCTGGAGCGGCCGCAGCAGCGCGATCTCGGAGCCGACGGGCACCCGCTCCGCAACGCCGTACCGGCGCCGCCGGGTCCGGGGCGCCGACGTATGTGGGCCGGTGGGGCGGTCCGCAGCCTGGGGCCGCTTCGCGTCGGGCAGGTGGCCTCGCGGCGCAGCAGGGTGCTGACCACCGTCCAGAAGACGGGGCGCAGCGGTCGCCTGACTTTCGTCACGGTCGGGCACACGATCCTGCAGGGTGGCGTGCCCGTCGTCGAGGAGCGCCAGGACCTTGTCTACCGCGACGTGGTGGCGGGCCGGGCGGTCTCCGACGCCGGAGGCGCGACGGGCACGGCGGGCACGGCGGCTCGGCTCGAGACCGCTCCCGAGGAGTGGTCCGTCCCGGTCAGCCCCAGCCTGCTCTTCCGCTTCTCGGCGCTGACCTACAACGGTCACCGGATCCACTACGACCGGGACTACGCCCGCACCGAGGAGGGCTACCCGGGCCTGGTGGTCCACGGTCCCCTGCAGGCCACGGTCATGGCCGAGCTGGCGCGGGCCCGGGGCGTCGGCGGTCCGGGGGTGGCCTTCGAGTACCGCCTGGTCGCGCCGTTGTTCGAGGACCAGGGTCTCCTGGTCGGGGCAGTCGAGCAGGAGGGTGTGCTGCGTACGACGGTGCGCGACGCCCGGGGACGCCACACGGCCGAGGGGCGCCTCGAGCCGACCTGAGTGGTCGAGGCGAGGCGTGACGCCCGGGACACCGGGAACGGCACAATGGCTCGATGCGCATCGCCGTGCTGTCGGACACCCATTCGCCGCGTCACTGGAAGGGCTGTCCACCCGCGGTCGCCGCGGCGCT
>NZ_JAOPXP010000188.1 GCF_025965085.1 Marmoricola sp.
AGAGCGGGTTGCTGTCCGCGGGCGCCGGGGAGCGGCGGCAGGAAGCGATGCGGGGCGCCCGGCGCCCCCGGCGGCTAGCATCTTCGAGTGAATGATGAAATCTCCACCGTCGCCTACTTCGCGGACGACCCGACGCGCACCTACCAGCTGGCCCAGTGGCTCCCCGTCCTCGAGATCCTGAACGAGCGCCTTCCGGTGGGGATCGTGATCCGGGACCCCGAGTCGGCGATCGTCCTGCGTGCACGGACCTCGCTCCCGGTGTTCACCGCCCCGTCGCTGCAGGAGCTGACCGCGCTCTACGAGGAGCTCGAGGTCAAGGTCGTCCTGTACTGCAACAACTCGCCGCTCAACTTCCAGTCCCTGATCAGCGGACGGATGCTGCACGTGCACATCAATCACGGCGAGAGCGACAAGCAGAGCATGGCGAGCAACAACGCGAAGGCCTACGACCGGGTCTTCGTGGCGGGCACGGCCGCCGTGCAGCGGCACGCCGCCGGGCTCCTGGAGTTCGACACCAACCGGTTGGTACGCACGGGGCGCCCGCAGCTGGACCTGCGTCCGGACCCCTTGCTCGCGCCGAGCGCGCGTCGGACGGTCCTCTACGCGCCGACGTGGGAGGGCGACGCGGAGTACAACGACTACACCTCGATCGACACCGTCGGCCGCGACATAGTGCGCGCCATCCTGGCGGTGCCCGACGTCCGGATCGTCTACAAGCCACACCCGAAGGTGGCCACGAGTCGCACGCCCAGCGTGCGTGAGGCGCATCTCGAGATCATGCGGCTGGTCAGCGACGCCGACCGGCACGACCCCCGTGCGGGGCACAGATCGATCACGGTGGGTGACATCCTGGCCATCATCCCGGACTGCGACGCCATGGTGACCGACGTGTCCTCGGTGGGTCTGGACTGGCTCTACCTGCGCACCGACAAGCCGATCTTCCTCACCGACCGGCACCACGACGCGGAACGGCTCCGGCAGGAGATCCCGGTGAGTCGCTGTGCCGACGTGATCGACGACGTCGACGTGGCGGAGCTGACGGCTCTCCTCAGCGCCCGGCTCGAGCACGACAAGCACCACCTCGCCCGGGTGGCCATGCGCCATCACTACTTCGACGACCTGCAGGTGGGCGACAGCACCGTGCGGTTCCTCGATGCGGTCTCGGAGCTGGTCACCCTCCGCGACCGGCTGCTCGGTGCGGGACCGACGCCCGCCGAGGAGAGCGACGCCATCACGGCCTGACGCAGGTACGCCGCGCGGCGGCTCGGCCCGGTGGTGGGAAGCCTGCGCTGCGCTGCGGCGTTGGGGCAGCGTGAGGCTCTCCCTGCTCGACCGATCCAGGACCCGCCGGGGTCGGCCCGAGGCGGAAGCGCTCACCGGGTCGATCGAACGGGCGGTCCGCGCCGAGGCGCTGGGCTACGAGCGGTTCTGGGTGGCCGAGCACCATGCCGTGCCCGGTATCGCGTCGGGCTCGCCGCCGGTCCTGCTGGCCGCCCTCGGTGCCCGGACGTCGTCGATCCGGATCGGGTCCGGAGGGGTGATGCTCCCGCACCACCAGCCCCTGGTGGTGGCGGAGCAGTTCCGCATGCTCGACGCGCTCCATCCCGCACGGGTCGATCTCGGGCTGGGCAGGTCCCTGGGCTTCACCGCGCCGATACGCCGTGCGCTGCGGCACGAGGACGCCGAGCCGGAGGACTTCGAGGCCGACGTGGTCGAGCTCCGCAGCTATCTCGAGGACACGGCCGGGGTCACCGCTCGTCCCGACACCGGTCGGCCGGTGCCGATCCACCTGCTGGCCACCGGCAAGGGCCTGCAGGTGGCCGCCCGGCTGGGTGTGCCGGTGGTGGTGGGCGGCCCCCTCCTCCACAGCGCCGACCTGGAGGACCGCCTGGCGAGCTACCGCAAGGAGTTTCGCCCGCACCGTGGGAGCGCGCCATCGGTGACTGTCTCGCTGGACATCACCATCGCCGACGACGACGCCGCCGCGCGTGAGCTGGCGCTGCCGGAGGCCTGGGCTGCCGCCCGGGCCCGGCAGACAGGGGAGTTCCCTCCCCTGGAGAGCGTCCAGGCGATCCGGGCGGCGCACTGGCCCGACCAGGTACGCCGCCGCGTGGACGCGTCCCTCGACCTCGCCGTGGTCGGCAGCCCCGCCACGGTGCGCCGTGCGCTGGAGCGGCTGGTCGAGCGCAGCGCGCCGGACGAGGTGATGGCCAGCACCTCGACCTACGACCGGGACGCGCTGTTCGCCTCGGACGCTGCCCTTCGCGACCTGATCGGGTGACACGCCAGAGCTCTCGTCGTGCACAGGTTTGTCCACAGGGCTAACAGAACTTGTGCACGCACGGCGCGGCGCTACACACATCTCCTCCCCAGGTTTGGAGGATGGATGCCATGGGTTCGCCAAGAGCAGCGGCGGTGCATAGAGTCGCGCCGGCGGCTTGGCGGTAAGTCGACAAAGAGTTGCCTGTCGATCGACGTCCGGGAGCGACGACGGGGCAACACGACGAGAGGACTGCACCATGAGCGGTGCCGACGGGTTCGGATCACATTCTGGTAGCGAGGCATCCGAGATCCCCCCGTTGATGCGGCCGCCGGTCCCTCCGGAGAGAACCCAGACCTCGGAGCCGTTGCGGTTCCCGACCGCCACTGCTGCGGCCGCCGAGCGCGATGACCAGACGGCGTCCGAGACCCTGCAGCAGCCGGCACCCCAGGCCGCACCCCCCGCCGAGGTCGTGCTCGGCCCGACCGGCCGGCCCACACCGGACTTTCCCGACCCCAGGCCGGTGACGCTCCCGCGGCACGCCCGGGTGATCTCGATGTGCAACCAGAAGGGTGGCGTCGGCAAGACCACGACGACCATCAACCTGGGCGCCTCGCTCGCCGAGTTCGGCCGCAAGGTGCTGCTCGTCGACTTCGACCCGCAGGGATCGCTCTCGGTCGGCCTGGGACTCAACCCGCACCAGATGGACCTGACGATCTACAACCTGCTGATGCAGCGTGACGTCACCCTCGAGGACGTCGTGGTCCCCAGCGGCGTCGACGGCATGGACCTGCTGCCCTCCAACATCGACCTGTCCGCGGCCGAGGTGCAGCTGGTCCACGAGGTCGCCCGCGAGCAGACCCTGCAGCGGGTGCTCGCGCCGGCCATCGAGCAGTACGACGTCATCCTGATCGACTGCCAGCCCTCACTCGGCCTCCTCACCGTCAACGCGCTCACCGCCTCCGACGGCGTGATCGTGCCGCTGGAGTGCGAGTACTTCGCGCTGCGTGGCGTGGCCCTGCTCAAGACGACGATCGACAAGGTCCAGGAGCGGCTCAACCCCAGACTCCAGGTCGACGGCGTGCTCGGCACCATGTTCGACGGCCGCACCCTGCACAGCCGCGAGGTCATGCAGCGTCTCGTCGAGGCGTGGGGTGACACCGTCTTCCACACCGTGATCCGGCGGACCATCAAGTTCTCCGACTCGACCGTGGCCGGAGAGCCCATCACCACCTATGCCTCCGCCTCGGGCGGTGCGGAGTCCTACCGCCAGCTGGCCAAGGAGGTGCTGGTCCGGTGCCTCGACGTGTGAGCCTCCCCGCGGCGGACGAGCTGTTCCGCGGCGGCCGGCACAACAGTGGCGCAGCCCGCGAGATGGCGGTGGTACCGGACCGGGACGACTCGGTGGCCTCGGCGATGGCAGAGAACACCGAGGACACCGCCGCGCGCAGGTCGAGTGGCCGGGTCCGGCACGACGAGAAGATGACCGTCTACGTGACCGCCGACGAGCTGCTCGACATCGAGCACGCCCGGTTGTCACTGCGGCGCCACCAGGGGCTGGCCGTCGACCGTGGCCGGCTCGTGCGCGAGGCGATCGCGATCGCCCTCGAGGACCTCGAGGCCAACGGTGACGACTCTGTGCTGGTGCAGCGGCTGATCGGCCGATGACCACTAAGGTCCAGTCGCTTCGCACCGCCGTGGTCAGGGACCACGCGTGACCGACGTCGTCCTCGAGACCGCGGCGGCCGACCCCGTGGCAGACCCATCACCTTCGGTCCCGGACTCCGGGACGGGTGGGTTCGCCGTACGCCTGGACAACTTCGAGGGCCCGTTCGACCTGCTGCTGAGCCTGATCAGCAAGCACAAGATGGACGTCACCGAGGTGGCTCTGTCGAAGGTGACCGACGAGTTCATCGCCCACATCAAGGCCGCGGGCGACGTCTGGGACCTCGACCAGACGACCTCGTTCCTGCTGGTCGCCTCGACGCTCCTCGACCTCAAGGCGGCCCGGTTGCTGCCCCAGGGGGACGTCGAGGACGAGGAGGACCTTGCGCTGCTGGAGGCCCGGGACCTGCTGTTCGCGCGGCTGCTGCAGTACAAGGCGTTCAAGCAGGTCGCCGACATCCTCGACCACCGGATGGCGGCAGAGGCCCTGCGCCACCCGCGCTCGGTCGGCCTCGAGGAGCGCTTCGCCACCTTGCTGCCCGAGGTGCTGATCGGTCTGGGGCTGCAGGAGTTCGCGGCGCTCGCCGCCCGCGCGATGGAGCCCAAGCCGGAACCCGAGACGATCGGCCTGGGCCACATCCACGCCCCGGCCGTGAGCGTGCGCGAGCAGGCCACGGTGGTGGTCGGGCGGCTGCAGGGGTCGGGCACGATGACGTTCCGGGCCCTCGCCGCCGACGCCCCGGACACGATGACCCGGGTCGCGCGGTTCCTCGCGCTGCTGGAGCTGTTCCGGGAGGGCGTCGTGGCCTTCGACCAGATGACCCCGCTCGGCGAACTGAGCATCCGCTGGACCGGGACCGAGGACGTCGAGATCGAGATCACCGACGAGTTCGACGGGGCGCCGCCCGAGGAGGGGCCGGAGCCCGACCCGGAGCCCGAGCCGAGGGCCGCCGATCCAGCCCTCGGTGACTCACCTGAGGAGGACGCATGACCACGGAGACGTTCCACGAGGCCGCGGCAGAGACGGACTTCGAGCCCGGCACCGGAGCCGACAGTCGCACGGAGAGCGAGACGCTCGACGTGCCGCTGGCCGAGCTGCGTCCCGCGCTCGAGGCCGTGCTCATGGTCGCCGACCAACCGCTCGACGACTCCACCCTGGCCAGGGCCGTCGGCTACCCCGTGGCGGAGGTGGCCGAGGCGCTGGCCGCCCTGGCCGTGGAGTACGACGAGTCGGGTCGCGGCTTCGAGCTGCGCAACGTGGCCGGAGGCTGGCGCTACTACACCCGCGAGGACTTCGCGCCGGTGGTGGAGAAGTTCGTGCTCGAGGGCCAGCAGGCCCGGCTGACCCAGGCCGCCCTCGAGACGCTGGCGGTGGTCGCCTACAAGCAGCCGGTCAGCCGCAGCCGGGTGTCGGCCATCCGCGGGGTCAACGTCGACGGCGTGATGCGGACGTTGCTCAGCCGGGGCCTGGTCGAGGAGGCGGGCACGGACGAGGAGACCGGGGCGCACCTGTACCGCACCTCGAGCTACTTCCTCGAGCGCATCGGCGTCACCTCGCTCGACGAGCTCCCCGAGCTGGCCCCGCTGCTGCCCGGCGTCGAGGACTTCGACGACGAGACGGAGGTGGCACGGGTGCCACCGATCGCCCAGGCGGCCCCCGCTGCCCCGGAGCGTGCGAGCGTCGAGGACTCAGCGACCATGGACGAATGAGGGAGATCGAGACCGACGACGAGGGCCTGGTCCGGCTGCAGAAGCTGCTGGCCCAGTCGGGGGTGGCCAGCAGGCGCAAGTGCGAGGAGCTGATGCTCGCGGGCGAGGTCGAGGTCGACGACGAGGTCGTCACCCGGCTCGGCACGAAGGTGGACCCGCGCACTGCACGGATCCGCGTGCAGGGACGCCGGCTGCCACCGATCACCGATCACGTCTATCTCGTCCTCAACAAGCCCCGCGGTGTCGTCTCGACGATGTCGGACCCCCAGGGTCGACCGACCCTGAGCGACTTCGTCGCGGACCGGCCCGAGCGGCTCTTCCACGTCGGCCGGCTCGACACCGACACCGAGGGGCTGATCCTGCTGACCAACGACGGTGACTTCGCCCACCGGATGGCGCATCCCTCCTACGAGGTGGACAAGACCTACGTGGCCGAGGTGGACGGGATCGTCGCCCGCGCCACCCTGCAGCGGCTGCGTGAGGGTGTCATCCTCGAGGACGGCCCGGTGCAGGTCAGTGCGGCCAAGGTGCGCTCCACCCATGGCGAGCGGTCACTGGTCGAGCTCGTCATCCACGAGGGGCGCAACCGGATCGTGCGCCGACTGCTCGACCACGTGGGGCATCCCGTACGCCGGCTCACCCGCACCCAGATCGGACCCGTCCGGCTGGCCGGGATCAACCAGGGAAGCCTGCGAGAGCTGGACGAACGGGAGATCGGCACGCTGCTCGACGCAGCCGGCTTGTAGTCTCGGTTCGTCCCGATTCCCGTTCGAACACCCCCCAGACCAGGAGGAAAGCGTGGCCGTCCGCGCCGTTCGAGGTGCCACCCAGCTCGAGACCGACAACCGCGACCACATGCTCGATCGCGTCGCCGAGATGGTTCGTGGCGTCACCGGAGCCAACGGGCTCGAGGTCGAGGACTTCATCAGCATCATCTTCACCGCCACCTCCGACCTGCACGCCGAGTTCCCGGCGTACGCCGCACGGCAGCTGGGCTTCGACGACGTACCCCTCATCTGCGCCCGGGAGCTGGAGATCGAGGGGTCGATGCCGCGCGTCGTGCGGATGATGGCCCACGTCGAGACGGGACTGTCGCGGCAGGAGGTCACCCACGTCTACCTGCACGGAGCGGCCGCCCTGCGCCGCGACCTGACCCGGGTGCGCGAGGTTCCGGATGAGCCAGCCCATGAGTGAGCTGGTCGGGCCGATCCACGTGATCGGCACCGGACTGCTCGGCACCTCCGTCGGACTGGCCGCGCGCCGCGCCGGGATTGAGGTCTGGCTCAGCGACAGCAACCGGGAGCACGTCCGCACGGCCAGCGGTCTGGGTGCCGGGACGCCGGCGCCGGCCGAGGGAGCCGCCCAGCTCACGGTCGTCGCCGTGCCCCCCGATCACATCCCCGGCGCGGTCGTCAGCGCCCTGGAGCGCGGCGGAGTGGTCACCGACGTCGGCAGCGTGAAGAGCCTCCCGCTCGAGCGGATCGCCGACCAGACCGACGAGGCCGGGCTGGCGCGCTACGTGGGCAGCCATCCGATGGCGGGCAGCGAGAGGTCCGGCCCGTTGGCGGCGACCGAGGCGCTCTTCGACGGCCGCCCGTGGGCGATCACGCCGCACACCCACTCCGCACCCGAGGCGATCGGTCTCGTGGAGGCGCTCGCCCATCTGTGCGGCGCCGAGCCCGTCCGGCTCTCGCCGGTCGAGCACGACCGGGCCGTGGCCCGCACCTCGCACCTGCCACACCTGCTCGCCGTGCTCACCGCGGCCCAGCTCGCCGAGGCCCAGCCGGAGCACCTCTCACTCTCTGGCCAGGGAGTGCGTGACGTGACCCGGATCGCCGGGGGAGACCCGGACATGTGGACCCAGATCCTGAGGTCCAACCACGCAGCGGTGGGGGAGATCCTGCGTGACGTGCAGGAGGACCTGGCGCGCCTCGTCCACGTGCTCGCGAGCGACGACCCGGGGTCCCTGGAAGAGATCCTGACGCGCGGTGTCACCGGCACCCGGGCCATCCCCGGCAAGCACGGTGGGCCCCCTCTCGCGACCGCCTCCGTGTTCGTCTCGGTGCCCGACAACCCCGGCGAGCTGGCCCGGCTCTTCGCCGACGTGGGTGAGATCGGGGTCAACATCGAGGACCTCTACATCGACCACGACCCCGGGCGCCCGGTCGGTCTGGTCGAGCTGGTGGTGCAGGACACAGCCGCCGAGTCGCTGCGTGGGTCGCTCGAGACGAGGGAATGGCACACTCACCGGTAGGGTTGGCCCTTGCAGTGGCCCCGCCGGGGGAGTCGAGACAGCGGGAGTTCAGGCAGTGTCCATCAGTGGGTCCATCTCCGGGGTCAACCGCGTCGTGGTCGCGATGGACGGACCCTCCGGTTCCGGCAAGTCGAGCACGGCGCGCGGTGTCGCCTCCCGGCTGCGTCTGCGGTACCTCGACACGGGCGCACAGTTCCGCGCCATGACGGTGTGGATGCTCGACCACGAGGTCGACGTCGCGGACCCTGCGGCGATCGCCGCTCGCGCTGGCGAGCCCGCGATCCTGTCCGGCACCGACCCCGACGACCCCACGATCACCGTGGACGGCCAGGAGGTCGCCGTCGCGATCCGCACCCAGCGGGTCACCGACCACGTGAGTGCTGTGGCAGCGGTGCCGGAAGTCCGTCGGCGCCTCCTGGAGCTGCAGCGCTCGATCATCGGCACCGGCGGCATCGTGGTCGAAGGGCGTGACATCGGCTCGGTCGTCGCTCCCGATGCAGAGGTGAAGCTGTTCCTGACCGCAGACCCCGCCGCGCGTGCGGCCCGTCGTACGGCGGAGAACGGTGCCGGTTCCGTGGAGGCGACCCAGGCCGACCTGCTCCGCCGCGACAAGATCGACAGCGGCCGCACGACGGCGCCCCTGACCATGCCCGAAGGTGCGATCCACCTCGACACCACTCCCTACTCCCTCGACGAGGTCGTCCAGCAGGTCATCGACATCGTCGACCAGGCAGTAGGTGCCCACTCGGGTCCGCCCCCCTCACCGGGGTCGACGGGATGAGCGACGCATGAAGAGCGCTCTCCCCGTCGACGGTGGAGAGCTTCCCTCGACCACCACGGTGCGCCCACCGCGCACGCGGCTGCTCACGGCCGGACGACCGCTGGCGCACGCATTGTTGCGCGGCTGGTACGACCTCGAGATCCATGGCACCGACAAGGTGCCGACGAGCGGGCCGGTGGTGATGGCGGCCAACCACGTCGGGTGGCTCGACGGCCCTCTCCTCGCGATCTGTTCGCCGAGGCCGGTGCACGCCCTGACCAAGGAGGAGATGTTCTCCGGGACGATGGGCACGCTGCTGCGACGCGCCGGGCAGATCCCCCTCGACCGCTTCCACGTCGACGTCACCGCGATCCGCACCGCGGTCCGGGCGTTGAAGGAGCAGCACGTCGTGGGCGTGTTCCCCGAGGGCGCACGCGGGCCGGGCGACATGAGCTCGCCGCGCGCCGGTGCCGGATACCTGGCCCTGGTCACCGGAGCCCCGATGGTGCCGGTGTCGTTCCTCGGCACCCGGATGCCGGGCGGCGCCGATGGGTCCGTCCCCCCGCGCGGCAGCCGCATCGCGATGACCTTCGGCGAGCCTGTCCGCTTCGAGCGCCGTCCGTGGCCCCGCACCCAGCAGCAGGTGGACGCCGCCGCACAGATCGTCACCGCGGCGATCCTCCAGACCATCCGAGTGGCCGAGCAGACGACCGGCATGACCTTGCCGGGCCCGCTCGGTCCCAAGCGTGAGAAGAAGAGAGCATGAGCACCCAGAACACCGAACCCGCCGACGTGCGCGTTCCCATCCTGGCCGTCGTCGGTCGCCCCAACGTGGGCAAGTCGACGCTGGTGAACCGCATCATCGGGCGCCGGGAGGCCGTGGTCGAGGACAAGCCCGGCGTCACGCGTGACCGAGACTCCTACGACGCCAACAGGAACGGCCGCGCCTTCACCGTGGTCGACACCGGTGGCTGGGACCCCGACGCCCGCGGCCTCGCCGAGAGCATTCGCGCGCAGGCCGAGATCGCCGTGAACATCGCCGACGCGGTGATGTTCGTGGTCGACGCCGGAGTCGGGATCACCGACGCCGACGAGGCCGTGGTCCGCATCTTGCGCAAGTCCGGCAAGCCCGTCGTACTCGCGGCGAACAAGGTGGACGACCAGCGCGCCGAGGCCGAGGCCCACGGGTTGTGGCACCTCGGGCTGGGCGAGCCGATGCCGGTCTCCGCGCTCCACGGGCGCGGCTCGGGCGACCTGCTCGACGCGGTGCTCGAGGCGCTGCCCGACAGCCCGCCCGAGTCGTTCGAGCCGGTGGGTGGCCCCCGTCGCGTCGCGATCATCGGTCGTCCCAACGTCGGCAAGTCCTCGCTGCTGAACAAGCTCGCGGGGGAGGACCGTGTGGTCGTGGACGACGCGTCCGGAACGACCGTCGACCCGGTCGACGAGCTGGTGGAGCTTGGCGGGAAGACCTGGCGGTTCATCGACACCGCGGGCATCCGCAAGCGGGTGAAGACGGCCTCCGGGCACGAGTACTACGCCTCGCTGCGCACCGAGACCGCCATCGAGCGGGCCGAGGTGACCGTCCTGGTGATCGACGGCTCGCAGTCGGTCTCCGAGCAGGACATGCGGATCATCCAGACCGTGCGCGACTCCGGCCGCGCGCTGGTGATCGCGTTCAACAAGTGGGACCTGGTCGACGAGGAGCGTCGCTACTACCTCGACCGCGAGATCGAGCGCGACCTCGTGCAGGTGCAGTGGGCTCCCCGGATCAACATCACGGCCCGCACCGGCTGGCACATCGACCGCATCGTGCCGGCGCTGGAGAAGGCGCTCGAGGGCTGGGAGACGCGGGTCACGACCGGGCAGCTGAACTCGTTCCTCGGTCGGCTGGTCGCCGAGCACCCGCACCCCGTGCGGAGCGGCAAGCAGCCCCGGGTCCTCTTCGGCACCCAGGCCACCACCGCCCCTCCCACGTTCGTGCTGTTCACCACCGGCAAGCTCGACGCCGGCTACGAGCGGTTCATCGAGCGTCGCCTGCGCGAGGAGTTCGGCTTCGCAGGCACCCCGATCAGCCTGCAGGTCCGGCCACGGGAGAAGCGCAAGCGCTGACCCTCGTCGGTGGGCAGCCGGCGCCTTCCGGGTCCTACTGCACGGGGCCAGTCCCCAGGGTGACCGTGGCGCTGTATGGCGTGCCGTCGACGTGGGTCCAGGTGATCGCGACGGCGTCACCGGGGGAGTGGCTCGCGATCGCCGCGTGGAGCTGGGTGGCCGTACTGGTCCGGATCCCGCCGATCGAGCTGATCCGGTCACCGGCCACGATGCCGGCTCGGGCGGCCGGAGTTCCGGCGTACGTGCCCTGGACGGTCGTGCCGCTGGCCAGCCCGACCCCGAGAAACGCCGGGTAGCCGTAGCTGTAGCTCGTGTTGTGCGTGCCGGCCTCGAGGTCGTTGGCGATGCGGAGCACCTTGGCGATGGGGATGGCATACCCGACGACGTTCGAGCCCCCACGCGACGCCGCCGTCGTCATGCCGACGACGTGGCCACTCGCGTCGTACGTCGCGCCGCCGCTGTAGCCGGCCACGACGTCGGAGCTGATCTCGATGAGGTGCTTCAGCCGCTCACTCGCCGAGTTGCCGTCGCTCTGGGTGGTGATCGACTGCCCGGTCGCCAGCACCGAGCCCGTGGCGGCGCTCAGGTGGCCGACGGTGCCGTTCCCGTCGCCGACCGCGGTCACCGCCTCGCCGGGCGTCACACGGCCGTTGTCAGGCGTGACGGTGGCCAGGCCGGAGGCACCGACCAGCTGGAGTACGGCGACGTCGTCGGTCGCGTCGGTGCCGACCACGCGGGCGGTGTAGGTCTGACCCGTGGACATGACCTTCACGGTGATCCGGGTGGCGCCCGCAACGACGTGGTGGTTGGTCACGACTTCGCCGCCGGAGGTCAGGACCATGCCGGTGCCGGCGGCCTTGGCTCCGTCGTACTTCAGGGTGGTGGCGATCCGGACGAGACCGGTCAGCTGCGGCCCCGATGCCTTGGCCGTGGTGTCGGTGGACGGGGTGCCCGGGACCGAGGAGGTGCCTCCCGAGGAGTAGCCGCCGTACGGCGACGTCGTGCTGCCGTAGGGATCGTTGAAGTAGCCGCCCGCGGCGTATCCCGGTCCGCTGTGGAACGTCTGCTGCACCTGCGTGGAGCTCGACCCCTGGGCGGTGCCGGCCGAGGGGGTCGACAGTCGGTTCGCGGCGGCATACCCCACCCCGCTGCCCGCGGCGCCGAGTGTCAGCGCCGCGACGACGGCAGGGATCACGAGCCGACGTCGTCGTCTGTACGTCGCCGGGGTGCTGTCGGTGGACACGGGGTCTACGGGGGGTGGGGTGGCGGTGTGCTGGTTCATGACTCCAGAGAACCTCCGGCGCCGAAGAGAATGCTGTGAGAAGCCGGAACGATCGCTGTGTCTGGCCAAGAAGATCCCGAGGACGCCCGGTCTCGGCACGGTCCCCAGTGCGGAGTTCACCCGTGGTCCGACCTCGGGGATACGCACCGGGACGAATTCCCGGACGTGTCGCGAGGGCGGTTCGGGGATGCCCCGGGGCCTGCGATAGTGTGCTGCTCGCCCCGCTCGCCGGGGCTTCGGGCTGTGGCGCAGCTTGGTAGCGCACTTGACTGGGGGTCAAGGGGTCGCAGGTTCAAATCCTGTCAGCCCGACCG
>NZ_JAOPXP010000190.1 GCF_025965085.1 Marmoricola sp.
CGGCGACCAGCTTGCGCCCCCGGTCGCGGTAGACCTTGCGCAGGTTGCGGGTCTCGACGACCAGATCACTTCGGGCCGGGCGCTCGACGCCCTCCACGGTACTGGCACTCATCGGTGTGGATTGCCCCTTTCCGAGTCAGGCAAAACCGCCGGGCACCGGGCCAGCATGTCGCAGGTGCGGCTCAGGCCAGAGGATTGAGGACCGGGACACGCAGGCGGTCGCGGCCCGGTTCCGGACGCGCCTCGTAGTCGGGCGTCGCGTCGTACGGCGTCCAGGCGAGCAGCCGTTCCAGGTGCGCCTCGACGACCGGTGTCACCTCGTCGGTGCTGACCTGGCGCCCGAGCTCGGCCGAGAGCGAGGTCACCCCGGCGTCGGCGATGCCGCACGGTACGAACCGGTCGTACCAGGACAGGTCGACGTCGCAGTTGAGCGCGAACCCGTGCATGGTCACGCCCCGGCTGACCCGGATGCCGATCGCTGCGATCTTGCGCTCCGGCCGGCCGCCGCCCGCCTGCAGCCAGACCCCGCTGCGACCGGGAACCCGTGCGGTGGCCACGCCGAGGTCGGCGCACACCCCGATCAGGGCCTCCTCGAGGCGGCGTACGTAGTCGACGACGAGGACGTGGTCGGGCAGCTTCACGATGGGGTAGCCGACCAGCTGACCGGGGCCGTGGAAGGTGATCTTGCCGCCGCGGTCGACCTCGATGACAGGCGTGCCGTCGGCCGGTCGCTCGTGCGGCTCGGTGCGCTTGCCGGCGGTGTAGACAGGGGAGTGCTCGAGGAGGAGCACGGTGCCGGGACGACCGGCGACCACGTCGGCGTGGAGCCGACGCTGGCGGTCCCATGCCTCCAGGTAGTCGACGGGTGCGTCGGTGAGCCTCTCGAAGACCAGTGCGTTCACCTCTCGAGGCTAACCCGCCCGAGTTCGCCTGTGGAAAACCGCGACCGAGCTCATGACTGCGGGCAGGGTGGTGGCATGCGGTGTCTCGCAGCCCTGTGTCTGCTGCTCGGACTGCTCGCTCCCGCGCCCGCCGGCGTTCCGTCGGCGTCGCCTCAGCACGTGTCCCGGCCCGACCTGCTCGCCTCGCTGGAGGTGCTGCACGCCTGGGACGCACGCCGGGCGCAGGCGTGGGCCGACGTGGACGCGAAGGCGCTGGGCTCGCTCTACCAGAGCGGCTCGGCAGCCGGGCAGGCCGACGTGCGGCTGCTGCGCGCCTACAGGGCACGCGGGTTCGTCGTGCGCCGCCTCGTGACGCAGGTGTTCGCGGTCGAGGTCCTGCACAGCGACGCCACGACGCTGACATTGTGGGTCTTCGACAGGGTCGCCGGGGGAGAGGTGGTGCGGGCAGGGCGGGTCGAGCCGCTGCGCAGCAGCCCGCCTGTCACGAGAACGGTGGAGCTGCGACGCGAGTCGGGGGCCTGGCGCGTCGCCTCGGTCAGCGACTCGGGTGGAGGCCCTCGCGCAGCACGGCACGGACATCGGGGTCCCGGTGGGTGAAGCCGCTCGCGGTCAGCGCGGCCGGGACGCAGTTGACCGAGCCGAGGAGCTCGTCGGACATCTGACCCGCTGCCGGCCGGAGCACGGAGGCCGGCACCCTGACGAAAGCCGGTCGGTGCACCTGGTGGGCGAGCTCGTCGGTGAGCTCCTTGTTGGTGGGAGCCTCGACGCAGCACAGGTTGAAGGGGCCCTGCGCAGTCTCGGACTCGGCGAGATGGATGACGGCGTCCACCCAGTCGCGGGTCGAGATCATGGGCACGTACTGTCTCCCGTCGCCCAGGGGGCCTCCGAGACCGGCCTTGAACAGGAGTCGCAGGATGCCGAGCGGTTGGCTGCGCCGGTCGTAGACGGGGGCGGTGCGCAGCACGCAGACCCGCGCACCAGCGCTCCGCGCAGGCTCGGTGGCGTGCTGCCAGGCGCGTGTCACCCGGGTGAGCAGGGCGTCGCCGCGTGAGTCCGACTCCTCCGTCACGGGTTGGTCGCCGTGGTCGCCGTAGAAGCTGATGCCGTTGCCGGCCAGGAAGGACGGCCGGGTGGAGCTCGTCGCGATCGCGGCGGCGAGCACCCTGGTCGTCGTGACCCGGCTGTGCATCAGGTTCTCGGCCCACTTCCTCGAGTGCGGGTTGCCCAGGGTCGGTGAGCCGGCCAGGTTGACCACCACGTCGTGGTTCTCGACGACCTCCGCCCCGAGGCCGGCGACGTAGGGGTCCCACCGGATCTCGTGCGGCCGGCCGGGTGGGCGGCGTACGAGCGTGGTGATCTCGTGCCCGCGCGCGCGAAGCTGCTCGCCGAGCTCGGTGCCGAGGAAGCCGGAGGAGCCGGCGATCAGGAAGCGCATGGACCCACCGTGACACGGGGGTGGGTGCCGCGTACGCCGTGCACCCGTTGCGGTCCTGCGGGTGACGGGGAATAGGCTCGGCACGTGAGCGATTTCGATGTCCTTGTCCTCGGTGCCGGCCCCGGCGGGTACGTCGCTGCCATCCGCGCCTCCCAGCTCGGCCTCAAGGTCGGGGTCGTCGAGAAGAAGTACTGGGGCGGGGTCTGCCTCAACGTCGGCTGCATCCCGTCGAAGGCGCTGCTGCGCAACGCGGAGCTGTCGCACATCCTGACCCACGAGAAGGACAAGTTCGGGATCACCGGCGACGCCTCGATGGACTTCAAGCCGACCCACGCGCGCAGCCGCGAGGTCTCGGACTCCATCGTCAAGGGCGTCCACTTCCTGATGAAGAAGAACAAGATCGAGGAGATCGACGGGTGGGGCACCTTCGTGGATGCCAAGACCATCCGGGTCGAGGGTGACGACGGAAAGACCCGGGAGGTCACCGGCGACCACATCATCATCGCCACCGGCGCGACCACCCGCCTGGTCCCCGGCACCGAGCTCTCGGAGAACGTGGTCACCTACGAGGAGCAGATCCTCACCGACCAGCTCCCCGGCTCGATCGTCATCGCCGGGTCCGGCGCCATCGGCGTGGAGTTCGCCTACGTGATGGCCAACTTCGGTGTCGACGTCACCATCGTGGAGTTCCTCGACCGGATGGTCCCGACCGAGGACGCCGAGATCTCCAAGGAGCTCGCCAAGCACTACAAGAAGCTCGGCGTGAACGTCCTGCTCAAGACCAAGGTCGAGAGGATCGAGGACACCGGGGACAAGGTCAAGGTCACGGTCAGCAAGGACGGCAAGGAAGAGGTCATCGAGACCGACAAGGTCCTGCAGGCCATCGGCTTCGCCCCACGGCTCGAGGGCTACGGCCTCGACAAGACGGGGGTGAGGACGACTGACCGCGGCGCCATCGCCGTCGACGAGCGCGGCCGCACGAACGTGGAGGGCGTCTACGCCATCGGTGACGTGACGGGCAAGCTGATGCTGGCCCACACCGCAGAGGCCATGGGCATCGTCACCGCCGAGACCATCGCCGGCCACGAGACCATCGAGATCGACTTCGACATGATCCCGCGGGCGACGTACTGCCAGCCACAGATCGCCTCGTTCGGCTACTCCGAGGCCCAGGCCAAGGAGAAGGGGTACGACGTCAAGGTCGCCAAGTTCCCGTTCTCGGCCAACGGCAAGGCGAAGGGCCTCGGTGACACCTCCGGCTTCGTGAAGATCATCGCCGACGCGACGTACAACGAGATCATCGGCGCCCACCTCATCGGCCCGGACGTCACCGAGCTCCTCCCGGCGCTCACGCTGGCCCAGAAGTGGGACCTGACCGCCGACGAGGTCGCCCGCAACATCTTCGCCCACCCCACACTGTCCGAGGCGGTCAAGGAAGCGGTCGAAGGTCTCGCCGGGCACATGATCCACCTGTGAGCAGGGCTACGCCCTGACGGGTCGTCCACTGACCAACCCGGAATCGGCTCGCTCCCGACCGGTCGGCCCCCACGGGACCACGTCTTGTGCCTGGGCGGGCACGCTGTCCCCGAGCTCGTGGTCGGTCAACCGGTGACGACAGGCCGAGAACGGCCTCGCTGTGGAGAGTGCGAGGTCGGAGCCGGGGTCCGCAGGCCGCGTGCCCGGGGCGCGCGATGGCGCCCCCGGGCACGCGGCTCAGGTCAGACCTCGAACTTGCCGGCCTCCAGGCGCGCCTTCACGTCGCTGAGGAAGCGGGCGGCGTCGGCGCCGTCGACCAGCCGGTGGTCGTAGGTCAGGGCCAGGTAGACCATCTGACGTACGGCGATCGTCTCCCCGAGGTTGGCGTCGTCGATCACCACGGCCCGCTTGACCACAGCGCCCGTGCCGAGGATCGCGACCTGCGGCTGGTTGATGATCGGGGTGTCGAACAGGGCGCCACGGCTGCCGGTGTTGGTCAGCGTGAACGTTCCTCCCGAGAGCTCGTCGGGACCGATCTTGTTGTTGCGGGTGCGGTCGGCCAGGTCGGCGATCTTCTTGGCGAGTCCGGAGATCGACAGGTCACCGGCGTCCTTGACGACCGGCGTGAGCAGGCCCTTCTCGGTGTCGACCGCGATGGCGATGTTCTCGTGGTCGAAGTAGGTGATCTCACCCTTCTCCGTGTCGATGGCCGCGTTGAGGGACGGGTGCGTCTTCAACGCGTCGATCGTCGCCTTGGCGAAGAACGGCATGAACGAGAGCTTGACCCCCTCACGGGCCAGGAACTCCGCCTTGGCGGCGTCCCGCAGGCGGGCGATCGAGGTCACGTCGACCTCCACGACCGTGGTGAGCTGCGCCGAGACCTGCAGCGACTCCACCATGCGCTTGGCGATGACCTTGCGCAGGCGACTCATCGGCTCGGTCTTGCCGCGGAGCGGGCTCGGTGCCGGGGCCGTGGAGGCGTCGCCATCCGGCCTGCCGGCGGCTGCCGGAGCCTCCGGCGACTTCGACGACTCGGCCGCGGCGAGCACGTCCTGCTTGCGGATGCGTCCGCCCACACCGGTGCCCCTGATGCTGGCCAGGTCCACGCCGTGCTCGGAGGCCATCTTGCGGACCAGGGGAGTGACGTACGCGCCGCCGTCCGAGGACGACTCCGCCTTCGCCGGCTCGGCGGCCTTCTGCGGAGCCCGCTCCGCAGCCCTCTGGGGTGCCTTCGGCTCCGGCTCGGGCTTGGGCTCGGGCTCCGGCTCGGGCTCCGGCTCGGGCTCCGGCTCCGGCTCGGGCTCCGGCTCGGATTCGGGCTCCGGCTCGGGCTCGGCGGAGTCGTCGGAGGAAGCCGAGCCCTCGCCGATGATGCACAGCTCGGCGCCGACCTCGACGGTCTCGTCCTCCTCGGCCTTGATCTCCTGCAGGATGCCCGCGACGGGCGAGGGGATCTCGGTGTCCACCTTGTCCGTGGAGACCTCGACCAGCGGCTCGTCCACGGCGACCTCGTCACCGACCGACTTCAGCCAGCGCGTGATGGTGCCCTCGGTCACCGACTCGCCCAGGGCCGGCAGCGTGACGGCCTGGCCGCCACCGCCGCTCTTCTTCGCCGCAGGCTTGGGCGCAGGCTCCTCCTCGTCCTCCATGGACTCCTCGGAGTCATCCTCCTCGGGCTCCTCCTCGGCCCCCGCGGCAGGCGCCTCGTCGGTCTCGCCCGAGGAGTCCTCCTCGGTGTCGTCGGCCCCGGACGTACCTGCGCCCTCGCCCTCGTCACCGATCACGCACAGCTCGGCGCCGACCTCGACGGTCTCGTCCTCCTCGGCCTTGATCTCCAGCAGCGTGCCGGCGACCGGCGAGGGGATCTCGGTGTCGACCTTGTCGGTGGAGACCTCGACGAGGGGCTCGTCGACCTCGACGGTGTCGCCCACTTGCTTGAGCCAGCGGGTGATGGTGCCTTCGGTGACTGACTCGCCCAGTGCGGGGAGGTTCACGGGTGTCGACATCGGCTTCCTTCGTTCGTCGTTCTATCGGTCCGGTTGGAGGCTGGTCCAGAGTCCAGCAGGTCAGGTGTGCGCGTGCAACGCTTTGCCCGCCAGAGCCAGGTGCGCCTCGCCGAGGGCCTCGTTCTGGGTGGGATGGGCGTGCACGAGGGGCGCCACGTCCTCAGGGTAGGCGTCCCAGTTGTAGATCAGCTGGGCCTCGCCGATGAGCTCCCCGACGCGCGCACCCACCATGTGCACGCCGACCACGGGTCCATCGATCAGCCGCACCAGCTTCACGAAGCCCTGGGTCGCGAGGATCTGGCTCTTGCCGTTGCCGCCGAGGTCGTAGGTGAGCGTCTCGATGTCCCCGCCGTGACGTTCGCGGGCCTGCGCCTCGGTCAGACCGACGGAGGCGACCTCGGGGTCGCAGTAGGTGACGCGGGGGATGCCGGTCTCGTCGATCGGTTCTGGGCAGAGACCTGCGATGTCCTCGGCCACGAGGACACCCTGGGCGAAACCACGATGCGCGAGCTGGAGCCCGGCGACGATGTCGCCGACGGCGTAGACGCCCTCCACACTGGTCCGGCAGCGCTCGTCGGTGGTGACGAAGCCGCGTTCCATCGCAATGCCGTGTTCCTCGTAGCCCAAGCCCTCGGTCGCCGGGCCGCGGCCCACCGCCACGAGGAGCAGGTCGGCCTCGAAGGTCGTGCCGCCTTCGACGGTCACAGTGACGCCGGTGTCACCCGTCGTCGCCGACTCGAAGCGGGTGCCCGACGCAAGGCCGATCCAGCGCTTGCGGAAGGCGCGCTCGAGAGCCAGGGAGCACTGCTCGTCCTCGAGTGCCAGCAGGTGCGGCAGCGCCTCGATCACGGTGACGTCCACGCCGAAGGAGCGCCAGACGCTCGCGAACTCGCAGCCGATGACCCCGCCGCCCAGCACGATCGCCGAGGAGGGCACGGTCTCGAGGCGGAGCGCCTGCTCGGAGGTGATCACGCGGGTCCCGTCGATGTCGAGGCCCGGCAGCGATCTGGGGTAGGAGCCGGACGCGAGCACGACCGCCTTCCCGACGTACGACGTACCGTCGACGTCGACCGTGTGGGGTCCCGAGAGCCGGCCGGTGCCCTCGACGACCGTGATGCCGCGCCCCTTGACCAGTCCGGTGAGCCCCTTGAACAGGCGGTTGACCACGCCGTCCTTGTAGGCGTTGACCCCGGGCATGTCGATTCCCTCGAGGGTCGCTCGTACGCCGAACTTCTCGGACCCACGTGCGGCGTCGGCGACCTCGGCGGCGTGCAGCAGAGCCTTGGTGGGGATGCAGCCGACGTGCAGGCAGGTGCCGCCGAGCTTGTCCTTCTCGACGAGCGCGACGCTGAGTCCCAGCTGCGCGGCGCGCAGGGCGCAGGCGTAGCCGCCGGATCCCGCTCCCAGAACCACGACATCGAACTCGTTGCTGTCCGGCACGTCTGCCTCCTCCCGCGACTTGTCGGCCTTCATCCAACCACCCGGCCACGGCGCGGTCGAAAACAGATCGACATCGCGGGTGCGGCGACCGCCGATGCAGCACACTGGCCCCATGGGTCTGCTGGATCGGTTCAGGAGAAGTGGACGGGGTGGAACCTCCGTCGGCGGGGGTGGCACCACGCGTGCCTCGGACGAGGCCGACCAACGCCACCTGCTGGAGTTCGTCGTGACGCGGCGCGGGGTCGAAGGCCTCGTCGAGCCGCGCACCACCGTCACCGACGTGACACTCCTGCTGGTGGCGCACGACGGCGAGTGGACCCGCCGTCGGGTCCCGTCGGTGCAGTGGGCCCACGAGTTCTGCAACCGCAACGGCGTGCCGAGCTACGACGCCGCACTGGTCGGGATCCCGACGCGCATGCGCGAGTACAACCGCCGCGAGAAGGAACGTCAGCGCAGGCAGCTGCGGCGCGACCTCGAGGGTCCCGCGGACCAGGTGCTGGACTAGGCGGTCTGCTCGTCCACGGCCGGTTCGCCGGTCGAATCGGCCAGCGCCGCGGCGTACGCCACCAGTGTCGCGATGGCGTAGCCGGTCCCGCCGGACGGCACGTGGCCCCACGGTCCGCCGGT
>NZ_JAOPXP010000221.1 GCF_025965085.1 Marmoricola sp.
CGAGCTGCTTGTCACGCCCAACGGTGACCAGCGTCGCCGAGTTGAACGACGAAAATGCCTGCGCCGCAACGCGGTCAGCGGGAATGCCGCCCTGGCCCAGCCGTTCGTCGCCGCGGCGCACCGTCTCTGTGTGCATGCCGTCGTGCTCGCTCACGGTGATCGTGGCGCTACCGGTGGCGCTGGCGGACCCGTCGTGCAGGCCATGCAGCCGCCTCAGCGGCGTAAAACGCCAGATCTCGTCACGGCCATGCGGTACCTCGCAGGCGTCGACGTCGAAGGAGGAGAACAACTCACCCTTGTTGAGTCCGGTTAACGCAGATCCCTCGACAGCTACCTTCAGATTGTCTGCGGTCATCCGACCGCGCCCTCCATCTGCAACTCGATCAGCCGGTTGAGCTCCAACGCGTACTCCATCGGCAGCTCCTTGGCGATCGGCTCGACAAAGCCGCGCACGATCATCGCCATCGCCTCGTCCTGCTGCATGCCGCGGGACATCAGGTAGAAGAGCTGGTCGTCGGAGACCTTGGAGACGCTCGCCTCGTGGCCCATCGACACGTCGTCCTCGCGGATGTCGACGTAGGGATAGGTGTCGGAGCGGCTGATCTGGTCGACCAGGAGGGCGTCACACAGCACGTTGCTCTTCGAGCCGTGGGCACCCTCGTTGATCTGGATCAGTCCGCGGTACGACGTACGGCCTCCGCCACGCGCCACCGACTTCGACAGGATCGAGCTCGACGTGTTCGGCGCGGCGTGCACCATCTTGGCGCCGGCGTCCTGGTGCTGGCCCTCGCCCGCGAAGGCGATCGACAGGGTCTCGCCCTTGGCGTGCTCACCCATCAGGTAGACCGCGGGGTACTTCATCGTCACCTTGGAGCCGATGTTGCCGTCGACCCACTCCATCGTCGCGCCGGCCTCGCAGGTAGCACGCTTGGTGACGAGGTTGTAGACGTTGTTCGACCAGTTCTGGATCGTGGTGTAGCGGACGCGGGCACCCTTCTTCACGATGATCTCGACGACCGCGGAGTGCAGCGAGTCGCTGGAGTAGATCGGCGCCGTACAGCCCTCCACGTAGTGCACGTAGGAGTCCTCGTCGGCGATGATCAGGGTGCGCTCGAACTGGCCCATGTTCTCGGTGTTGATCCGGAAGTAGGCCTGCAGCGGGATCTCGACGTGGACGCCCTTGGGCACGTAGATGAACGAGCCGCCGGACCACACCGCGGAGTTCAGCGCGGAGAACTTGTTGTCACCGACCGGGATGACGGTGCCGAAGTACTCCTGGAAGATCTCCGGGTGCTCCTTCAGCGCGGTGTCGGTGTCCAGGAACAGCACGCCCTGGGCCTCGAGCTCCTCGTTGATCGCGTGGTAGACGACCTCCGACTCGTACTGGGCCGCGACACCGGAGACCAGGCGGGCCTTCTCGGCCTCGGGGATGCCGAGCTTGTCGTAGGTGTTCTTGATGTCCGCCGGGAGGTCGTCCCAGGTCTGGGCCTGCTTCTCGGTCGAGCGGACGAAGTACTTGATGTTGTCGAAGTCGATCGTCGAGAGGTCGGAGCCCCACTTCGGCATCGGCTTGCGGCCGAAGAGCTTGAGGCCCTTCAGGCGCATGTCCAACATCCACTGGGGCTCGTTCTTGAGCGAGGAGATGTTACGGACGACGTCCTCGTTGAGGCCGCGCGTGGCGTTGGCGCCGACGTCGTTCTTGTCGGACCAGCCGAACTCGTAGCGACCGATGCCCTTGAGTGACGGGTTCAGCTCTTCGATGGAAGTCATCGGGTGACCCTCTCCTTGCTGTGGATGGCCTTGCCTGTGGGGGTGGAGCCTGTGGCGGTGGAGCCTGTGCGGGTGGAGCCTGTGGGGGTAGAGCCTGTGGGGGTGGAGTCTGCGGCGCTGGTGCTGGGAATACAGGTGGTGCACACCCCGTCGCCGTGGGCGATCGTCGCCAGTCGTTGGACGTGCCGGCCGCCGAGCATCCGGCTGATCGCCGCCGTCTCGGCCTCGCACAGCTCGGGGAACTCGTGGGCCACGTGGGAGACGGGGCAGTGCTGCTGGCACAGCTGCTCACCCACGGGGAGCTTGCGCACCGCTGCGGCGTAGCCCTCGGCGGTGAAGACCTGTGCCAGGGCCTCGACGGGGGCGAGGTCGGGGCGCGCCTCGACGAGCGTCTCGTAGCGCTGCTCGATCCGGCTGGCCCGGCGGTCGGCGAACTGGCGGACGGCCTCGTGGCCCCCGGTCTCGGCGAGGAAGCGGATCGCCTGCACGGCCAGGTCGTCGTAGGCCTGGTCGAGCCGGTCGCGACCGGCGGCCGTCAGCGCGAACGCCTTGGCCGGGCGACCGCGGCCGCGCGTGGCGCTGGTCCGCGGCTCACGGGCCTCCAGGGTGCCGTCCTCGAGCAGGTGGTCGAGATGGCGGCGTACGGCGGCTGGGGTCAGCTCGAGACGATCGGCCAGGGCCGCTGCCGTGGAGGGACCGTTCACCATGACCGACCGCACCACACGCTCACGCGTGGGCTGGTCGGGCAGCTGTCCGGGGATTTCCACAACAACATTGTGCCTTAAATGCGGAGGGGCATTCAAATAAGGCAACCCTTACCAAGCGCCGCGCCTTCCACCCTGTCGTGGGAGCGCCGTACGGTCGGGTCCATGGAGACCTCAGAGCTGCTCGTCGACTCGTTCGAACGCATCCGTGAACTCTACGTCGCGACGGTGGACGACCTGGATCCGGAGGCGGCGCACCGCCGGCCCGCAGGTGTGGGCAACCCGGTCGTCTGGCTGCTGTGGCACGCGGCCCGCGTGCAGGACGACCACGTGGCCGGCCTGAGTGGCATGAAGCAGGCGTGGCACGACGGCTGGGCCGAGCGGTTCGCGCTGCCCTTCGACATGGACGACATCGGCTACGGTCACTCCTCCGAGGAGGTGGCCGCCGTGCGGGTCGAGCGGCTGCAGGATCTGGTCGACTACCACCAGGCGGTCCACCAGCTGTGCCTGGCCTACGTCGAAGGCGTCGACGCCGCCGAGCTGGACCGGGTCGTCGACCGCCGCTGGAAACCACCGGTCACGGCGGGGGTCCGACTCGTCAGCATCCTGGGCGACTGCCTCCAGCACCTGGGGCAGGCCGCCTACGTCAAGGGCCTGCCGGGGAGCTGATCCGCTCTCCTTCGTAGACTCGCCGCGTGCCCACCTCCCGCGTCTCCCCGGTAGCCGAGAGTCCGGCCGTCGCGGTGTCGGGGCTGGTGATGCGGTACGCCGACAAGGTGGCCGTCGACCACCTGGACCTGACCGTGGACCGGCACACGATCACCGCCGTCCTCGGCCCCAACGGCGCCGGCAAGACGACGACGCTGGAGACCTGCGAGGGCTACCGTCGGCCGCAGCAGGGCTCGGTGTCGGTCCTGGGCCTTGACCCGCAGCGGCAGCGACGCGACCTGCTCCCCCGCATCGGGGTGATGCTCCAGGACGGCGGCGCGTGGTCGGGGGTGCGGGCCATGGAGATGCTGCGCCACATCGCGCGGCTGCACGCCGACCCGCTCGACGTGGACACGCTGGGTGAGCGCCTCGGGCTCGGCGACTGCGGCCGCACGCCCTACCGGCGGCTCTCCGGCGGCCAGCAGCAACGGCTCAAGCTCGCCATGGCGGTCGTCGGTCGTCCCGAGCTGGTCTTCGTCGACGAGCCGACGGCGGGCATGGACCCGGCAGCCCGGCGTACGACGTGGGAGCTGCTGGAGGAGATGCGTGGCGACGGGGTCACCGTCGTGCTCACCACGCACCACATGGACGAGGCCGAGCGGCTGGCCGACTGGATCCACATCATCGACCACGGGCAGCTGATCGCGTCCGGGACACCGCCGGAGCTCACCCGCGGTGGCACCTCAACGATCCGGCTGGTGGTGACCAAGCCGTTCCCCGAGGGCGCACCCGGCTCGCTGCAGGAGGCTCTGGGGCACCGTCTCGACGTCCGCACCATCAGCGAGGTCAGCCTGCTCATCACCGGCCCCGCGGACAGCACGACGCTCGCGACCGTCTCCGGGTGGTGCGAGCGCAACGGCGTGCTGCCGGAGTCCCTGCACCTGGGCCAGCGCAACCTCGAGGACGTGTTCTTGGAACTGACCGGTCGCGAGCTGGCCGGACGGGGGCCGGCGACGTGAGCGCCCCCACCGGCCTCTTCACGCCGCGGCCGGGTGCCGCTCCCCTGCACCGGCAGGTGCTCGCCCAGGCCGTGATGGAGTCGAGGCTGATGCTGCGCAACGGCGAACAGCTGCTGCTCGCGGTCGTGATCCCGGTGATCGTCCTGATCGGCGGCGTCGAGGGTGCCCGCCACCTGGACCTCTCCTTCAGCCGGAGACCGATCGACGTGTTCGCCCCGGGCGTGCTAGCCCTGGCCGTGATGTCGACCGCCTTCACGTCGCTGGCGATCGCGACGGGCTTCGAGCGCCGCTACGGCGTGATCAAGCGCCTCGGCTCCTCACCGCTTCCCCGCTCCGGCCTGCTGCTCGGCAAGGTGGGGGCCCTGTTGCTCGTCGAGGTGATGCAGGTCGTCGTGATCTCGCTCGTCGCCCTCTCCCTGGGGTGGGAGCCCCACGCGTCGCTGCCGGCCGTCCTGCTGACGATCGTCGTGGGCACGGCGGCCTTCGCCTCCCTCGGACTCCTCGTGGCCGGGGTGCTGCGGGCCGAGGCGACGCTGGCGGCCGCGAACCTGGTCTACCTGCTGCTGATGGCCGGCGGGGCCGTCGTACTCCCCTCGACCGCCTACGGCGCGTTCGGCGGTGTCACCAGGCTGCTGCCCTCCGGCGCGCTGGGCGACGCGCTCCGGCGCGCCTTCTGGTCGGGCTCGTTCCAGTGGGGCTCCCTGCTGGTGCTGGCGGCGTGGGCAGCGATCGGCACGGCCCTGACAGCGAGGACGTTCAGGTGGGAGTGAGCACCACGGTGGCCGAGCGCACCTCCGGGCTGGGTGCGCCGGCCTGGGTACGCCGTCTCGGCTGGGCAACCCTGGTGGCCAACATCGGCATCGTCATCACCGGCGGGGCGGTGCGCCTGACCGGCTCCGGGCTGGGCTGCCCCACGTGGCCCCGGTGCACCGACGAGTCCTTCACGCCGCACGGCGCCCTCGACCTGCACTCCGCGATCGAGTTCGGCAACCGCACGCTGACCTTCGTCCTCACGGCCATCGCCGTCGCCACCTTTGTCAGCGCCCTGCAGACAGGGCGGGTCGAGCTCCGGAGGCTGGCGCTGCTGCTCGCGCTGAGCGTCCCGGCGCAAGCCTTGCTCGGCGGCATCACGGTGCTGACCGACCTCAACCCGTGGGTGGTGGCCTTCCACCTGCTCTTCTCGATGGGGATCATCAGTCTCGCCGTCCTCTACGTGCACCGGATCGACCATCCGGCGGAGCTCGCGCTGGCTCCACGTTCCGGACCGTACGTCACCCTGGCGTGGTCGACCTGGGCCGCCGGGTGGGTGGTCCTGGCGCTCGGCACGGTGGTGACCGGCTCCGGGCCGCACGCCGGGGACGCCAAAGCCCCCCGCAACGGCCTCGACCCGCTCCAGCTCTCCCAGCTGCACGCCGACTTCGTGTTCCTGCTCGTGGGGCTCACCGTGGCCCTGGTGATCGTGCACCCCTCCCGGGCGACCTGGATCCTGCTGGTGGTCGAGCTCGTGCAGGGGCTGATCGGCTTCGTGCAGTACTTCACCGACCTGCCGGTGGTCCTCGTCGGGTTCCACCTGCTCGGCGCCGCCCTCGTGGCCGCTGCGGTGAGCTGGGTCGTCATCGAGGTGCGGGAGGGGTCCGGCCCCGCCCGGTGAGGCGAGCCCGGTTTCTGCGCCCGGCACCCGATCGCCTGTGGTGGAATGTGCCCGGCTGACGCAGCCACGACTGGCCCTTGGACGAGGAGATCTGATGCCGGCACCACGGCGTTCCGTACCGCTTGGGACCCTGCTGGTCACGCTCCTGCTGGCGGCGGGCTGCGGGACCACCGAGCCTGCGCCCCTCGAGGCCCTGCAGCCCGAGGTCCCCGCCGACCTGTGTGCGACGGTGCCTGCCGCGACGAGGCAGGGTCTGATCGCCAACTCCAACAGCGACGAGGGTGGCAACCCCACCGCCGCCTGCTCGCTGCGCTCGGCCGACGGCGCCGCCACGCAGGTGCGGGCGGTGGTCACCTGGGTGCAGACCAACGACGACGCGACCGCGGAGGACGTGCTGGGCAGCCAGTGCCGTGCGATCGACCGCTCCCAGTTCAAGGAGCAGAACGGCTTCCGGGCCGCTGGCGCGGACAAGGCCTGCGCCGCCAGCGGCCGGATCGACGGAGCGGACTCCGCCACGCTCGCCGCGGTCGCCGGGCGTGAGGTCGTCACCGTCAGGCTGAGCTCGCTGCCCCCGGGGGACGCGCCTGCGCTGGGTCGCGCCACTGACATGCTCGAAGGGGTCATCGGGTCTCTTGCCGGCAGCTCCTGACGGTCGGAGCCGACCCGGCCTCAGAGCTTGAGGAGCGGGTCGAGCGCCACTGCCACGAAGAGCAGTGAGAGGTACATGTTCGACCAGTGGAACAGGCGCATCGGCTTGACGTCGACGAGATCGTTGCTGGTGCGGGCGCGCTGCCACATCAGGTGTGCCTCGACCAGGAAGCCGGCGCCCAGCACGCTGGCGACGATCGGGTAGAGGAGGCCGGTCCCCGCCACCGGCCAGAGCACCAGCGAGGTCGCGACCATCACCCAGGAGTAGGCCACGATCGGCCTGGCCACTCCCTGTGCGTCCTTCACGACCGGGAGCATGGGCACGTCGACGAGGGCGTAGTCCTCGCGGTAGCGCATGGCGAGCGCCCAGGTGTGCGGCGGCGTCCAGAAGAACACCACGAGGAAGAGCACTACCGGCGCCCACGCGAGGTCGTTGGTGACCGCCGTCCAGCCGATCAGGGTCGGGAAGCAGCCCGCGAGGCCGCCCCACACGATGTTCTGGGTCGTACGCCGCTTGAGCAGCATCGTGTAGCCGAACAGGTAGAACGCACACGCCGCGAGCGAGAGCCCGGCGGAGAGCCAGTTGACGAAGAGGCCGAGCACGAGCGTCGAGAGGACCATCAAGGAGAGCCCGAAGACCAGCGCGGCCCGCGGGGTGACCATGTGCCTGGGCAGCGCACGCCGACGGGTGCGGCGCATCTGCTCGTCGATGTCGCGGTCGTAGACGCAGTTGAGGACGTTCGCGCTGCCTGCCGACAGCGTGCCCCCGACGACGGTGGCGACCACCAGCCACAGCGGCGGGATGCCGCGCTGAGCGAAGAACATGACCGGCACCGTCGTGAGCAGCAGGAGCTCGATCACCCGGGGCTTCGTGAGGCCCACGTAGGCGCCGACGATGTCGCGCACGGTCGCCTGATCCGAGGGGCGGCGCTTGACGGAGACCTCGGCATCGAGGGCGGTCACTCGGGGTCCCCTCGTCGCGGCGAGCGCAGCGAGCTGCGTCGTGGGGTGATCACGCAGGCCTCGCCTTCAGGTCCCCGGAGCGGGGGCGGATCGTGGAGCGGAAACGGGGTACACCGTCGGTGAGTCTAACTGTGCAGCCATGGGCTCCACGAACCGACCGGCGTGACCTGCACCGCACGTTCGCACTAGGCTCGAACAGGAAGCGTGACGCTGATGAGAGGACCCCACCGACGTGCCCACAGATGCCCGACTCGACTGGACCGAGATCGACGATCGCGCGGTCAACACCGTGCGTGCCCTGGCCATGGACTCGGTGGAGAAGGTGGGCAACGGCCACCCTGGCACCGCCATGAGCCTGGCCCCCGCCGCGTACCTGCTCTTCCAGAAGGTGATGCGGCACAACCCGGCCGACCCGCACTGGCCCGGACGTGACCGCTTCGTGCTCTCGTGCGGCCACTCCAGCCTGACTCTCTACATCCAGCTCTACCTCGGCGGCTGGGGGCTGGAGCTCGAGGACCTCAAGTCGCTGCGCACCTGGGGCAGCAAGACCCCCGGCCACCCGGAGTTCGGCCACACCGCCGGCGTCGAGACCACCACCGGCCCGCTGGGCCAGGGCATCGGCAACGCTGTCGGCATGGCCATGGCCGCCCGCAGGGAGCACGGCCTGCTCGACCCGAATGCCGCCGAGGGCGACTCCCCCTTCGACCACCAGATCTATGCACTGTGCAGCGACGGTGACATCGAGGAGGGCGTCAGCTCCGAGGCCTCCTCGATCGCCGCCACCCAGCGCCTCGGCAACCTGACCGTCATCTACGACGACAACCAGATCTCGATCGAGGACGACACCAACGTCGCGCTGAGTGAGGACGTCGCCGCTCGCTACGAGGCCTACGGCTGGCACGTCCAGACGGTCGACTGGACGCACGGCGGCCAGCAGTACCGCGAGGACGTCCCCGCGCTCTACGAGGCGCTCCAGAAGGCCGAGGGCGTCACCGACCGGCCGAGCATCATCGTGCTGCGCACGATCATCGCCTGGCCCGCGCCGAACAAGCAGAACACCGGGGCGGCCCACGGCTCCGCCCTCGGCGCCGACGAGGTCGCCGCCACCAAGAAGATCATGGGGTTCGACCCCGACCTGACCTTCGACGTCGCGCCCGAGGTGCTGGCACACACGCGCCGGGCGGTCGACCGGGGCAAGAAGGCCCAGGCCGCCTGGCAGCAGGAGTACGACGCCTGGGCACGGAAGCCGTCGGCCGACACCGACCTCTACGAGCGGCTGCAGACGCGGACCCTGCCGCAGGGCTGGGCCGACAAGCTGCCCACGTTCGCGGCCGACCCCAAGGGGATCGCGACCCGCAAGGCGTCCGGTGCCGTCATCAACGCCATTGCCGCGACAGTACCGGAGTTCTGGGGCGGCTCCGCCGACCTCGCGGAGTCGAACAACACCACCATCGAGGACGCGCTGTCGTTCCTGCCGAAGGACCGCTCGACGAAGATGTGGAAGGGCGACCCGTACGCCGGCCGCGTGCTCCACTTCGGCATCCGCGAGCACGGCATGGGCACGATCCTCAACGGCATCGCCGTCCACGGCGGCACCCGCGTGTTCGGTGGCACGTTCCTCACCTTCTCCGACTACATGCGCGGTTCGGTCCGGCTCGCGGCGCTGATGGGCCTGCCCGTCACCTACGTCTGGACCCACGACTCCATCGGCCTCGGCGAGGACGGCCCGACGCACCAGCCGATCGAGCATCTGGCCGCCTTGCGCGCGATGCCCGGCCTGGACGTCGTACGCCCTGCGGATGCCAACGAGACGACTGCCTGCTGGCAGGCCATCATGGAGAACACCCACCGCCCCGCCGGCCTCGTCCTCAGCCGCCAGAACCTCCCGATCGTGCCGCGCGGCGAGGACGGATTCTCCGACACCTCCAACGTGCACCGGGGCGGCTACGTCCTGCTCGACACCGAGGGCATCCCCGACGTCGTGCTGATCGGCACCGGCTCGGAGGTCCAGCACGCAGTCGGGGCCCGCGACCTGCTCGCCGAGAAGGGCATCAAGGCCCGCGTGGTCTCGATGCCGTGCGTCGAGTGGTTCGAGGAGCAGGAGGCGGCCTACCGCGAGACGGTCATCCCGCCCACGGTCAAAGCGCGGGTCTCGGTGGAGGCCGGGGTGAAGATGGGCTGGCGGGAGTTCGTGGGCGACCACGGGCGTTCGATCTCCATCGAGCACTACGGTGCCTCGGCCGACGCCGCGCGGCTGTTCAAGGAGTTCGGCTTCACGGCCCAGTCCGTGGCGGACGCAGCCGAGGACAGCATCAGGGTGTCCACCAGCTAGAGCACGCGCGTGCGAGGCGGCCACCGACGAAGCACATCCGATCCGATCACAGGGAGCATCACATGACTGACCACCTGAAGGAGCTGTCGGAGGTTGGGGTCTCCATCTGGCTCGACGACCTGTCGCGCGAGCGCCTCGACTCCGGCAACCTCGCCGAGCTCGTCAAGAACGACCACGTCGTGGGGGTCACCACGAACCCCTCGATCTTCGCCTCGGCCCTCGCCGAGGGTGAGCGCTACGACGACCAGGTGCGCGAGCTCGCCGCCTCGGGCGCGGACGCCGAGAAGACGGTCTTCGCGCTGACCACGACCGACGTGCGCAACGCCTGCGACGTGCTGATGCCGGTCTTCGAGGCCACCCACGGCCTGGACGGCCGGGTCTCCATCGAGGTCTCCCCCGAGATGGCGCACGACACTCACGCGACGCTCGAGTCCGCACGCGAGCTGTGGAAGGAGGTGGACCGGCGCAACCTGTTCATCAAGATCCCGGCCACCACCGAGGGCGCACCCGCCATCACCGACACCCTCGCGGACGGCATCAGCGTGAACGTCACCCTGATCTTCGGGATCGACCGCTACAAGGCGGTCATGGAGGCGTACGTCGCCGGGCTGGAGAAGGCGAAGGAGAACGGCGAGGACCTCTCCAAGATCCAGTCGGTCGCCTCGTTCTTCGTCAGTCGGGTCGACACCGAGATCGACAAGCGGCTCGACGACATCGGCGGCCACGACGACCTCAAGGGCAAGGCCGGCATCGCCAACGCCCGGCTCGCCTACGCCGCCTTCGAGGAGTTCTTCACCGGTGAGCGCTGGGAGCAGCTCCGTGCCGAAGGTGCCAACAGGCAGCGTCCACTCTGGGCCTCGACCGGTGTGAAGAACCCCGACTACGACGACACGATGTACGTCGTCGAGCTGGCCGTGGACAGCACCGTCAACACGATGCCCGAGAAGACGCTCCAGGCCGTCAAGGACCACGGTGAGGTCAAGGGCGACCAGGTGCGGCCGCACTACGATCACGCGCGCAAGGTCATGGCCGATCTCGCGGAGGCGGGAATCGACTACGACGACGTGATCGCCACCCTCGAGAAGGAGGGCGTGGAGAAGTTCGTGAAGTCGTGGCAGGAGCTGCTGAGCACGGTTGAGGCGAACCTCAAGGCGGCCAGGCAGTGACCGACTGGAGCACGGTCTCCGACGACGGCTTCGAGCTGTTCTTCGGCTACCGCGACGAAGCCGCGTTCTCCAGCATCGTCGACCAGCTGGTCTCCGACGACGTCGCCTCCCGCATCGCCCGCCGTGACGCGACGCTGTGGGGACCGGAGGCCGAGGAGGAGGCCGGCAAGCGGCTCGCGTGGGTCGGGCTGGCGCAGGAGTCGCGGCCCCTCGTCGACGAGATCCTCGGGCTGCGTGACCTCCTGGCCAACCGTGGCATCGATCACGTCGTGCTGTGCGGCATGGGCGGGTCCTCGCTGGCCCCCGAGGTCATCTGCGCCACTCACGGCGTCGAGCTGACCGTGCTCGACTCCTCCGACCCCGACTACGTGCGCCGGGCCGTGGAGGACCGGCTCGACCGCACGGTCGTGGTGGTGTCGAGCAAGTCCGGCAGCACCGTCGAGACCGACAGCCAGAAGCGGGCCTACGAGAAGGCGTTCGCCGACGCCGACCTCTCTGCCCAGGACCACATCGTCGTGGTCACCGACCCCGGCTCGCCGCTCGACGAGTCGGCACGAGCAGCCGGCTACCGCGTCTTCAACGCCAACCCCGACGTGGGTGGCCGGTACTCCGCCCTCACTGCCTTCGGCCTGGTGCCGAGCGGGCTCGCCGGGGCGGACATCGGTCGGCTGCTCGACGAGGCCGAGGAGATCCAGCCGCGGCTGGAGTTCGACGAGGTCGACAACCCCGGGCTGCGGCTCGGCGCCCTGCTCGGGGTGGCCAACAGAACCGGCGTCGACAAGGTGGTGCTGGGCGACAAGGGCTCCGGCATCCCGGGGTTCGGCGACTGGGCGGAGCAGCTCATCGCCGAGTCGACGGGCAAGAACGGCAAGGGCATCCTGCCGGTCGTCGTACCCTCCCTCGAGGCGCCCAACTTCGAACCCAGCACGCCCGACGAGATGCTGGCCACGATCGGCTCGGGCGTCTACGAGAAGGCCCCGCCGGCCTCCGGCTGGGGGGCCGCGGTCGCGGCACCGCTGGGTGCGCAGATGCTCCTGTGGGAGTACGCCACGGTCGTCGCCGGTCGGGTCATCGGGATCAACCCCTTCGACCAGCCGGACGTGGAGAGCGCCAAGCAGGCCGCGCGCGCCATGCTCGAGGGTGGCGGAGACACCCCCTCCCCGGTGCTCACCGACGGCCCCGTTGCCGTCTACGCGACTGAGGGCCTGCTCTCCGAGGAGAACACGGTCGCTGCCGCCGTGGAGACGCTCCTGGGTCAGATCGACGGCGAGCACGGCTACCTCGCGGTGATGGCCTTCCTCGACCGTGCCGGTGACAAGGACTTCGCCGCCGTCCGCGAGTCGCTCGCGGCGCGCACCGGCCGGCCGACGACCTTCGGGTGGGGGCCACGGTTCCTGCACTCGACCGGCCAGTACCACAAGGGCGGACCTCCCACCGGCGTCTTCCTGCAGGTCACCACCGAGCCCCGCGAGGATCTCGAGATCCCGGGTCGCCCGTTCACCTTCGGTCGTTTCATCAGCGCCCAGGCGATCGGCGACGCGAAGGTGCTCGCGGACCACGGCCGGCCGGTGCTTCGCCTCCACCTGACCGACCACGATGCAGGGCTCGCTGCTGTCCGCGAGGTGCTTGGGTGAGCGTTCCCGCCGACCAGCGGCAGGAGTGGACCAACCCGCTGAGGGACCCGGAGGACCGGCGGATGCCGCGGATCGCCGGCCCGTGCGGGATGGTGCTGTTCGGGGTGACCGGTGACCTGGCCCGCACGAAGGTGATGCCGGCGATCTACGACCTCGCCAACCGCGGGCTGCTGCCCCCCGGCTTCAGCCTCGTGGGCTTCGCCCGGCGTGACTGGGCCGACCAGGACTTTGCGCAGATCGTCCACGACGCCGTGCACGCCCACTCCCGCACGGAGTTCCGTGAGGAGGTCTGGCGCCAGCTGGCGGAAGGCATCCGCTTCGTCCAGGGCGACTTCTCCGACAACGCCGCGTTCGACACCCTGCGGCGCACCATCCAGGAACTCGACGAGATCCGCGGCACCGGCGGGAACCAGGCGTTCTACCTCTCCATCCCGCCGAAGTTCTTCGGTGACGTGATCAGGCAGCTCAAGGAGCACGGGCTCACCGACAGCAGCGAGGGCTCCTGGCGCCGGGTGGTGGTGGAGAAGCCGTTCGGGCACGACCTCGAGTCCGCGCGCGAGCTGAACGCCGTGATCGACGAGGTCTTCCCGCCCGAGGCGGTCTTCCGCATCGACCACTACCTGGGCAAGGAGACGGTGCAGAACATCCTGGTCTTCCGCTTCGGCAACGGCATCTTCGAGCCGGTGTGGAATCGTAACTATATCGATCACGTGCAGATTACCGCGGCGGAAGAGATCGGTATCGAGGGGCGCGGGCCGTTCTACGAGGGCGCGGGCGCACTGCGCGACGTGGTGCAGAACCATGTGATGGAACTGCTGTCCTTTGTAGCGATGGAGCCGCCGATCTCCTTTGAAGCCGACGCGCTGCGGCGGGAGAAGATCAAGGTGTGGCGGGCCATCCAGTCGATCCGCCTGGAGGATTCGGTGCGCGGGCAGTATGGCCCAGGCAAGGTGAACGGCAAGGAGGTGAAGGGCTACCGGCAGGAGGATCGCGTCGATCCGAACTCGGTGCGCGAGACGTACGCGGCGCTGCGGTTGGAGATCGACAACTGGCGCTGGGCTGGGGTGCCTTTCTACGTCCGGGCGGGCAAGCGGCTGGCCAAGCGGTCGACAGAGATCGCGAT
>NZ_JAOPXP010000225.1 GCF_025965085.1 Marmoricola sp.
GACTTCTCCGCGCGGATCGCGCGCAACACCCAGCTGCTGCTCCAGCAGGAGTCGGGCACGACGGGGACCATCGATCCCTGGGGCGGCTCCTACTACGTCGAGCGACTCACCCACGACCTCGCCGAGAAGGCCTGGTCCCACATCCAGGAGGCGGAGAAGGCCGGCGGGATGGCCAGGGCGATCGAGCAGGGCCTGCCGAAGATGCGGATCGAGGAGGCCGCGGCACGCACCCAGGCGCGCCTGGACTCGGGCGCCCAGAAGCTGGTCGGCGTGAACACCTACCGGCTCGCCGACGAGGACCCGCTCGACGTCCTCCGCGTCGACAACGCCAGCGTCTACAAGCAGCAGCTGGCCAAGCTTGAGCGACTGCGCGAGGAGCGAAGCCAGGAGGCGGTCGACCAGGCACTCCAGGCACTCACGAAGTCCGCGGAGGATGGCCACGTCCACGGTTCGATGGACGGCAACCTGCTCGCGCTGGCCGTGGACGCCGCGCACGCGAAGGCGACCGTCGGTGAGATCTCCGACGCGCTGGAGAAGGTCTACGGTCGCCACCGCGCCGTGATCCGTACGATCTCCGGTGTGTACAAGCGCGAGTCAGGCTCCGACGAGGTCATGGAGAAGGTGCTCGCGGCGACCGAGAAGTTCGCCGAGGACGAGGGGCGTCGTCCCCGTATCCTCGTCGCCAAGATGGGCCAGGACGGCCACGACCGCGGCCAGAAGGTCATCGTCACGGCCTTCGCCGACATGGGCTTCGACGTCGACGTGGGCCCGCTGTTCTCCACGCCCGAGGAGGTCGCCCAGCAGGCCGTCGACGCCGACGTGCACATCGTCGGCGTGAACTCGCTGGCCGCCGGTCACCTCACCCTGGTCCCGGCGCTCAAGCAGGCGCTGGCCGACCTGGGGGGTGAGGACGTGATGATCGTGGTCGGTGGTGTGATCCCGCCCGACGACGTACCCACCCTCAAGGAGATGGGCGCAGCCGCGGTCTTCGGCCCCGGCACCGTGATCGGCGTGGCCGCCCTCGAGCTGCTGGAGAAGCTCACCACACAGCTGGGCCACGCGTCCGCCTGATGGCCCAGGTCAGTCGCCGGGTCGACGTACCGCAGCTCGTCGAGGGCGTCCGCGCGGGCAGGCGTGCCTCGGTCTCCCGGGCGATCACGCTCGTGGAGTCGGCTCGGCCGGACCATCAGAAGGCTGCGCGCGAGCTGTTGACCGAGCTGACCGCCAGTGGTCTGGGGTGCGTACGGGTGGGGATCTCCGGGGTCCCGGGGGTAGGCAAGTCGACGTTCATCGAGACCCTGGGCGAGCACCTGACCGCGCTCGGGAAGACCGTGGGCGTCCTGGCCGTCGACCCCTCCTCCACGCGCACGGGCGGCTCGGTGCTCGGGGACAAGACGCGGATGCCCCGCCTCGCCGCGAACCCGCACGCCTACATCCGGCCCTCGCCCACCGCGGGCACCCTCGGTGGCGTCGCCCGCGCCACGACGCAGGCGATGGTCGTGCTGGAGGCCGCCGGCTACGACGTGGTGCTCGTCGAGACCGTCGGCGTCGGCCAGTCCGAGGTGACCGTGGCCGGCATGGTGGACACCTTCCTGTTCCTCACGATCGCGCGCACGGGTGACCAGCTCCAGGGCATCAAGAAGGGCATCCTCGAGCTCGCCGACGTGATCGCGGTCAACAAGGCCGACGGCGACCGCGCTGCCGAGGCACAGGCTGCGGCCAAGGAGCTGGCCGGGGCCCTGCGGCTCGTGCACTCCTCCGGCGGCGGCTGGGTGCCGCCCGTCCTCACCTGCTCCGGGCTGCACGGCACCGACGTCGGCAAGGTCTGGGAGCGGGTGGTCGCCCATCGAGACTCGCTGGGGGAGGACGGCCTGGCGGCCAAGCGCGCGGAGCAGCAGCTGGAGTTCACCTGGTCCCTCGTCCGCGACGAGCTCGCGCAGCGGCTCCAGCGCTCGCCCGGGGTCCGCGCGATCCGTGACGAGGTACGCCGGGAGCTTCTCGCCGGCGGGCTGACCGCACCCCTGGCCGCCGACCGTCTCGTGGCCGCCTACGACGCCAACGCGCCGCACGACCGGCCGGACGACTGGCCGCACGACCGGCCGGACGACCGGGCCGTCGAAGGGGTCTGACCCGTCCCGGCCCGCTCGGCCACGATGGAGGGGCAGGCGTCATCGGTTGTCAACGGCGACCGGTAATCTTGTCAGTCGTGTCCACCTCCCTCATTCGCCCGCTGCTCGAACGGGTCCAGGCCGAGGTCGACCTGCTTGCTCCCGAGCTCATCGAGTTCCGTCGCGACCTGCACGCCCACCCCGAGCTGTCGTGGGCCGAGGAGCGGACCTCCGCCGTCATCGCCAAGCGGCTCGACGAGGCCGGCCTGACGGCGCGATCGCTCCCGCGCAACGGCCTGGTCGTCGACATCGGCTCCGGCTCCGGGCCGGTGATCGCCCTACGCGCCGACCTCGACGCGCTCCCGGTCGAGGACCGCACGAACGACCCCTGGAGCAGCACGGTCGCCGGCGTGGCCCACGCCTGCGGGCACGACGTCCACGCCACCGGCCTGCTCGGCGCCGGCCTGGCGCTCTCGTCGGTCGCCCGCGAGATGCCGGGTCGCGTGCGCCTGGTCTTCCAGCCGGCCGAGGAGATCATGCCCGGCGGTGCCCTGATGTCGATCGAGGCCGGAGCCCTCGACGGTGTCTCGCGGATCTTCGGCCTGCACGCCGACCCCGGCATCGACGTCGGCACGGTGGGGCTGCGCGAGGGGCCGCTCACGGGCGCCGCCGACTCGCTCGACGTGCTCCTCACCGGCAAGGGCGGGCACACCTCACGCCCCCACCTGACCGAGGACCTCACCTTCGCCCTCGGCAAGCTGGTCACCGAGCTTCCGGCCGTGCTGTCCCGCCGCCTGGACCCCCGCGCCGGGGTCAGTGTGGTGTGGGGGATGGTCCGTGCGGGCTCCGCTGCCAACGTCATCCCGGCCTCGGGACGCGCAGGCGGTACGGTCCGGATGCTCGACGCCATCGCGTGGGCCGACGCCGAGGAGCTCATCCGGGACACCATCGACCAGATCGTGGAGCCCTACGGGGTGCGAGCGACCGTCACCTACGTCCGGGGCGTGCCGCCCGTCGTCAACGAGCACCGGTCCACCGTCCTGCTCGGTCAGGCCGTGGAGGCCGTCCTGGGTGAGACGGGCCCCGTTGCCACGTCCCAGAGCCTCGGCGGCGAGGACTTCGCGTGGTATCTCGAAAGCGTCCCCGGGGCGATGGCCCGGCTCGGCACCCGCACCCCGGGCGGCCCGACCTACGACCTCCACCAGGGCGACCTGCGGGTGGACGAAAGGGCTATCTCGGTCGGCGCGTCGGTGCTCTCCGCCGCCGCCCTGATGTCGATGGTCACTGACGCATAACGGTTGCGGGGATCGCCCGCGGCGCAATAGGAGCAGTCCTGCCGCTCGCATAGGGTGCCGGTCATCACGTGCCGGTGAGCGGCGCACCAAGACGGAGGAGACATCTTGCGTAGGTTCAGCAAGATCGCGGCAGTAGCACTGGTGGGCGCACTCGCCCTCGCCGGTTGTGGCAGTGGGAGCGGCAGCGGCAGCAGCACCTCCGACGGCAGCAAGGCCGTCGCCGATGCCTGCAAGTCGTCGTCGAACAACCAGGGCCCCAAGGTCGGTCTGGCCTACGACGTCGGCGGCCGTGGCGACCAGTCGTTCAACGACTCCGCCTACGCCGGCATGGAAAAGGCCATCAGCGACGTCGACGCCAGCTGCACAGAGGCCAAGGCCGCGCCGGACGAGAACGACACCATCCGTGCCGAGCGCCTCCGCACCCTCGCCGAGGGTGGCTTCAACCCGGTCATCGCGATCGGGTTCATCTACTCTCCGGCCGCGGCCACGGTTGCTGCGGAGTACCCCAAGACGAACTTCGCGGTGATCGACGGCTACAGCACCACGATCCCCAAGGCACCGCTGAAGAACCTCAGCGACCTGGTCTTCGCCGAGGAGCAGGGTTCCTACCTGGTCGGCGTCGCCGCGGCGCTGAAGTCCAAGGCCAAGCACGTCGGGTTCGTCGGCGGCACGCACGGTGACCTGATCAAGAAGTTCGAGGCGGGCTACAGCGCCGGTGTGAAGTCCGTCGACCCCTCGATCAAGATCGACGTCCAGTACCTCACCGAGGACCCGAACGACGGCAAGACCGGCTTCGAGAACCCCACGGGTGGCAAGGACGCCGCGACGGCCATGTACGAGAGCGGGGCGGACGTCGTTTACCACGCAGCCGGCAAGTCGGGCCTCGGCGTGTTCGACGCAGTCCAGACGGCCGGTGACGGCAAGTGGGCCATCGGTGTCGACTCCGACCAGTACCTCACCGTCGACAAGGCGCAGAAGCCGCACATCCTGACGTCGATGCTCAAGCGCATCGACACCGCGGTGTTCGACTACGTCAAGGCCAACGCCGACAAGTCGGTCAAGTCTGGCTTCGTCGCCTACGACCTCAAGGTCAACGGGGTCGGCTACTCCAAGTCCGGTGGCTTCGTCGACGACATCAGCGACAAGATCGACGCAGCGGCGGAGAAGATCAAGAGCGGCGAGATCGTCGTACCGACCGACCCCGCCAAGGTCAAGTGACCTGACGGGACCACACGGTTGATCCGGGTGCCCGGGTGACGCGCTAAGTTGTCGCCCGGGCACCTGCGCGTCGTCAGGCACCAGGTAGGGGAGAGACATGTCGACCAGCGCCACGGGTCCGTCGACCCACGCGATCGAGCTGCGGGGAATCGGCAAGCGGTTCCCCGGCGTCATCGCCAACCACGACGTCGACATCACCATCCGCACGGGGACGATCCACGCGCTGGTGGGGGAGAACGGCGCGGGCAAGTCCACGCTGATGAAGATCCTGTACGGCGTGCAGAAGCCGGACGAGGGCTCCATCACCGTCAACGGCAAGCACGTCACGTTCTCGACCCCCGCGGACGCCATCGCCGAGGGCATCGGGATGGTCTTCCAGCACTTCATGCTCGCCGACAACCTGACGGTCCTCGAGAACGTCACGCTGGGCGCCGAGAAGCTGCACGGCATCGGTGACTCGGCTCGCGAGGAGATCCTGAAGATCTCCCGCAGGTACGGCTTCGCGCTCGACCCCGACGAGCTCGTCGAGACGCTGGGCGTGGGCGAGCGCCAGCGGGTGGAGATCCTCAAGGTCCTCTACCGCGGCGCGCGGATCATCATCCTCGACGAGCCCACGGCCGTGCTGGTCCCCCAGGAGGTCGACGCGCTGTTCGACAACCTGCGACAGCTCAAGGACCAGGGCCACACCCTGATCTTCATCTCCCACAAGCTCGACGAGGTGCTGGCGGTCGCCGACGACATCACGGTCATCCGGCGTGGGACCACCGTGGCGACGGTCGAGCCGGCCGACGTGACAGCTCGCAAGCTGGCCGAGCTGATGGTGGGCAGTGAGCTGCCCTCCCCGAGCACCGAGGAGTCGACCGTCACCGATCGCGTCCTGCTCTCGGTCAGCGGGATCGAGCTGCGCGACGCCGCCGGGCGACCCGAGCTGACCGGCATCAGCTTCGAGATCCATGCAGGCGAGGTCCTCGGCATCGCGGGCGTCGAGGGCAACGGCCAGTCCGAGCTTGTCGAGACCCTCATCGGCATGCGGCACCCCGTCGCCGGCACCGTGCGGCTGCGCACCTCCGAGGAGGGCGACCAGGACATCACCCGGTGGTCGACCCGCGAACGTCGCGAGGCCGGCATCGGCTACATCCCCGAGGACCGGCAGCGGCACGGCCTCCTGCTCGACTCCCCGCTGTGGGAGAACCGCATCCTGGGCCACCAGACCCGGCCGCCGTCGGTGAAGGGCCCCTGGCTCGACGTGAAGGGTGCCCGTGATGACTCGCAGCGCATCGTCTCGGCCTACGACGTCCGCACCCCCGGGATCGACACCACGGCCCGGGCGCTCTCCGGGGGCAACCAGCAGAAGTTCATCGTCGGTCGTGAGATGAGCGGTGACCCGATCCTGCTGATGGCCTCCCACCCCACGCGGGGCGTGGACGTCGGTGCCCAGGCGCAGATCTGGGACCACATCAAGCGCGCCCGGAGCGAAGGCCTGGCCGTGCTGCTGATCTCGGCGGACCTCGACGAGCTCATCGGCCTCTCCGACAGCATCCGGGTGCTGCTGCGTGGCCGCCTCGTCGGCGAGTTCGACCCCCAGACCGTCACGCCCCAAGAGCTCGGATCCGCCATGACGGGTGCAGGAGAAGACGCATGAACCTGGCCAAGCGCGCAGCCCTCGGGCTGGCGGCACCCGTCCTGGCGCTCGTCGTGGCAGCCGTCGTCGCCAGCCTGGTGCTGGTCGGCACCGGCGACGACGTCGCGGGCTTCTGGAAGACGCTGCTCACCTGGCCCCAGGGGCGCAACATCGTCAACATCCTCAACGCCTCTGCGATCCTCTACATCTCGGGTGTGGCCGCGGCCATCGGCTTCCGCATGAACCTCTTCAACATCGGCGTCGAGGGCCAGTACCGCGTCGCCACGTTCGCCGCCGCCGCGTTCGCAGGTGCAGGTTGGCTGCCCGGCAAGCTGAACACCGTGGTCGCCGTCCTCGTCGCGATGCTGGCCGGAGCCCTGTGGGCCGGGATCGCGGGGCTGCTCCGCACCACCCGGGGAGTCAGCGAGGTGATCTCGACGATCATGCTCAACGCCATCGCGGGCTCCCTGGTCGGCTACCTGCTGACCCGGGTCGGGTCGAGCACCGGCAACACCCGCAGCACGAAACAGATCGAGCAGGGCAGCTGGGTCGGTGGCATCACGATCTTCGGTGACAGTCCCACCAAGCTGTTCGGCCTGTCGCTGGTCGCGGTCGTCGTCGGTGTCCTCTTCTGGCTGCTGCTCAACCGCACGCGCTTCGGCTTCGACCTGCGGGCCTCGGGAGCCTCGGAGACCGCCGCCGTGGCGAGCGGCGTCGACGTGAGGAGGATGATCGTGATCTCGATGCTGATGTCGGGCGCGGTCGCGGGCCTGATCGGGATGCCGACCCTCTTCGGCGACGCCCACAACTACGGTTCGTCGTTCCAGACCGGGATCGGTTTCGCCGGCATCGCCGTCGCGCTGCTCGGGCGCAACAACCCGGTCGGGATCGCGTTCGGCGCGCTGATCTTCGCCTTCCTGACCGAGCAGGGCAACCTGCTCAACATCCTCGTCGGGGTCTCCCCGGACATCGTGGCCGTCACGCAGGGCGTCATCGTGATCGCGGTCGTGATCGCCTACGAGATCGTGCGCCGCTACCGGGTCCGACTCGAACAGGCCTCCGTGGGCGAGCAGCTCGAGGCGCAGCCCGCACCCCAGCCGAAGGAGCCCGTCTCATGACTGTCGTGGCCGACATGGCTCCGCCGCCCCTGGAGACCCCGGAGGAGCACAAGCACCGCCGGAACCGGATCTACCTCTACGTGGTCGCCGGCTTCGTGCTGCTCTCGCTCGTGCGCGTGGTCAGCGGCGCCACGCAGCTGACCTCGTCGGGCACGCTCACGGTCACGCTGACCGCGGCGATGCCGATCGCGCTGGCCGGACTCGGCGGGCTGTGGGCGGAGCGAGCGGGCGTCGTCAACATCGGGCTCGAGGGGATGATGATCCTCGGCACCCTCGGCGCCGGCTACTTCACCTACCACTACGGCTTCGTCGCCGGTGTCCTCGGCGCGGTCATCTTCGGGGTGGTCGGCGGTGCCCTGCACGGGCTGGCCACGGTCGTCTTCGGCGTCGACCACATCGTGTCCGGTGTGGCGATCAACATCATCGCCGCGGGCGTGGCCGGCTTCCTGGCCGAGGCATTCTTCTCCGGGCTGCCCGGCGGTGGACCCACCCAGTCGCCGTCCCTGAAGACACCGCCCGCCATCGACATCGCCTTCATCTCCGACCCGATGAACACGCTGGAGGGCAAGCACTGGTTCCTGGTCAGCGACCTGGCTGCCGTCATCGAGATGTTCACCAAGAACCTCTCGGTGCTGACCGTGCTCGGGCTGGTGCTGATCTTCGGGAGCATCTGGCTGCTGTGGCACACCCGGTTCGGGCTGCGGCTGCGCTCCTGCGGGGAGGCCCCCGCGGCCGCCGAGTCGCTCGGCGTCAACGTCTACCGCTACAAGTTCCTGGCGGTCATGGTCTCCGGCGGACTGGCCGGCCTGGGCGGTGCCTACCTGGCGCTGGTCTCGTCCTCGGGGTTCCAGGTCGGCCAGACGGGTGGACGCGGCTACATCGGACTGGCCGCCATGATCTTCGGCAACTGGCGCCCCACCGGCCTGTTCATGGGCTCCACGTTGTTCGGCTACACCCAGGCGCTCCCGTTCCGGGAGGGCACCGTCTCGGTGCACGCGCTCCTGCTCGGCGTCGCCGCGCTGCTGGTCCTCGTTGCCCTGCTGCAGCTGCGACGCGGCTCCCGGCGGGCCGCGGTCGGCTCGCTGGTCTTCGGCGCGGCTTTCCTCGCGTGGTACCTCCTGACCGACGTGGTGCCCCGTGAGTTCACGCAGATGGCGCCGTACATCACGACGCTGCTGGTGCTCGCGTTCGCCTCCCAGCGACTACGCATGCCGGCAGCCGACGGACAGGTCTACCGCAAGGGCTCCGCGGGATGACCGGGTCCGGGCACGGTTTCGACTGGGACGCGCTCAAGGCCCGTGCTGTCGAGGCAGCGACGCACGCCTACGCGCCGTACTCCCACTTCCCGGTCGGCGCGGCTGCCCAGGTCGACGACGGCCGCGTGGTGATCGGCTGCAACGTGGAGAACGCGGCGTACGGCGTCGCCCTGTGCGCGGAGTGCGGCATGGTCTCCGAGCTGCACATCACCGGGGGTGGCCGGCTCACGCACGCGGTCTGCGTGAACGGCAGGTCCGAGGTGATCATGCCGTGCGGGCGGTGCCGTCAGCTGCTCATCGAGAACGGCGGCCCCGAGCTCCTGCTGCTCACGGCCTCGGGAGAACGCCGCATGGACGAGGTGCTGCCGGATGCCTTCGGCCCCCACGACCTCGATTGACCTCGGCGCCGCCGACGTCGTCGCGGACCCCTACCCGCACTTCGCGCGCGAGCGCAGCCGCCACGACGTGGCCTGGCACGAGCCGAGCGGCATGTGGCTCACGTTCACCCACGCCGCGGCCGGCGCCGTGCTGCGCAACCGCAGCCTCGGGCGGATCTGGCTCGACCGGGAGCCGGCCGCCTACCTGGAGCCGTTCAACCTGCTGCACCGCCACCAGATGATGGAGAACGAGCCGCCCGAGCACACCCGTCTGCGACGCGCGGTCGCCGGGGCGTTCAACCGGGGCCACGTCGAGCGGCTGCGGCCGCGGGTGCGGTCCCTGGCGGCGTCCCTGCTCGCGGAGGTGGACCCCGCCGGCTTCGACGTCATCGGGGAGTACGCCGAGCCGCTTCCCGTCCTGGTCATCGCCGAGCTCATCGGGCTCTCGACCACCGACGTGCCGGCGTTGCGCACCTGGTCGCAGGCGATCGTGCGGATGTACGAGCCCTCGCCCTCCCAGCAGGTCGTCGACGAGGCCGTCTCAGCGGCCACGGAGTTCGCCGACCACGTGCGCGAGCACCTCGACCGCCGGCGCAGGGAGCCCGGGGAGGACCTGACGACCGACCTGCTGGCCGCCGGACTGGCCGAGGACGAGCTGGTCGCAGCCGTCGTGCTGCTGCTCAACGCCGGCCACGAGGCCTCGGTGAACGTCTTCGGCAACGGGCTGGTCGCGCTCCTCTCGCGCGGGCTCCGACCTGGCGCAGACGCTGCCCTGACGGTCGAGGAGATGCTGCGCTTCGACTCGGCACTGCAGCTCTTCGAGCGCACGGCGACGCAGACCGTGGAGGTCGGGGGCGTCGTGGTCGAGGAGGGGCAGAAGGTCGCGGCCCTGCTGGGGGCGGCCAACCGCGACCCGGCCGTTTTCGCCGGCGCCGACACCTTCGACCCGGGGCGCGAGTCCAACCCGCACCTCGCCTTCGGGGCGGGAGTGCACTTCTGCCTCGGGGCTCCGCTGGCCCGGATGGAGCTGGTGGAGTCACTCACCGCCCTGTTCGCGACCCACCCGGGCCTGCGGCTGGTCGGCGAGCCGGAGAGCCGCGGCACGTTCGTGCTGCGCGGGTTTCGTAGGGTCGTCGTCGGCACCCACCCCCAGGAGGTCTGATGGCAGCCCACGACGCGGTCGAGGTGATCATCGCCAAGCGCGATGGCGCCGAGCTCGGCGACAGCCAGATCGACTGGGTGATCGACGCCTACACGCGGGGAGAGGTCGCCGACGAGCAGATGTCGGCGCTGGCGATGGCCATCCTGCTCAACGGGATGAACCGTCGCGAGATCACACGGTGGACGAACGCGATGATCGCCAGCGGTGAGCGGATGGACTTCTCCGCGCTGTCCCGGCCCACTGCCGACAAGCACTCGACGGGCGGCGTCGGCGACAAGATCACGCTGCCGCTGGCCCCACTGGTCGCGGCCTGCGGGGTCGCGGTGCCCCAGCTCTCGGGCCGCGGCCTCGGGCACACCGGCGGAACGCTGGACAAGCTGGAGTCGATCCCGGGCTGGCAGGCCGCGCTGTCCAACGAGGCGATGCTCGCCCAGCTCGAGGACGTCGGCGCGGTCATCTGCGCGGCCGGGTCGGGTCTCGCGCCGGCCGACAAGAAGCTCTACGCGCTGCGCGACGTGACCGGGACGGTCGAGGCGATCCCGCTGATCGCCTCCTCGATCATGAGCAAGAAGATCGCCGAGGGCACCGGTGCGCTCGTGCTCGACGTGAAGGTCGGCACGGGTGCGTTCATGAAGGACCTCGAGCGTGCCCGCGAGCTCGCCGAGACTATGGTCGCGCTGGGCACGGACGCCGGCGTGCGCACGGTCGCGCTGCTCACCGACATGTCCACGCCGCTCGGGCTCACCGCAGGCAACGCTCTCGAGGTGCGCGAGTCGGTCGAGGTCCTCGCAGGTGGCGGTCCGAGCGACGTCGTCGAGCTGACCGTCGCCCTCGCCCGGGAGATGCTCGCCGGTGCCGGACGCGACGACGTCGACCCCGCCGAGGTGCTGTCCTCCGGCGGCGCGATGGACGCGTGGCGGAGGATGGTCGCCGCCCAGGGCGGTGACCCGGACGCCGAGCTCCCGACCTCGAGGGAGACGCACGTGGTCACGGCACCGTCCACCGGTGTGCTCACCCGCCTCGACGCGATGGCGGTGGGCATGGCCGCGTGGCGGCTGGGAGCCGGGCGGGCGACGCAGGGCGCGACCGTCCAGGCTGGTGCGGGTGTCGAGTGGCACGCGCGCCCCGGCGACCCGGTCACCATGGGGCAGCCGTTGCTGACCCTGCACACCGACGAGCCGGAGCGCTTCGCGCGGGCGCTCGAGTCGCTCGAGGATGGGCTGGACGTCGCGCCCAGCGGGTCGTCGTGCGAGCCCACCCCGATCGTGCTCGACCGGATCGGCGGCTGATCCGCGCGGGAGAATCCGGGGGTTCTCCGGGGGGCTGAACAGCGAGGTGGCGTGGCACGATCGATTCATGACCGCTGAGGTGCAGCAGGCCGGCTCCCGTCGAGGCCCGGAGATCCGCTCCATCGACTACGTGCCGCTCTCCGAGCGGCACGGCAAGCTCTGGCACCTCGGCCCGCTCTGGTTCATGAGCAACGCCCAGATCGCCACGCTTGCCGTCGGGGTCGTGAGCGTGAGCGCGGGGGGAAACCTCGTCTGGAGCCTGATCGCGATCGTCCTCGGCGTGCTCGTCGGCACGTTCTTCATGGCCGCGCACTCGGCGCAGGGGCCGCAGCTCGGGCTTCCGCAGATGATCCAGTCACGGCCGCAGTTCGGCTACGTCGGCGCGATCCTGGTATGGCTCTTCGCCTACCTCCAGTACGCCGGCTTCAACGTCTTCAACAGCATTCTGGCGGCCGAGGCCCTCGACACCACCGTCCACGGCGGCGTCAAGCTGTGGATCGTCGTGGTCACGGTGGTGGCAACCGTCGCGGCGGTCGTCGGCTATGACTTCATCCACCGGATGGAGCAGGGCCTGACCTACGGCTTCCTGGTCCTGTTCGGCATCCTCACGATCGTCTTGTTCACGCTGCACTACCCGCCCGGATCCTTCGACCTCGGTGACTTCAAGCTCGTGCCGTTCCTCGTGCAGTTCTCGGTGGTC
>NZ_JAOPXP010000197.1 GCF_025965085.1 Marmoricola sp.
GCCTCTCCGACATACTGCCGGCGGGCAGCCACGCGAGGTCGGTGGTGATCCTGGAGCAGGTCTCCGGGGTGCTGTACGTCGCCATGGTGATCTCGCGCCTCGTGGCGATGACGGTGCGCGACAAGCGGTAGCGGTCAGTCCACGTTCGTGAGCCGCGGGTCGTCCTCGCTGCCCAGCTCGTCGCGCTCCACGACTCCGGCCTGCTCCCGCAGGGCGAGCGCCCTGGCCCGGACGCGGTACCTCCAGATCTGCACCACCCCGACCGCCCACAGGAGGTACTGCACGCTCATGGCCCAGCGGAAGGCGGAGGCGGGGTAGTTGGTCCCGCCGCCCGGGGTGCGCCAGTCGAGCACGAACCCGATGGCGACGACGAGGAACAGGGTGGCGAGGAAGCCGCCCTGGTTGATGATTCCGGTCGCACTTGCCAGACGGTGGGAGGGGTTGGAGGTCCGGCCCACGTCGAAGCCGATCATGGAGGCCGGGCCGCCGAGGCCCACCACGAAGGCCAGCAGGATGAGCACCGCCAGAGGCGCGTCACCCGGCCAGAGCAGCACGATCGTCCAGACCATGACGATGGCCGCGATCGTGCTGAGCACGAAGGTCGACCGGTGCCACGGATGCGCCCCCACGAGCCAGCCGAGGACCGGGCCGCTGCAGATGATCGCGACCACGACGAGGGTGAGCAGCAGACCGGCGGTGGACGGCGACCGTCCCTCGCCCCGCACGAAGAAGGGATAGCCCCACAGCAGGCTCAGCGTGGTGGCACTGAACTGCGTGGTGAAGTGCATCCAGAACCCCAGGCGCGTGCCCGGGTGCGCCCACGAGGCCACCAGGCTCTCCTTGATCGCGCCGAGCGAGAGCCGGGGTCCGCGCAGGTTGCGGTCCTCCGGGGCGTCGTGGAGGAGCACCAGCACCGCCACCCCCAGGACCACCCCGATCGAGGCGGCGACCAGATAGGCCCGCGACCATCCGAACTGGCTCAGCGCCCAGGTCATCGGCACGGCCGCAGCGATGGCGCCCAGCTGTCCCAGCATGCCGGTGAGCTGGGTGACCAGTGGGATCCGACGCTGCGGGAACCAGGTGCTCACCAGCCGCAGGACGCAGATGAACGTCATCGCGTCCCCCACCCCGACGAATCCGCGGGCCACCAGTGCGACCGGGAAGGTCTCGGCGAAGGCGAACACCCCCTGGCCGATCGTCATCAGGACCAGACCGGTGAACAGCACACTGCGGGAACCGAAGCGGTCGACCGCGAGCCCGACCGGGATCTGCATGCCGGCGTAGACCAGCAGCTGGAGCATCGTGAACGTCGCCAGCTGGGTGGCGGAGATGTGGAAGCGCTCCGCGGCGACGAGGCCGGCGACTCCGAGCGAGGACCGGTGGAAGACGGCGAGGACGTAGACCAGTAGGCCGACCGTCCAGACCACCCAGGGTCCTCGGAGCGGGGATCGGGCGGAGGACCGAGGGGAGGATGACACTCCCCCAATCCTACCGGCGGCGGTGGGCACTCCTCAGTCGAGGCAGAACTCGTTGCCCTCCGGATCGGCCATCACGATGTGGCCGGCGCTCAGGTCCACGCCGGGCTCCTGTCGGGCCGCACGGGTGGCGCCCAGGGCGACCAGGCGCTCCGCCTCGGCCTCCAGCACCGCCATCCGCTCGGCCCCCTCGATCCCGGGCGCAGCACGGACGTCGAGGTGGACCCTGTTCTTCACCGTCTTGCCCTCCGGGACCCTCTGGAAGAAGAGGCGGGGACCGGTGCCCTCCACCGGGACGGCAGCCGAGCGTTCGTTGCGCAGCGCGACAGGGACGTCGATGCTCTCGAGGAACGCGTCCCAGGTCGCGAACCCGGGCGGTGGCGGCTGCTGCTGGTAGCCGAGGACCTCGACCCAGAACCTGCACAGCGCGTCCGGGTCGGCGCAGTCGAAGGTGACCTGCACCTCCCTGCTCATCGCCTGCCTCGCGGGAAGCTCCCGGCCAGACTCGGCCTCACCTGGTCGCCTCCATCATCTGGCGAAGCTCCTTCTTCAGCTCCGAGATCTCGTCGCGCAACCTGGCGGCCACCTCGAACTGGAGCTCGGCCGCAGCCGCCCGCATCTGCTCGGACAGCTGCTGCACCAGGTCGGCCAGGTCGCTCGAGGGAATCCCTGCCGTGTCGGGCAACCGCTCGTGCATCCGCGAGAGCCCGGGGACGGGAGCCTTCTTGCTCTTGTCGCCGCGGGCGCCGGTGCCCTGCCAGGTCTCCAGCAGCTCCTGGGTGTTCTCGTCCTCGCGGGCCAGCATCTCGGTGATGTCCGCGATCTTCTTGCGCAGCGGCTGCGGGTCGACGCCGTGGGCGGTGTTGTAGGCGACCTGCTTCTCGCGCCGGCGGTTGGTCTCGTCGATCGCCAGCTCCATCGAGGGCGTCATCCGGTCGGCGTACATCACGACCTGGCCGGAGACGTTGCGCGCCGCACGGCCGATCGTCTGGATCAGCGACTTGTCCGAGCGCAGGAAGCCCTCCTTGTCGGCGTCGAGGATCGCGACCAGAGACACCTCGGGGAGGTCGAGGCCCTCGCGCAGCAGGTTGATGCCGACGAGCACGTCGTACTCCCCCAGCCGGAGGTCGCGCAGGAGCTCGATGCGCTTGAGGGTGTCGACCTCGGAGTGCAGGTAGCGGGTGCGGACGCCGTTCTCGAGGAGGTAGTCGGTGAGGTCCTCCGACATCTTCTTGGTCAGCGTGGTGACCAGGACGCGCTCGTTGCGCTCCACCCGCAGCCCGATCTCGTGCATCAGGTCGTCGATCTGGCCCTTGGTCGACCTGACGACGACCTCGGGGTCGATCAGGCCGGTGGGCCGGATGATCTGCTCGACGACGTTGTCGATGCCGCCGCCCTTGCTGATCTCGTACTTTCCCGGGGTGGCGGAGAGATAGATCGTCTGCCCAATGCGGTCGACGAACTCCTCCCACTTCAGTGGCCGGTTGTCCATGGCGCTGGG
>NZ_JAOPXP010000198.1 GCF_025965085.1 Marmoricola sp.
CCGAGCGCAAGCGCCTCGTCTCCGGCGTTGCCGCACAGTACGAGTCGGAGGTCGTGTTCCACTCCATCAACGCGGAGCTGGAAGCCCAGGGTGTCATTTTCATGGACACCGACACCGCGCTCCGCGAGCACCCCGAGTTCTTCGATGAGTACTTCGGCACCGTGATTCCGGCGGGCGACAACAAGTTCGCCGCACTGAATACCTCCGTATGGTCGGGAGGCTCTTTCGTTTATGTGCCGAAGGGCGTTCACGTCTCGATCCCGCTGCAGGCGTACTTCCGCATCAACACCGAGAACATGGGCCAGTTCGAGCGCACGCTGATCATCGCCGACGAGGACTCCTACGTGCACTACGTCGAGGGCTGCACGGCGCCGATCTACAGCTCGGACTCGCTGCACTCGGCGGTCGTCGAGATCATCGTGAAGAAGGGCGCCCGCGTGCGCTACACCACGATCCAGAACTGGTCGAACAACGTCTACAACCTCGTGACCAAGCGCGCGACCTGCGAGGCCGGGGCCACGATGGAGTGGGTCGACGGGAACATCGGCTCCAAGGTGACGATGAAGTACCCCGCCGTCTACCTGATGGGCGAGCACGCCAAGGGCGAGACGCTGTCGATCGCCTTCGCCGGCGAGGGCCAGCACCAGGATGCGGGCGCCAAGATGGTGCACGCCGCCCCGAACACCTCGAGCTCGATCCTGTCGAAGTCGGTGGCCCGTGGCGGCGGTCGTACGTCGTATCGAGGACTGATCCAGATCAACGAGGGTGCGCACGGCTCGAAGAGCAACGTGCTCTGCGACGCGCTCCTGGTCGACCAGATCAGCCGCTCCGACACCTATCCCTACGTCGACATCCGCGAGGACGACGTGTCGATGGGTCACGAGGCGAGCGTCTCCAAGGTGTCCGACGACCAGCTGTTCTACCTGATGTCCCGAGGCATGGAGCAGGATGAGGCGATGGCGATGATCGTGCGCGGCTTCGTCGAGCCGATCGCCAAGGAGCTCCCCATGGAGTACGCCCTCGAGCTGAACCGGCTCATAGAGCTCCAGATGGAGGGAGCGGTCGGCTGACGCCGCCCCTTCCAGAGCGGGCGCCCAGATCTCCGTGGGCGTCTACCTACCGACCTGAGGAAGTACAGATTCTGTGAGTGTTGCAACCGAGAGCGTGCGCGACGCGCTCGAAATGCCCGTCGAGAAGGTGCTGAGCCACCTTCACCCCGACGGGTCCTTCGACCTTGCCGACCACGCGGTCCCCACCGGCCGCGAGGAGGTGTGGCGGTTCACGCCGCTCAAGCGGCTGCGGGGCATCCACGACGATGCCTCGCTTGCCGGTCACTGCCTCGACATCGAGGTGAACCCCGCCGCCGGTGTCACCGCGGAGCGGGTGGCTGCGGACCACGAGTCCCGCGGCACCTCGGGCCTGGTGCCGCCGGACCGCGTGAGCGCCCGCGCCTGGGCCGCCGCGGACTCGGTGTTCCTCGTCGATGTCCCCCGGGAGCACACCGGTGACGAGGCCACCACCGTCACGCTGACCGGCACCGGCAACGAGGTTGCGTCGGCGGGCCACCTGGTCGTGCGTGCGGGAGCGTTCTCGAGGGCGACCGTGGTGCTGCGCTTCCAGGGCACGGCCACGCTGGTCGAGAACGTCGAGATCGTCGTGGGTGACGGCGCCGAGCTCACGGTGGTCACCGTCCAGGACTGGGCCGACGACGCCGTGCACCACTCGACCCAGCACGCCAGGGTCGGACGCGACGCGACGCTGCGCCACATCGCCGTCTCCATCGGGGGTGACGTGGTCCGCCACGACGCCACGGTCGAGTACTCAGGTCCCGGCGGTTCCGTCGAGATGCTCGGCATGTACTTCGCCGACGAGGGCCAGCACATCGAGCACCGCCTCTTCGTCGACCACAACCAGCCGCACACCCGCAGCAACGTCGTCTACAAGGGCGCGCTGCAGGGCGAGGGCGCCCACGCGGTGTGGATCGGCAACGTCTTGATCCGCAAGGTCGCCGAGGGCATCGAGACCTACGAGGAGAACCGCAACCTCGTGCTCACCGACGGCTGCCAGGCCGACTCGGTGCCCAACCTGGAGATCGAGACCGGCGAGATCGTAGGAGCCGGGCACGCTTCGGCCACCGGGCGCTTCGACGACAACCAGCTGTTCTACCTCCGCTCGCGCGGGATCGAGGAGTCCGAGGCGCGCCGGCTGGTCGTGCACGGGTTCTTCAACGACCTGATCCGCAAGATCGGCGTGCCCGACCTCGAGGAGCAGCTCGTCCTGACCGTGGAGACGGAGCTGGAGAAGAACGTCGGCAGGATCACCGGTGCGACTGCCCCCGAGGAGACCACGTGACGTTCCAGCGCGCCTGCGCTCTCGGCGACCTTTCCGACGACACCCCGCTCAGGGTCGAGGTCGACGGCCTCGCAGTGGCGCTCGTCAAGCACGACGACGAGGTCTTCGCCATCGAGGACGAGTGCAGCCACGCCGCCGTACCGCTCTCGGACGGCGACGTCGAGGACTGCACCATCGAGTGCTTCCTGCACGGCTCGCGCTTCGACCTGCGCACCGGCAAGCCCACCGGGCTGCCGGCCACCGAACCCGTTCCCGTCTTCCCCGTCCTGATCAACGGCGACGACGTACTGATCGAACTAGGAGACAACTGACATGGCAACGCTGGAGATCAAGGACCTGCACGTCTCGGTCGAGACCGAGGACGGGCCCAAGGAGATCCTCAAGGGCGTCGACCTGACCATCAACGGTGGTCAGACCCACGCGATCATGGGACCGAACGGATCGGGGAAGTCCACGCTGGCCTACTCGATCGCCGGTCACCCGAAGTACACCGTCACGCAGGGCTCGATCACGCTGGACGGCGTGGACGTCCTCTCGATGAGCGTCGACCAGCGTGCCCGCGCCGGGCTGTTCCTCGCGATGCAGTACCCCGTCGAGGTTCCCGGGGTGTCGGTGTCGAACTTCCTGCGCACCGCCAAGACCGCGATCGGCGGCGAGGCCCCCAAGCTGCGCACGTG